>NZ_JACZCQ010000001.1:364102-728204 GCF_014904705.1 Nisaea sediminum
CCTCGGCTCCGAGATGGATTTCCAGCAGGACAAGTATTATTCGGGCTTCGTCTTCAAGAACCCGAACGAAACCAGCCGCTGCGGCTGCGGCGAGAGCTTCAACGTCGCCTCCTGATCCGCCGATTTCCCGGCCTACAAGAGTAGCGTTGGCCGCCCTCCATGGGCCAGCTGATCGCGTTCGTTCTTGACCGACGTGTCAGATCGTCCTTCCCTGTTGTGGGAATGCTGCACCTGCGAACAGCAGTCGATGCAGTCTGGCCCCGCGCCGGCCGAAAAAGGCGCCCGTTCGAGGAAGCGAGGGAAAGATGCCGGACGAAAGCCACCTGGACTCCGCCGGCGATCAAGTCGCCGAAGACTCGAAGGATGCTCCCCTGCGCGAGGATATCCGGTTGCTCGGGCGTCTGCTCGGCGACACCGTGCGGGAACAGGAAGGTCAGGGGATCTTCGATGTCATCGAGAAGATCCGGCAGATATCCATCCGCTTTCACCGCGATGACGAGCTGCAGGCCAAGCTTGAGTTGGAAGAACTGCTCGCACGTCTCAGTCCAGACCAGTCGGTGCAGGTGATCCGTGCCTTCAGCTATTTCTCGCACCTCGCCAACATTGCCGAGGACCAGCACCATATTCGTCGCACCCGGGCGCATGACATTCAGGGCTCGGCCGCGAAACGCGGAAGCATCGAAGCGGCACTTGGCGCGGCTGAGGAGGCAGGATTTTCAGCGACCGACCTGGAACGTTTTTTCGCGGAAGCGCTTGTTAGCCCGGTCCTGACGGCACATCCGACCGAGGTCCGGCGCAAGAGCACGATGCGTCGCGAGATGGCGGTTGCGGACCTGATCTCCAAGCGGGAACGGGGACTGTGGACCCCGGAAGAGGCGGCGGATATCGACGACAAGCTGCTCCGCGCCATCCTCACTCTCTGGCAGACCAATCTGCTGCGCCAGACCCGCCTGACGGTTGAAGACGAGGTCGAGAACGGGCTGACTTATTATGACTACACCTTTTTCCGGGAGCTTCCGCGGCTTTATTGCCGACTTGAGGACAGGATCGCCGCGATGGCCGGAGAGGGCGCGAAGATCGATCTTGCCTCTTTTCTCCGGATCGGCAGTTGGATTGGTGGCGACCGGGATGGCAATCCTTTCGTGACCGCGGAGGTCATGGAGCGCACCCTTCAGATGCAGAGCGAGAGGGTGCTGCGCTTCTATCTCTCGGAGCTGGAGAAGCTGGAGGACGAGCTCTCGCTCTCGCTCCGCATCGTCTCGGCCTCTGCGAAGCTGACCGAGCTTGCGGATGCGGCTGCGGATACCTCGCAGCACACTGCGGTCGAGCCTTACAGGCGCGCACTCTCGGGCATGCGTGCGCGGCTCGATGCGACTTTGGGAGCGGTATTGAAGCCTCTGCCGCGGGAGCCGATGCCGGTGCATGGCAGGACCTCGGACGAAAGGAACGGTTACGCCCTTCCGGAGGAACTTCTCGCGGATCTGGAAGTCATCCACGACTCTCTGGTCGAGAACGGCTCCCGCCTGCTGACCGAAGGCCGCCTCCGCCGGCTGCGCCGCGCGGTCGATTGTTTCGGCTTCCATCTCGCGAGCCTCGACATGCGGCAGAACTCCGAGGTGCATGCGAAGACGATGGCCGATCTGCTGTGTGCCGTTGGCGCCGCGGAGGATTATGCCACGCTCGACGAGGAGGCCCGGATCGAGCTGCTTTCAGCGGAACTCGCCAATTCGCGTCCTTTGGTGCGGCCGTTCGAGGCTTATGCCGAGGAGACCGAGAAGGAACTCGCGATCTTCCGCACCGCCGCCGCGGCGCACCGGCGCTATGGGCAGAGGGCCATCGCGACCTCGATCATCTCGAACACCCAGAGCGTCTCCGACCTGCTCGAGCTCGCGATCCTTCTTAAGGAGGTCGGGCTGGTCACGTCCGACGGCGGGAGCCGGGTGAATGTCGTGCCTCTGTTCGAGACCATCGAGGACCTGCGCAACTGCGTCGGAATCATGGACCGGCTGCTTGCGATCCCGGCCTACCGGGCGCTGGTCGACAGTCTCGGCGGCACACAAGAGGTGATGCTCGGCTATTCCGACAGCAACAAGGACGGTGGGTATCTCACATCCGGCTGGGAGCTCTACAAGGCGGAGATCGCGCTGATCGAGCTGTTCCGGAAACACGGCGTCCGGCTACGTCTGTTCCATGGCCGGGGCGGGACAGTCGGTCGCGGCGGCGGCCCGAGCTTCGAGGCGATCCTCGCCCAGCCGGCCGGCGCTGTGGACGGACAGATCCGGCTGACCGAGCAGGGCGAGATCATCTCGAGCAAATACACCAACCCGGATCTCGGCCGTCGCAACCTCGAAATCCTCGCCGCCGCCTGCCTCGAGGCCTCGCTGTTGCGGCCCGAGCGCGACGACATTCCGCCAGCCTATCTCGAGACCATGGAAGCGCTCTCGGCGGAAGCGTTCAAAGCCTACCGCGCGCTGGTCTACGAGACGCCGAGGTTCGACGAGTATTTCTGGGGCTCGACCGTCATCAACGAGATCGCGACGCTGAATATCGGCTCGCGTCCGGCGTCGCGGAAGAAGCTCGGGAAGATCTCCGACCTGCGTGCCATTCCGTGGGTTTTCAGCTGGTCCCAGTGTCGACTCATGCTGCCGGGTTGGTACGGGTTCGGCAGTGCCGTGAAAGCGTGGCTTGCAGATAATCCGACGACCGGTCTTGAGCAGTTGCGCGCGATGTATCGTGACTGGCCGTTCTTCGAGGGACAGCTCTCGAACATGGCGATGGTGCTGGCCAAGACGAACATGGCGATCGCCTCGCGCTACGCCGAGCTGGTCGAGGACAAGGAGCTGCGCGAGACGATCTTCCACAGGATCAGGGATGAGCGGCAAGCCTCGGTGGAGGCACTGTTCGAAATCACCGGGGCCAGTTCTCTCCTGGAGAACAACCCGCTGCTTTCGCGCTCGATCTCGAACCGTTTTCCCTATCTCGATCCGCTCAACCACCTGCAGGTCAACCTGCTGCGTCATTACCGCCGCGAGCCGGACAATCCGAAAGTCCTCCGGGGCGTCCAGCTCACGATCAACGGCATTTCGGCCGGTTTGCGCAACAGCGGTTAGGTTGCCCGGTTAGCACCCGCCGCCGCTCCCGTCACCGCCGCTATCGTTTCCGTCTCCACCTCCGCCGCCACCGCCGGCGGGGCCGTCCAGCCCAGCCCCTTTTTCAAGACCGATATCCGGAGCAGGGGGCTTTACGCCCATTTCCACCACCGATGTGTTCGAGGCGACCCGGGCGTTCTGTCCTGCCGGCACGGATTCGCTTCCGCCGCCGATCCTCGGCATGATCACGACCTCGCCTTCGTGGACCGCGACCGTCGTCGTACCATCCTCGGCGACTTCGATCGTGAAGTCCGTGCCGCGGATACCGATAATCGCTGTCGGGGTCCCGATCCGGACTCCGTCTTTCTTCATGCGTCCGGTGATGAAGCGCATCAGCCCCCGACTTACTTCCGCCTGCAGATTGCCAGCGCCGGAAACCGGGTCAAAGACAAAGCGGTCGACCGTGACTTCCGCCGCGGATCCGAGGCGCAATTCGGTATCGTCAATAAAACGGACATGGAGCGCACCGCCGTCCGGTGTACGCAGCCGCTGGTTCATTTCAACTGGGTCGCGGCGATAGAGCGCTTCCCATTTCGTTGCGCTTGGTTGCTGTTTGTATCCCCAGACCTTGACCAGGCTGACGGTACCGACCTCGGCGTGAGCGCTCGCCGCCTGCATCAGGCTGCAGACCAGCGCCAGCATTATCATGAGCTGTTTCATATCCCCCCCGGATATGGCATGTCCCGACCGCCTGGCGGGATGCCGCGGAGGAGCGGTGCCTTTTTGTCGTCTGAATGGGGTCTATTTGGGGCTCGTGCCGCCTAAATCCTGACACGACATCTACGCCGCCGGCATCGGAAGCGGTTCAGCCGGTCAGCCCATGCCGTCGACGGCATGTCGAACCTGCGCCACCGATACCGAGCTTGCCGGAGCCACTGGACTTGCACAAAGGTTGATTAGTTCGATATTTATCGAACATATAACCAAGCGGTATGCCGTTCCAATCCGCCAGTTAGGAAAATTCATGCCCCGCCGCCCGACCGCGAACCTCACCGAATCCGACGCTCCCGCGACGGCCGATATCCAGACGGTGAAGACGCTCTTGCCATATCTCTGGCCGAAAGGGCAGTTCGAGATGCGCGCGCGCGTGGTGATCGCATTGCTCTGTCTGGCACTGGCCAAGGGCGCGTCGGTCTATGTCCCGATCCTCTACAAGGACGCCGTCGACCTGATTTCCGGCGGCGACAAGTTCGACTTCACTGTCCTGATCTGGATCATCGTCGCCTACGGCCTGACGCGGCTGGGGCAGCAGGCTTTCGCCCAGCTTCGCGAGTTCTTCTTCGCGCGCGTCGCCCAGCGGGCGATCCGAATGGCGGCGCTGAAGACCTTCCGGCACCTGCATCAGCTTTCCCTGCGATTCCATCTCGACCGGCAGACCGGCGGGATCTCGCGGGTCATCGAACGCGGCACCAAGGCGATCGAGTTCCTGCTGAACTTCATGCTGTTCAACATCCTGCCGACGCTGTTCGAGATCCTGCTGGTCTGCGGCATCCTCTGGGCGATGTTCGACTACCGCTATGCGGTGGTCACCTTCGGGACGATAGGTTCCTACATTCTCTTCACCACTCTGATCACCGAATGGCGCCTGAAGTTCCGGCGGAAGATGAACTCGATGGACAACCGGGCGACGACGCGGGCCATCGACAGTCTGTTGAACTACGAGACGGTGAAGTATTTCGGCAACGAGCGGCACGAGGAGGAGCGTTTCGACCAGTCCATGCGCTCCTACGAGGACGCGGCGGTGCAGAGCCGGACCAGCCTCTCGCTGGTCAATGTCGGGCAGGGCGGGATCATCGCCGCGGGCCTGACGTTGGTGATGATCCTAGCTGGCGGAGACATCGCGGCGGGACGAGCGACGGTGGGCGATTTCGTGATGGTGAACACCTACCTGATCCAGCTTTACCTGCCGCTCAACTTCCTCGGCTTCGTCTATCGCGAGATCAAGCAGTCGCTGACCGACATGGAGCAGATGTTCCGTCTGCTCGACGAGGAGCGGGAAATCGAGGATGCGCCGGACGCGAAGGAACTTGTGGTCGAGAAGGGGCAGGTGCACTTCGAGGACGTGAAGTTCGGCTATTCCGCCGCGCGGCCGATCCTGAAGGGGATCAGCTTCGAGGTGCCGGCTGGCAAGACGGTGGCGCTGGTCGGGCCGAGCGGCGCCGGTAAGTCGACGATCTCCCGCCTGCTGTTCCGCTTCTACGATATCGACGACGGCGCGGTCCTGATCGACGGGCAGGATATCCGCAGCGTGACCCAGGACAGTCTCCGCCGCGCCATCGGTATCGTTCCGCAGGACACGGTGCTGTTCAACGATACGATCTTCTACAACATCGCCTATGGCCGCCCTTCGGCGAGCCGAGAGGAGGTCGAGGAAGCGGCGAAGCATGCGAGCATCCACGATTTCGTCATGAGCCTTCCGGACGGCTATGAGACGACTGTCGGCGAGCGCGGCCTGAAGCTCTCGGGCGGGGAGAAGCAGCGTGTGGCGATTGCCAGGACGCTGCTGAAACGGCCGAAGATCTTCCTCTTCGACGAGGCGACCTCCGCCCTCGACAGCCATACCGAGAAGGCGATCCAGAGCAGTCTTTCCGAGGTCAGCCAGAATTATACCACGCTAGTCATCGCGCACCGGCTCTCGACTGTGATCGATGCGCACGAGATCATCGTGCTGCGCGATGGAGAAATCGCCGAACGGGGCAGTCACAGCGACCTTTTGGAGCAGGGCGGTGTTTACGCGGCGATGTGGCGTGAACAGATGCGGGAAGAGGACACGAAGAAAGAAATTGTATTCGTCAGAGGGGCCGCGGGCGCGGTTGGGTCGTAGTCTCGCCTCGAAGGACCCTCGATGTCGTCAGTTCTGCAGGCCCAGATAATCCACGAAAGCGCTGCAGATGTCCTTGATCACCGGGTTCTTCGGGTGCCGGCTGGTTCCATCTTCTCCCCAGGTCGGGACATTCTCCACCATTCCATAGAGGGCCGTGACGATTTCAAAAGTCGGAAGGTAGAAAAAGGGCGTTTCCTGTCGTGCAGACTGGATCGCGATTGCCAGATTGGCCTTGCTGAGCGTGTTTGCCACCGCGACATGATAGTCTCCGTGAAAACCGCTGAGCGGAACCGGAGAGAGAGTCACGAATACCGGAAGATCGGGGTTCGTCTCCGAGATCTTCCGGATACAGGATTTGATGTATTCGGTCTGTTGCCCGGGCGTTGGAGCCTGTAGTGAAATCTCATTGTCCCTGAGGCGCTGAGACAGGTTTGTCGGATCGATCAGGATGTTCCCCTCCCGATCGATGAAATCGAATCCCACCCCGAATGTCAGAACAAGCAGATCCATGTTCTTCAGACCGTTCAGGATATTTTGCGAGTCGACGCTGAACCGGTCGTCCCAAATCTTCTTTTCGTGATCGCTTATTTTCTCGGGATTGAGATAGAGGTCGATCAGCCGGGGTGAATTGACAGCTTCTTCAACGCGCAGGGTATGCACGTTCTGCATTCCCTGATCGCGCAGGTGCTTCGAGATGTTGGTGGCGAAGCATGACCCTATACTGGCAACCGATGAGGCTCTGGTGATGGAAATGTCAGCAATTGCGGATTTCTCTTCCGGGCTGAAACAATCATCGAAGAACTGACGGATCCAGCCTGTCGAGTTCTGATAGCGGGTGATGTCCTTGTCCCAGATCGAGCGCTTTCCCCGGGTTGCGGTCGAGGCATCGACGTCCCTGTAAAGCTGGTTGTGAACGTGGTTAACGCTGCGGAATCGATTTGCGGAAATCAGAGAATTCAACAACATCTGCGCTTGGTCGAGACGTCCTTCGATGATCAAGGCCGAGAAATGCTGAACAAGCGATAGCTGATTTTCCGGAATAATCCCGTCGCCGAGATCGATCACTAGTTTCGTCATAACGTCCAGTCACGTCGCACGGGTGCAGACATAGGGTGCATTAAAATTTGCGCGGTGTGGCAAGACCTTCCCGGGTCAATTATGTGCGTTGGGTTCGGTGTCGCCAGTACATTCTGATGCATGGGGATCATCAAGCGGGTCTCCATCCAGGCACCGACCTTCGATCAACCGGCATTTACCTGTCTCGTTCGGATCGGACGCATTTTCCTTCCCGATCCGTTGAGAGTCAAAGTATCGCCTCGCCTTTCTTGAGCCTGTCGTAATCTTTGCGAACCATAATTTCTGCGAGCTCAGCAACAGAGATGATCGGAGTCCAGCCGAGTTCACGCCGTGCTTTCGAGGCGTCGCCAATAAGCGTATTCACCTCTGCCGGTCTGTACTGATCCGGATCGATTCTCAGTACGCATTTGCCGGTCTTGCGGTCGTGCGCGACCTCAGCCGCACCTTCGCCCTCGAAGATGATCTCCATCCCGAGCGCCTCGGCGGCATGTTGGAAAAAGTCGCGGACGCTGATGCTGACGCCGGTGGCGAGCACATAATCGGACGCTTCACCGCGCGTCATCATCAGATGCATGCCGCGGCAATAGTCTTCCGCATATCCCCAATCGCGCCGGGCGTCGATGTTGCCGAGCGTCAGCGGCCGCTCGTCGCCGAGGGCGATGCGGGCCAGGTTGGTCGTGATCTTGCGGGTCACGAATTCCGCGCCGCGCAGCGGGGACTCGTGATTGAACAGGATGCCGTTGCAGCAGAACATCCCGTGCGCCTCGCGGTAATTCGTGGTCGCCATATGCGCGGCCACCTTGGAGACCGCATAGGGGCTTTTCGGATAGAAGCGGGAGGTCTCGTTCAGGCTGTCGGCGCTGATGCCGCCGAACATCTCCGAGGTGGAGGCCTGGTAAAGTCGGGCCTCCGGGTTGACGATCCGTATGGCCTCGAGGAGCCGGTAGACCGCGACGGCATTGGCTTCCATCGTGAAGATCGGCTGCCCGAAAGACGCGCCGACGAAGCTCTGGGCCGCGAGATTGTAGATCTCGTCCGGCTGGCTCTCCTGCAGGGCGGAGAGGATGCTGCCGAATTCCAGCATCTCGATGGTCGCGATCTCGACCCGGTCGGTGATGCCGAGTTCGTCGAGGCGCCCGGTGTTGGTGCTCGCCGAGCGCCGGCGCGTTCCCACCACCCTGTAGCCTTCGTTGAGAAGGTGCCGGGCGAGATAGGCGCCGTCCTGACCGGTGATGCCGGTGATGAGAGCGGTCTTCATAGGCTCTTGCCCGTTGCATGTGGAAACAGGGATCTGATCTTGGCCAGCTTCTCCGGCGATGCCGTCACCGCGAGCGCGATGGCGAGGCCGTTGGAGAATCTGTCGGTGACCGGAAGGACGAGATGCGGGATGGCTTCAAGCAGTTTGTTGCAGCCGAAAGCGTCGGTATCGGCTCCGTCCAGATAGTAGTCGTCGAAAACGACGACCTTCGAATCTCTCAGCTTCGAGAAATCGTGCGCGATGGTCTCGCAGGCGTGTCCGCCGTCAATGAAACAGAAGTCGGCACTCTGTTCTTCGAGCGTCTCGAGCGAATTGCCGCGAATGAGACGGTAGCTGAAACCCGGATTTGCGGTTTCGAATGCGGAAAGCGCGGCGTCGACCGCCGCTAGCGTTACCGAGCTCTTGCCGTTCAGTTCCTCGGAGTCGTTTTCCGGCGTCGCCGCTTCGAACAGATCGTATCCGGTGTAGCGGATACTGGTCCCGAAGCGCAGTCCGTGCCGCGCCATCTCGATCGCCCGGCGCCCATTCCAGGTTCCGACCTCGACGATCGTCTCCGGCTTGAAGGCCTCGATCAGACGGAGGATCTGCTCGTAGCGGCGCGGATTGTTCATCGTCTCGATCCGGCCCTGACCCGCGGCGCCGTCCTCGGTCTTCGGCTGGCCCTTGAAGTGGCTCATATAGGCAGACAGGCAACTCTCGGAGAACGGGTCGAGGGTCTCCAGATCGGCCGACAGGTCCCGTGTCCGGATCTTGCCCTGCGCTTCGAAGACCGTGCGCGTCACATCGAAGACCTCGCAATCGTGCCAGGCGTTCAGTTTGAACAGTTCGCCGGTGAGGTAGATCCGCTCCATCGTCTCGAAGAACGGTTTCGCTTCCGGATGCCGCAGATCGAAACAGAGAAAACCGGTCTCGCTGTGCATTCCCTTGCGCCCGAGATAGGCGGCGAAGACGCCTTCCATGATCTCCGGGATGAAGCTTTCCGGAACGTCTGCCTGGGTGACGACGTCGCCGTCGAGCCAGACCAGGTAATCGGTATCGAGCGTCGCGGCGGCCGCGAACATGGCGAACATCTTGTGCGCGAAGCGGACGGCGTCGAAATTGTAGTCGTAGCCGGTCTTCGTATGACCGGCGGCCATGGGCTGCTTGCTGTAGTGGTTCTTGAAGGTGACAAGCCGGGGCGCGGCACCGTTCAACGAAATGCTGCGGACGCGAGCCGCAGGCTCGAGATCGAAGCCCTCCGAATAGACCACGAGGTCCACTGCGGACGGCCAGTGCTGCAGAAAACTGCCGATCGCAGTGCGCCCGTACTGTTCCAGCCCCTTCCTGTTGAAGGTGGTGATCGCTGTAACTTTCGGGGCCATCGAGTCCTATCCCTGTTGAACCGGCCGTCGGCGTCCGGACCGAGCGGCGGCCGCTCGGCTACCGCCGTCACGAGCCTGCCGCTCCCTTCTATTTCTGCGGTCCCGCCGCAAGCAAGGGAGAAATGCCCAGGGCGCCGGGACCGCGATCCCTGATTCGGGATCAAGTCCGCGAAACAAAGTTCCGTCCTTGGCGCGGGTGCACGCAAACTTGCGGGTGGCGAAGATCGCTTTGGTTCGATCGTTGCGAATTGATCGGCGTCTCTCGACACTTTATTTCGCCGACAGCATATTCCCCCGATCAACGACCGTCGGAAGGGGAGCCGGAATGGGCCTCGTGGAACCGCAAAACAAGATCGAGACCCTGCGTGAGCTGGAGAAGAAAGTCCTCTGGCTGGCGATGTGGATGATCCACAACGCCAATCATATCCGGCCCTCGCGCGACGGTATAAAGGTCGGGGGGCACCAGGCGTCCTGCGCTTCCGTCGCGACCCTCATGACGGCGCTTTATTTCGACGTCCTGAAGCCGCAGGACCGGGTCGCGGTGAAGCCGCATGCGAGCCCGGTCTTCCATGCCATCCAGTACATGGTGGGGCGGCAGGACCAGTCGGCGCTGGAGCGCTTCCGGGCGCTCGGCGGCGCGCAGTCCTATCCCTCGCGGACCAAGGACCGGGACGAGGTCGATTTCTCCACCGGCTCCGTCGGCCTCGGCGTCGCGATGACGCTCTTCGCCTCCATGGTGCAGGACTATGTCCGCCTGCATCACCTGATCCAGGACCAGGGCCTGCAGCAGCAGCCGGCGGGCCGCATGATCTCCATCATGGGCGATGCGGAGCTCGACGAGGGCAATATCTACGAGGCCATGCTCGAGGGCTGGAAATACGATGTCCGGAACCTCTGGTGGGTGATCGACTACAACCGCCAGAGTCTCGACGGCGTGGTCTCCGACGGGCTGTTCCAGAAGATCCGGCAGTTCTTCGGAACCGTCGACTGGAACGTCAACATGCTGAAATACGGCAAGAAGCTGCAGCGCGTGTTCGAGCTTCCGGGCGGCGATGTGCTGGAGAACTGGATCGACGAGTGTCCGAACGATCTTTACAGCGCGCTGACCTTCAAGGGACAGGCAGGCGGCAGCGGAACCTGGCGCGACCACCTGAAGAAGGACCTGCACGGCGTGAAGGGGATCAAGGCGATCCTCGACGATCATGACGACAAGGCGCTGCACGAGTTGATGACGAACCTCGCCGGGCACGACATGGAGTCGGTGCTGGAGAGCTTCCACGGGGTCAAGGACGACGGTCCGCAATGTTTCATCGCCTACACCGTGAAGGGCTTCAACACGCCGCTCGCGGGCCACAAGGACAACCATGCGGGTCTGATGACGCCCGAACAGATGGAACTGTTCCGCTCTGGCATGGGCGTGCCGGAGGGTGGAGAGTGGGACCCGTTCGCACATCTCGACATGCCGAAGGAAGAGGTTCGCGACTATGTCGCCGGGGTTTCCTTCAACCGCGGTGGCTCGCGGGTGCATCTGGCCGACAAGGTGGAACTGCCGGACAGTCTCGCCATCAAGCGACAGGCGAAGACCTCGACGCAGCAGGCTTTCGGCGCGGTGCTGAACGAGCTGGCGCGCGGCAATTCGGCGCTCGCCTCGCGCCTTGTCACGACCTCGCCCGACGTCACGGTATCGACTAATCTCGGCCCTTGGGTGAACCAGCGCGGCATCTTCAGCCTCGATATGCGGAACGACGTCTTCCGCGACGAGAAGGTGGCCTCCGCGCAGAAATGGCTCCGTCACGGCGGCGGCCAGCATTTCGAACTCGGCATCGCGGAGAGCAATCTTTTCATCATGCTGGCGGCGCTCGGCCTCTCGGGGCCGCTCTTCGGGACGCGGCTGCTCCCGGTCGGCACGCTCTACGATCCCTTTATCCAGCGCGGGCTCGATAGCTTGAATTACGCCTGCTACCAGGGTGCCAGGTTCATGGTTGTGGCGACTCCGTCCGGCATTTCTCTCGCGCCGGAAGGCGGCGCGCACCAGTCGGTCTCGACGCCGCTGATCGGTATGGGGCAGCCGGGCCTGACCAGCTTCGAGCCGGCCCATGCGGACGAGCTGGCGGAGATCATGCGCTGGAGCTTCGCGCATATGCAGGCGGAGGATGGCGGCGCGGTCTATCTCCGGCTGTCGACCCGGCCGCTGCAGCAGCCGGAGCGAGAGATCGATGCGGAGCTGCGCGACGACATCGTCTCCGGTGGCTACTGGCTGCGCGAGCCGGCGCATGACGCCCCGGCTGTGATCGTCTTCACCGGTGCGGTGGTCCCGGAAGTGCTGCAGGCCTGCGAGATGCTGGAAGAGGAACTGCCGGGCGTTGGCGTGCTCGCGGTCACCAGCGCCGACAGGCTCTATAGCGGCTGGCAATCCCGTATCCGCCGCCCGGAGGCGCCGAAATCGCATCTGGAAAAGCTGATGGGCGATCTCGGACCGGACGTCCGCATCGTCACCGTGCAGGATGGCCATCCGGCGAATCTCAGCTGGATCGGCAGCGCGCTCGGCCGGCGGTTGTTCCCGCTCGGTGTCACCACCTTCGGCCAGTCCGGCGACCTTCCGGATCTCTATCAGACCCACGGCATCGATGCCGAGGCGATCATGGATGCGGTGGCGGCGGCCTGCGTGGATACCGCGCGGGGCACGCCAATGGCGGTCTAGCCGCGGAAGACGAAGCGCGCCGAGAGGGTGAAATTCAGCACCATGCCGGAGAGCGACCCGGCCGCGACGGCACCGACCAGGACCCAGGGTTCGGTGCCGAAGAGGGCAATGACCAGTCCGTAGGCGAGGAAGTTGGCCACCATGCCGGTCGCATTGGCCGCGAGGAACCGCGCCCATTCAACGAGCGGGGACGTCGAGTTCCGGTCGGCGAAGGTGAATTTCCGGTTTGCATACCAGGTGAAGGTCGCCGCCGCGAGAAACGAGAGGATGCGGCCGGAATAGGGGTCGAGACCGAGCAGAGCGCTCGCGAACAGAAGCGCGGCACTGTCGACGACGAAACCTCCGCAACCGACAATGCCGAACTTCAGGAAGCGTTTGACGGTCCCGGGCGCGATCATAAGGCTAGGTCCGCGGCGAAGCGCGGTCGTCCGAAACCCGGTGCGGCAGCGACAGGTAGATCAGCCGGCGCATCTCCTGTCGCGCATGCATGATGCCGTCGAGCGTCATGCCGAGAACGAAGCTCAGGGCCGACAGCAGCATCATGCTTGCCGCGAGAACGGCCGTCGGAAGGCGCGGCACCAGTCCGGTCTCGAAAAACTCGGTGATGACCGGAACGCCGAGAGCCATGCCCGCGATGGCGAAAAGCAGGGCGAAAAGTCCGAATGTCGGCAACGGCCGCTCGAGAGTCATCAGCCGGGCGATAAGCCCGAGGATCCTGAAGCCGTCGCGGACGGTGGAGAGCTTGCTCGCCGTGCCTTCCGGGCGGGCGGAGTATCGCGTTTCGAGTTCCGCGACCGGCATGCGCAGTTCCAGCGCGTGCACCGTCAGCTCGGTCTCGATTTCGAATCCCTGCGAGAGCGCGGGGAAGGACTTCACGAAACGCCGGGAAAACGCCCGGTATCCGCTGAAGACGTCCGAATTCCGCCGCCCGAATATCCGCGCGACGAGCTCGGTGAAAAGGACGTTTCCGAACCGGTGGCCGAACCTGTAGGCCTTAACTTCCTCCGAAATCCGGGTCCCGGTCACCATGTCGTTGCCGTCACGGGCGACGAGTTGCACCAGCTCAGGCGCGCGGGACGCGTCATAGGTCGCGTCGCCGTCGACCAGGAGATAGATATCGGCGTCTATGTCGGCGAACATGCGCCGGACGACATTGCCTTTCCCCTGCAGCGGTTCCCGCCGGACAATCGCGCCGCGCTGTTCGGCGACAGCGATTGTCTCGTCGGTCGAGTTGTTGTCGTAGACGAAAATCCTCGCATCGGGGAGGGCCTGCCGGAAGGCGTCGACAGTCTGTCCGATGGCGCCCGCCTCGTTGAAGCAGGGGATCAGAACGGCGATCTCGGGGAAGGTGGAAGGATTTGTCATTTTCGACTTCTAACACGGTCGCGCAATGTTCGCGCGGCAAGCCATGGTCCCAGCGCGCATAGCGCAACCAGGTGAGGATAAGCGGGTGAAAAATACAGCAAATTCAGACCGGGGATAGACGTTACGTCGAGAAAGCAGATCAACGCCGTGCGCATCGCGACAGCGATGCCAAGGGACAGGACGAGGACTCCGAGCGGGTCCCGCAACCATTTCCAGCCGAAGGCAAGAACTCCGGCAACGGTGATCAGCAGGCCTGCCGCGATCAGATAGTTGTAGGTGCGGGCCAGCAGACTGAGGAGGTCTGCCGTCTTTGCCGCCGCCTTCTCCCGAAACGTCGTTTCAGGGCGGTCCGAACTGGTGGCGGCTCCGGTCGCCTCCTGCATCACCTCGGAGCCCGGCGGGCTCGCCGGAACGCCGATTTTCGTCTGCGGCCGCTCCGGGTTGCCGATATCGAGTACCTTGAGCAGTAGGTCCGGCATCCGTTCAAGCGCATCCGAAAGATAGTGTAGCCGGAAGGGCGGCATCATCGTGTTCCGCGGTGCGAGGCATTGCAGGCGGCCGTCATCGCAGGCGGCATTTATTTCCATCGCCAGCCGCTCGAAATAGGCCTCCGTCTCCGGTGCGGACCGGTAATGCCCCGCTGCCCTGGCCGCGTCCCGGAGGGCCCACATGAACCATCCCGCCGGGATCTCGCTGCATGAGCCATGGTCGCCGGGGATATTGCAGGCAATCTGCGCCCAGCCTTTTCCTTCGGTCTCGAAATAGGGTTTCAGCTCGCGGGCCGCGGGGCTGACCTCGTATGCCTGTCGCAGGGTTTCCTGGGGCACCACGATGCGGCGGCGCCACTCTTTCTGCGCTATGCGGTTCAGGGCGCCATAGGCGGAGACGAATTGGCTCGCGCGGAATTCGTTGTTCCGGAACACACCGTAGGCCGCGTAGTTCACCGCATTCACCGCGAGAATCACCGCGCCGAAACAGGTGAGAGCGAGGGCAATCCGGAGCAGTGGAAGGCGTTTGACGAGTGCTCGCAAACCGCCGCGCCATGAGGTGGTCAGACCCAGATAGGCGACGACCGGGAATAGGGCGGGCAGCAGCCATATCCCTTCTTCGCGCGTCAGCCAGTAGATCCCGGCACAGAGGCCGAGCGCGGCGGCTTTCAGATATCCCGATGCAGGGGAAGCCGATCCGGTGTCCGCCGTGGTCGGCAGGAATGCGGAGAGAAATCCAGCGAAGAGCAGCAGAGAGAGGCTCGCATAGAGCGGTTCCCGGACAATCCGCGCCAGATCGGTCGTCCAGAAGACCGGGGCGAACAGGAGCAGGGCGAAGAGAATGAAAAGAAGCAGGTCACTCCGGATCAGCCTCCGCAGAACGAGGCAGAAAATCGTCACCGAGCCGGTGTAAAGCAAAGCCTCCGCGGCACGCAGGGGCAGCCCGATCTCCCGCATGGCGGCGATGAAGACGGGGAAAGCCGCTCCCTTGGCTAGTGTGAGATGGTCGTAGGGGCCGAGCCAGGCGCCGTCCCGAATAGAGAGCGCGAGCCGGACAAAGAGGGCATCGTCATGAATCGCCTCGGGGATCAGGTAGGACGGCCACAGAAATCCGACGGCGATCCGTACCGCGGCCAACATAGCCGCGGCGGCCAGCAAGATCCGTGAGGGAAGGGGCAGGTTCCCGAAAGCGCGCCGGACCGGGTCGGTCATTCCACGATGGGCAAGTCCGCTATCTGGGTCGACCTGTCGGATGGGATGAGCTGCCAATGGTTCAGACCGGTAATTGTTCCGGCCGCTATTGAGCGAGCCCGGGAAAAGCGACCGCAAACCTGCCGGATACCCCAGGATTGATCAAGTTTCGGGTTCCCGGCGGTTAGGAAAAGACCGCCTTCAGCTTGTAGCGCGGGATCGGATGGTCCCAGTCGCCACCCTCCATCAGGCGCGCGGCGGCATAGCCCCAATCGTCCGATCCTTTGGCGCCCTTGCCGTTGCCGCAGATCGCGATCGCGAGATGGTCGCCCGCGACGAAGTCGATATAGGGCAGGCCGGAGGTGCTGTAGCTGGTCACGCAGGTATCGGTATGACGCTCCGGACAGTCCTTCAGGACGGGAATCAGCCGCTCGACCACATCGGTGAATTCCAGCCTGTTGCGCTCCGATCCGGCGGATTTGAACCAGGCGTCGAGCTCCTCGCGTGAGCCGAGCTGGGTGTCCGCCTCGGTACCGATCCCGATCTTCACGTAGGAATGTCCGTCCGGATAGCGGATCGGCGGCAGGATGTAGGAACCGGCGAACTTGTCGATGATGGTCGGCATGTGCTCGAGCACCTCGGCTGCGGCGTCGGTGACGCGAAACAGTACGACCGTGCGGGCATAGACCCTGGTCGACACCGGCCGCGGCAGCAGCTTGCAGGCGGTGGTGTAGCCGCCGGTTGCGATCAGCACCCGTTCGGCTTCGAGGATACGGCCGTCATCCAGGGTGACATCGACGCTCGACCCCTTGACGTCGATCGCCGTGACCGTCGATCGGATCACCTCGGCACCGTTCTTCTCCGCCAGGGCCGTCTGCGCCTTGACCAACGCGCGCGGACTGATGTGACCCGCGGTCTCGGTTTCCCGGATCCCGGCGCAATCGTTCGGCAGCGAGAGGAACGGATAGAGTTCGCGCATCACGGTCGCGTCTATGACTGTGGTGTTGCCGCCATTCTCCCGCGCCAGCGTGACCGCCGGTTTTGTAGTCACATCTTCCGAGCCGACGATGCCGAGGAAACCGCTCGGGGTGAAGAAATCGATCCCGCTTTCGGCTTCGATCTCCGGATAGCGCGCGATCGCGCGGGTCGCCGTGAGCGACCATTCCGGCTCAGGATCGTAGATCCGGGTCAGCCGCCCTTCGTCGTAGTGGCTGGCAAAAACGCCATCATGGGACAGCCGGTCCGCCGGCTCGTCCGGGCCGATCACGGCGACCCCGTCCTGCCAGGACGAGAGATGGCGTGCTGCTGCGGAGCCGATCAGGCCGCGGCCGACGATGATATGGCGGTACATGAGAGACGCTCCGGAAGATGAACCGGGCAGAGCCTAATCCCGATCCGGCAGCGCATCCAGTCCGAGCGCCCGCATCCCGTGAACAGCAGGTGAAAAAATCTGACGGTCACGCCGCCGCGACGGTCAGACGACGAGCCCCGGCAGGACCGCGCTCAGCCAGACAAGGACGTTCAACACGATGGCGCCGAGAATGACGCAGGAACGCTTCAGATTGTAGGTTTCGACGGCCATGACCCTCTCCCCATGCCACTTCGCCAATGTGAGGGAAGACGAACAGCGGCAGTTTCATGTGAACAGATTAGAACGGGACCTCCGATCACCGCAAAAGAAGATCGCGTGAACGCGGCACAATTATGGCGCACAAGGAGCGATTGCTTTCACTTGGCAAGAATGCAGAATGCCGGGACTGTCCTGTCAGCTTCTGTGACGAGAATATTCCGATGACCGATCCGGTTCGCCTTTTCTTCGCCATCGTTTCTCCGCCGCCGCCCTCCGCCTGATGCCCGCAATGGACCTCCGGGTCCAGCCGCAGGTATCGAGCGAGAGGAAGAGGGTCTCCAGCCGCGTCTGATCTGACGTTTCGGCCCGCGGGTCCGCGCCTCTCACATTTCCTGAAAAATTTCCACGCAGCGCCTTCCGCCGCAGGCGGTTACGCGCGCCTGTCGTGGTGTCGAGAGATCGGACAAATGAGAGACACAAGAATTATTGTCGTACTGAGCGTCGCGGCGGCGCTTCTGATGATCGGGGTCGGCATGATCGTAGCCGTGCTGCCCCAGCGGATCCATGACGCAACGGGAAGTCTTGAGAGCGTCGGACTGGTCGCGTCCGTATTCGCGGTCACCTATGTGCTGACCCAGTTGCCGGCTGGGCTTCTGGCGGACAGGTTCGGCGTGAAGCCGTTCCTTGTCGCGGGATGCGGATTCTGCGCCGTCGCCGGGCTGCTCCTGTATGCCGCCGATGGTGCGTCGGAGATCCTTTTCGCCCGGGCTGTTCAGGGGATCGGGGAGGCGCCCGTCTGGGCGCTCGGCCCGGCGCTTCTGTCGCTCGCCTACAGCCGTACCCGGGGGATGGCGATCGGGGTCTACAATGCCGCGATCCATGTCGGCCTGACCGTCGGCCCGGTCGCGGGCCTGTTGGCTCAGCAATTTGGCGGCGCGCGGACCCCGTTCCTCGCGTTCGCGATACTGGCGCTGGCGGGGGGCGGACTCCTTCTCGTCTTCCTGCCGGCATCCGCGGCCGGCGCCGGCAGACGAACCGGCGGAGGAAGCGGCGGTTTGCGGCTCATTGTTCTTCTTAAGGACGGGCGGGTCCGGACGCTTCTGGCCGGCATCGCTGTCGGAGGGGCCAGTTACGGTACCTTCCTCAGCGTGCTTCCGGTTTCCGTCGCGCTCGAGAAGATGGTCACGCCGGCAGCGGTGAGTCTGCTTTTCGTTCTGTTTTACGCGGCCATCGGCTTGTCGCAACTCGTTGCCGGCGTGTTGAGCGACCGTTATGGCCGCCGTGTGTTTCTGACAGCGGGGCCTGTCTGTGCGGCCATCGGTATTGCTGTCTTTCCGGCGGTTCCAGGCCTCTGGAGCTATGTTCCGCTAGCGCTCGCCAGTCTCGGCATCGGCATTTTCGGCATCGTCTCGATCGTGGAGCTCAATCTACGTGTGACGGACGACCTCATGGCAGCCGTGTCCGGCGCCTACTATCTCGCCTGGGGCAGCGGATATGCCCTCGGCCCGGTTGCCGTCGGCGCACTGGAGACTTGGCTTCCTGTCTCTGGATATGGCCTGCTCGTGGCAGTCTTGCTGCTCCAGACCGCCGCGATCCTGCGGCGCTAAGGCGCGGTTACGCGCGGATAAAG
The DNA here is from genome assembly GCF_014904705.1 of Nisaea sediminum. Lineage (NCBI taxonomy): Bacteria > Pseudomonadati > Pseudomonadota > Alphaproteobacteria > Rhodospirillales > Thalassobaculaceae > Nisaea > Nisaea sediminum. The sequence continues at coordinate 382,717 of NZ_JACZCQ010000001.1, forward strand.
AACGCTAACTTGACAGTCGGCTCCCGCAGGTCGAGAGAGGATCGACGGCGGGAGCCGGCCGAAATCAGGGAGGAAAGAATGCTGATCGGTGTACCTAAAGAGATCAAGACAGACGAGAACCGGGTCGGCCTGATCCCGTCCAGCGTGCGCGAGCTCGTGCATCACGGGCACAAGGTTCTTGTCGAGACCCATGCCGGGTACGGCATCGGCCTCGACGACGACCGCTATGTCGCGGCCGGGGCGGAGATCGCGCAGACAGCGGAAGAGATCTTCGCGCGCGCCGACATGATCGTGAAGGTGAAGGAACCGCAGGCGGTCGAATGCAGGATGCTGCGCGAGGGCCAGATCCTCTTCACCTATCTCCATCTCGCACCGGATCTGCCGCAGACGACCGGACTGATCGAAAGCGGGTCCATCGCCATCGCCTATGAGACCGTCACCAATGCGCGCGGCGGCCTGCCGCTGCTGGCGCCGATGAGCGAGGTCGCCGGACGGATGGCGATCCAGGCGGGTGCCCATTGTCTTGAGAAGGCGCAGGGTGGCAGCGGCACGCTTCTCGGCGGTGTGCCCGGCGTTCCGGCAGGCAATGTCGTCGTGATCGGTGGCGGCGTGGTCGGCACCAACGCGGCGCGCATGGCCATGGGGCTGGAGGCGAAGGTCACGGTCATCGACCGCAGCCTCGAACGGCTTTACGAACTCGACCTGCAATTCGGGCCGATGCTGAACACGATCTATTCGACGGTCGACGCCATTGAGGAGCATATCCTGCAGGCCGATCTCGTGGTCGGTGCGGTGCTGGTGCCTGGGGCGGCTGCGCCGAAACTCGTGACGAAGGAACATGTCGCGAAGATGCGCCGGGGTGCGGTTCTGGTCGATGTCGCAATCGACCAGGGCGGCTGTTTCGAGACCTCGCGCCCAACGACCCACCGCGAGCCGACCTACATGGTCGACGACGTGGTGCATTACTGCGTCGCCAACATGCCGGGCGGCGTCGCGCGGACCTCGACCTTCGCTCTGAACAACGCGACCCTGCCGTTTGTGATTGCGCTGGCCGACAAGGGGCACCGCCAGGCGCTGGCAGACGACAGGCATCTTCTGAACGGGCTCAACGTCCATCGCGGCGAGGTGACCTACAAGGCGGTGGCCGAGGCGCACGGGCTCGCGTTCAAGACGCCGGAAGAAGCGCTCGGCCTTTGATGCAGGCCTTCCGGGCCGGTCGGTATCCGCAATCTCCCTGGATCAAAAAAGGGGATTAATTTCCAGCCGCGGTTAGTGTTAATAATTGCCGGTCTCCAGAACGGGGCATGACCGCCAGAATGGACGGTATGAATGGCAGTAGTGAATTCAGTGCGGACAAATCCGGGCGCATTGTCGGCGCTCCGTGCCCTTAATGGGATCAACCGCAAATCCGCGACGATACAGGACAGGGTGTCGACTGGTCTCAAGGTGACCGGCGCGGAAGGCGGTGCGTCCAATTTCGCGATCGCGCAGGGACTAAGGGCGGAACTCACTGCGTACAGGGCGTTGAACCAGGGGCTGCGCACGGCGCTCGGCGTGGTCAAGGTCGGGATTGCTGCGGCGACGGGCGTCTCGGATGTGCTCACCGAGATGCGCGGCAAATCCGTGCAGGGGCGGAACGCGGGACTGACCGCGCAGCAGCGGAGTATCGTCGCCAACGACTTCCTTGCTCTTCGCGATCAGTTCGACAGGCTGGTTTCGAACGCGAAATTCAACGAGAAGAACCTGATCGTTACCGGATCTTCTTCCATGACGGTCCTCACCAATATCGCCGGGGGGACTGTCACGATCGACAATTACGAGCTCAGCGCGATCACGCTGCAGTTCGGACTGGTTGATGCAAATCTCGACACTGTCTCCAATGCCGAAGCCGCAGACGGATATGTCGTCGATGCTCTCTTTACGGTCGCCACGGCGCTCGCGGGACTTGCCGAGTCCGCACGCTTCATCGAGTCCCAGATAGGGTTCAACGAATCTCTTTCGGATGCGACGGAAGAGGGGCTTGGCAACATCGTGGATGCCGATCTTGCACGTGACTCGGCTCGGCTGACTGCCTTGCAGGTCCAGCAGCAGCTCTCCGTACAGACCTTGGGAATCGCCACCCAGAGGCCGAACTCTCTTCTTTCTTTGTTTTCCTAGGCATTGAGTTGCCGCCGCGTACAATATGGCGTCAAATATTTTGAAAGTATTTAAAATTAAAGATAAATCGTCTTTTAATTATTTGATTTATTAAAGATAAAATTATTGAAAGCTGCCCGGTCTCTGCATAACATTTGGCCAGTTTTCGCGAAATACCAGCCAGTACAAAAGTGCTGGCGCGCGGAAGTTGCCTCGTTTCCAGAAAGGAGACTGGACATGACCGACCTCATGAACCCGGACAGCGCTACGGATGAGACCGCGGCCGATCCGGAGTCTCCCCGGACAGTGCAATCGTCATACCTGCGGAGATTCGAAGGGGCGGCCTCGCTGCGTCTCGCGAGCGAGATGGATCTGGCCATCGTGGCGCATGCCCTGTCGCTGGAAGCCGAGGCCCCGGACCTGTTCGAAACCCGCGCGCGCCAGAATGACGGCGAAAACAGCACTCATCTCGGACCGAAGGCCGCACTCGTTCTCGCGTCCGCCGTGCGCCGGCGCCTCGCTCAGCAAGCGCTCGGGATCGCGAACCGCAATCCGCGGCGGATCGGTAAACTCCTGAAGAAAAAGTCTCTCTAGACAGCGGCTTCGCTATTTCGACAATCCCACCATATCGCGCAGCTTGAACCAGGCCATGCCAAGGGCGAGGACTGCCTGCCGCGCCGGGCCGCCCGGAAAACGGTAATTGGGCAGGCGGGCGAAGACGTCGAAACGCTCCACGTCGCCCGAAACGGCTTCGGCGATCAGCTTGCCGGCCAGGCCGGTGAGGGCGACCCCGTGACCCGAAAGTCCCTGCGCATAATAGATATTGCTGCCGATCCGCCCGAAATCCGGCATCCGGGTGACCGTGATGGCAAGTTTGCCCGACCAGCAATACTCCATGTCGATGTTCGCGAGCTCCGGGTAGACGCCGGCCATTCGTCTGCGGAGCGCCGCCGCGGCATTGTTCAGCGGGCGTCCGGAATAGCTCGCGAGACCTCCGAACAGCAATCTGCCGTCCGGCGTTTTGCGGAAATAGTTCAGCGCGGTGTTGGAATCGGCCACCGCTTCGTTTCCGGGCAGGATGCGGGCCTGCTGATCGGAGGTGAGAGGCGCGGTTGCCGCAACCGCGCTCAGAACCGGCGCGATGCGATATTCGATCTCCGGCACAAGTCCGCCGAGATAGGCGTTTCCGGCCAGAACCACCATGCGTGCGGTCACGCGCCCGCGCGCGGTCTCCACGACCGGCCGCGCGCCGTGCTGAAGGCCGGTGACCCGGCTCGCCTCGAACAGACGCGCGCCTTCGGCTTCCGCGGCTCGGGCAAGACCGCGCAGATAGGCGAGGGGATTGATGTGGCCGCTGCCCTGTTCCAGCAGGGCGGCCGGATAGATATCGGAGCCGGTCGCGGCAGCGGTCTCCGCAGCATCCAGCATGCGAAGGTCGGAGAAGCCATAGGTCCCGGACCAGCTTTCCGCCAGTTCCCTCAGGCCGTCGACCTGGCGCGCGTTGAGCGCGGCATGGAGATAGCCTCGGCGGTAATCCGCCGGAATGTCATGGCGCTCGATGCGGGCGTTAATATCGGCGATCGCTTCCATGCCCATCTGCCAGATGGCCTGTGCCGCCTCGCGGCCGGCCGCCCGCTCGAACGTGCTCATGTCGCAGCCGTAGCCCATGACGATCTGGCCGCCGTTGCGCCCGGATGCACCGTCGCCGATCCGCGCCGCTTCCAGCAGAACGGTGGCAAAACCGCGTTCTGCGAAGTGCAGCGCGGCGGAGATGCCGGTCAGCCCGCCGCCGACAATGCAGACGTCCGTCTCTAAATCTTCGGCAAGTGACGGACGCTGCTCGAATTCGGGAGTGGTTGCGTGATAATAGGTTAGGTCGGTCATCGCGGTGGCCCGGAGTGGGGATGCCCAGCCATTACCACGCCCGTCTTTTCCGGGCGAGCCGTATGATCCTGTTGCAACTGCTCTCGGAGCACATATGTCGGTCGATCTGAAGACCTGGATGAGTGAAAGGCGAATTACGGAAGTCGAATGCATGGTCTCGGACCATGCCGGCATTCCGCGCGGCAAGATTCTTCCTGCCAACAAATTCCTTCAGGGAATTGGCGAACGCGGTCTGCGCCTGCCGGAGGCGATCTTCGGGCAGGACGTGACCGGGGATTACATCGAGGAGAAGGATCTCGATCCGCGGCGGAGTGATATCATCCTCGTCCCGCAGGCCGACACCATCCGCGTCGTGCCCTGGTACAAGGAGCCGACGGCGCAAGTGATCAACGATGCGATCTATGCCGACGGCAGCCCCGTCGATATCGCGCCGCGCAGCGTCCTGAGATCTATTATCAAGCTGTATTCCGACAAAGGGTGGCGCCCGGTCGTGGCGCCCGAGCTGGAATTCTTTCTCGTCAAGGTGAACCCGGATCCGGACTATCCGCTGGAGCCGCCCGTCGGGCGCTCGGGGCGGCCGGAGACGGCGCGTCAGGCCTTCGGCATTGACGCGGTCAACGAGTTCGATCCTTTGTTCGAGGATATATACGACTATTGCGAGGCCCAGGAGCTCGATGTCGATACTCTGAGCCACGAGGCCGGTGCGGCGCAGATGGAGATCAACTTCAATCACGGCGACGCGCTTGATCTCGCCGATCAGGCTTTCCTCTTCAAGCGCACGGTGCGACAGGCCGCGCTCGATCACAATATCTACGCCACCTTCATGGCGAAGCCGATGCAGAACGAGCCCGGCAGCGCCATGCATGTGCACCAGAGCGTCTACGATATCGCCTCCGGCCGGAACCTCTTCGCCAATGAGGACGGGAGCCATTCCGAAGCCTTCCTGCATTTCATCGGCGGGCTGCAGAAATATCTTCCTGCCGCGCTGCCTTTGCTTGCACCGTATGTGAATTCCTACCGCCGTCTGGTGCCCGACAGCGATGCGCCGATCAACATGCACTGGGGCGTCGACAACCGAACGACGGGACTGCGCGTGCCGGTTTCCGGCCCGGCCCAGCGCCGGGTGGAAAACCGTGTCGCAGGGGCGGACGCAAACCCCTATCTCGCAATGGCGGCGTCGCTCGCCTGCGGTTATCTCGGCCTTGTGGAGGAGATCGAGCCGTCGGCGCCGATCGATACCAGCGCCTATTCTCTTGCCGCGAAACTGCCGCGTCATCTCGAGGACGCGCTTATCCGGCTGAATCGGGCGAAGCCGTTGAAGGAGGTGCTGGGGCAACGGTTCGTGGACGTTTTCACGGCGGTGAAGATTGCCGAGTCGAACGCCTACCAGAAGGTCATCAGCGCCTGGGAACGGGAGTATCTGCTGCTCAATGTCTGAGGCCGTCGATCCGGGACCGCTGCCGACGATCGAGAGTACCGGCGGTTCGGCCGATTTCCCCGTCATGTCGGATGGGGTACGGATCCGGATCGCCCGGTTCCCGGCGCGGGCGGCAAAGCCGGCCGGGACGGTGCTCATGCTTCCGGGCTTCACCGAGTTCATCGAGAAGGCCCTGGAGAGCATCGCAGAGCTGACGGAGCGCGGGTACGGCGTTGTCACACTGGACTGGCGCGGGCAGGGGCTGTCCGACCGGCTGGCGTCCAACCGGCGGATGGGGCATATCGCCGATATGGGGCATTTCCTGAACGACCTCGAGGAGGTGCTCCGGCTTACGCGCTTTGGCGAGCTGCCGGGTCCGCGCATCCTCTACGGTCATTCCATGGGCGGACACCTCGCCCTGCGGGCGTTGCACGACCATCCGGGCCTGTTCAGCCGGGCCATTCTTTCGGCGCCGATGGCGGGGATCGAAACCGGTGTCTGGCCGAAATATGTCGCCTATGGCCTGGCGCGGACGGCGGTCGGTCTCGGTTTCGGGCAATTCTATGTTCCGGGGACCGGACCCTATAGCGACAAGTACCGGGGCTTCGAAGGCAACCCGCTGACCAGCGACCCTGTCCGCTTTGCCCGGATCCATGCGCAGATCGACGCCAATCCCGAGGTCGCGCTCGGGGGCCCGAGCTACGAGTGGTTCTATTCGGCTCTGAGGTCTCTAAAACTGGTCAACCGGCGTTCCTATCTCTCGAAAATTACCATTCCTGTCCTGATCCTGAGCGCGGAGCATGAATGGATCGTCTCCAACGCGGCGCAGCGCAAGGTCGCGGCGATGCTGCCGGACTGCCGGCTGGTGACCTGCGCCGGCGCCCGCCACGAACTTCTGCTGGAGCGCGACGAGGTTCGTCAGGCGGTCTGGGCGGAAATCGACGGCTTCGTTGCCGAAGGCCGGGGCCGGTAGTGTCTCAGTTTGAAATTAGATCATGTTGACGCCCTGTCGCAATCTGGTGCGCGTTCCCGTATGCTTAGCGTAAAGCATGGAGGTGGCGATGTCAGATGAGACAAACCCCGGTTCGGTTCAGGCGATGCGAGATCTTCTTGGACGCCTGAAAGCGGATCTAGGTCCGGATTGGGCCGATGCTCTCGCACGCGAGATGCTGGACGAAACAGAGCGCGAAGAACTGTCTGAGGCGTTGACCAGGTTGAGAGATGCCTAAGGGCCCTTTGGCTTGATTCCTTCCGCAATCGCCGTTTGCATGACTAGAATGCCTTCGAGACGTTAGAATCCCGGTGCCGGAGGACTCGTCATGCTTCTGATCGAACGTGTCTTTGCCAGATTGACGATCTGGCTCTGCGACCTCTTCGAGCTGACCCAGGTGGATGTAGACCGCTACAAGGAGCGCGAGTTCGGGATCACGCCTGTGCCACATCATGTGGAAAGCGCGCGAGCGGCCGAGAGAGCGCAACTCGTCTACCGGCTCCGGCGCTAGGCCAAGTCTGGACCTATCCGAGGAACGAACGATGGCATTTGCCCCTCACGGTAAACGCGAGATCTGGACGGAAGGTCGAATTCTGATGTCGCGCAACCGGGGGCCGTTCAACGTCGAATTGCTGAAGAATTCGACCGAGCAGACGCGTGCCGAGCGTATCAGACTCACCGGGTCCGGTCCGTGGGGGGCGATCGCGATGATCGACGGCAGTGTACTTTTTACGCCGGACGCTCTCGACATGGTCCGTCGCAATATGAGCGACCCCGTCCGGAACGGAAATCTTGTCGCTTCCGCTTTCGTCTTGTCGGACGACACGGTGGGAAAATCGCTGGCGGAAGCGATGTTCAAGCCTGTCTACGCACTCGCCGGTGCGGAGTTCCGTGTCTTTGATACCCTGGAGCCAGCCCGCGAATGGGTGGAGCATCTTATTGCCGAAGCGGACCGGCGGGGGAATCCCGGCGGTTCAGAACCAGCGGCGGATGGCCCGGAAGGCGAGCGGCGCCAATAGGACGATGAAGGCGATCCGGAACAAGTGGTGGGTCGCGACGAAGGCGACGTCCTGGCCGATGCCGAGCGCCACCATGCTCATTTCCGCCAGCCCGCCCGGCGCATAGGCCAGCACCAGCACGTACCAGGGAATCCCGGTCAGGTCCTGCAGCAGGAACCCGGCGGCGACGGCGGTAGAGAGCAGGATGATCGATGCGCCGGCCGAGGTGCCGATGATCTTGATGACCTCTCCAACCTTCGTGCCGGCAAAGCGGCAGCCGACGCCGGTGCCGATGATCACCTGCGCGGCGGCGATCAGCATGCTCGGGGGCGCATTCTCACTCCACCCGGTCAGATGCACGATCAGGCTGAGAACCATCGCACCGAGCAGGGGCGCTGCCGGCAATTTCAGGCGCTTGGCGATGATGGGGCCGACGATGGCACAGCCCGCCATGAGGGCCCATTCATGCGCCGGCAGGTCGAAGCCGTTGCCCGGCGGCAGCATGCCCGTTTGCGGGTGATAGCCGCCGAAGATGCGGAACAGGAAGGGGATGATCATCACCACGATGAGGATGCGCGAGGCATGGGTGAGGGCAATGATCCGGTCGTCTCCGCCCATCGCCTTGCCGACGATCACCATCTCGTTCAGTCCTCCGGGGGAGGAGGAGAAATAGGCCGTGACCGGGTCGTATTTCGCGACCTTCCTGAGAAACAGCAGGACCAGCACCAAGGCGACGATGCCGTAAAAGAACAACCCGGTGACGGAGACCCCCCATTTGCCGAGATGGTCCAGTAGCTCCGGCTTGAAGGCGCTTCCGAGCATGACTCCGAGAATGGCGATCATGACGACCCGGACCGGCTGCGGCAGGCCGATGTCGAGGCCGGCGATGGAGCAGATCGTGGTCGCGATCATCGCCCCCATCATCCAGGGGAGCGGGAGCTTGAGCCAGGCGAAGAGAAAACCGCCGGCCGTTCCTATCGCGATAGCGATGAGCGCCCTGCGCAAGACACGCTGCTTCTTGCCGTCCTCAGCCTTTGCGCCGGGGGAGTCGGATTCGGGTGCGCCAGGCGCCTTTGGATCGTTCAATCTTTGTTTCGCCCCGGCGGGTGCCGGACGCTTTCTCGATAAGCGGGATATGAGGCGACAGCATAGAGCGGGAGCGGCCGGCTATTCAATAAAGCGACCAAGCCGGACCGCTGTCAGCCCGCGGCTGAGACGGCGCGTCGGCATGATGAGAATGCAGTCGTCATTTGGAGTCCGGATCGGGGTCCCGCCGTCACGGCCGATCTCTGTGCCGGCTTTGGGGATGATCTCCATGCCCTTGTAATCCCCGTGGAAGCGGAAAGAATCGGTCTTCACGGTGACGACCTCGACGATCTCGACCACATTCTGGCGCGGTGGTATTCCGGATCCGCAATGCCGGAAGACGGTCTCGCCGTCAATCTGGCCCAGGGCATGAAGGAAGCGGTAAGAGGTCTCGATCGCGACCGCCGCCGCCGCTTTCGACCAGTGCTGCCCGCATTCCACCAGCAATGCACTGCGCGGATCGTCCGGATCGTCGAAGAAATCGTAGTCGCGCAAGCGCCTCCCGGCTGCATGGCCGGCATCGAGAACGATCAGCGGCGGAACGCCGACCTTTTCCGCAAGTCTCCGCCCCTTCGCATGCCGCCCTGCAAGCACCAGCGGACCGGTCGCGTGCTGCATCGAATGCAGGTCGAGCAACATTTCCGCCCGGGCGATGAGCGGGCGAATCTCCCTCGCCCTGGCGCGCTCCAGGCTCCGCCGGCCGCTGTCGAGCGCATCGAGATCCCAGACCCGGTTGAAGTCCTCGTCGATGAATCTGGAAAGCGCCGGATAATCGGCCCGGAATTCGGCATAGGCGGCCACGTTGCAGAAGCCGAGGGTGAGGGTTCCGCATCTCGGGCGGATCTCGTTGCGGAAAAGATCGTCCAGCGCGATCGCGCCGCAGAGTTCGTTGCCGTGAACCAGGGCGGTGATGAGCACGTCCGGACCCGGGCGGCCGGACGCGAAAGTTGTGAAAAAGGGAACGCCGGTGTTTCCCTTCTCGTAAGCCGAGATGTCCGGAGGTTCGAGCTCGACGGGATAGTGATCGGAGAGAGCTGCCGGGGCGGCGTCTGACATTCGTGGTCCTCTTGCCGGTGTGCGTCGGACGAGCCGCCGGGAGACAGAACAATCGTAACGCGAAGGCTTCGGCGGCGACAAGCAAAGGCGTCCTTTCGGGGGCGCTCCAGCCTTGCGGAGCCGGGTTTAATGCGCCATGCTCTGCGCTCTCATAAGTGCCGGAATTTTATACAACCGGCTCAAAATCAATGTGTGACTGAAGACAGGAGGCAGGGATGAAGGCACTGCGCAGGCTTGGTCTTGCGGCCGTGGCGGTATCCGCTATGACCACGAACGTTCTGGCCGCCGATATCGTGATCGGTATTCGGTCGGAACCGTCCTCTATGGACCCTTATTTCCACAATCTGACGCCGAACAACTCGATGATCGGGCATGTGTTCGAGCGTCTGGTGGAATTCGATTCGAACCAGGCGATCTTCGGCGGTGCCGCCGAGTCCTGGAAGCCGGTCAACGACACGACCTGGGAATTCAAGCTCCGCAAGGGCATCAAGTTCCATGACGGGTCCGACCTGACGGTCGACGACGTGATCTTCTCCTTCGAGCGCGCCGACAATTACGAAGGCGGCAACTCGAGCTTCCGCACCTACACCAAGGGCAAGAAGCTGGTGAAGGTGGACGATCACACGCTTCACATCGTCACCGAGGAACCCTATCCGCTGATGGCGAACGACATGACCACGGTCATGATCATGTCCTCCGAAGCCAAGGGCACCGACAGCTCGGGCAAGAACAAGGGCATCTCCGCCAAGGATTTCAACGACGGCACCGCCGCCATCGGGTCCGGCCCCTACAAGTTCGTCGAGTGGAAGAAGGGCGAAGAGATCGTCCTCGAGAAGTTCGACGGCTATACCGGCCTGATCAAGCAGCCGTGGGACAAGGTGACCTTCAAGTTCATCAAGTCCGAACCGGCCCGCGTCGCGGCCCTGCTGGCGGGTGACGTCGATGCGATCGACAATGTCCCGACGGTCGATATCGAGCGTCTGAAGAAGGACCCCCGGGTCGTTCTCAGCTCCGGTATCTCCAACCGCGTGATCTATCTGCATCTGGATCAATTCCGCGATGTCTCGCCTTTCGTCACCGACAAGGCCGGCAATCCGATGACCTCCAACCCGCTGAAGGACGCGCGCGTCCGCAAGGCGCTGTCCATGATGATCAACCGCGAAGCGATCGTGGAGCGGGTCATGGAAGGTGTGGCGATTCCGGCTGGGCAGCTGCTTCCGAAAGGCTTCTTCGGCGTCTCTCCGAACCTGAAGCCCGATCCGTACGATCCGGCGGCCGCGAAGAAGCTGCTGGCGGAAGCGGGTTATCCGGACGGCTTCGCGCTCACCGCGCACGGCCCGAACGACCGTTACATCAACGACGCGAAGATCCTGGAAGCGATCGGTCAGCTGTTCACCTCGAACGGCATCCCGACCAAGGTCGAGACCATGACCAAGAACGTCTTCTTCAAGCGGGCGTCCTCCGGCGCGGACGGTCAGCCGGAATTCAGCCTGGTGCTGGTCGGCTGGGGCTCCGGTACGGGTGAGGCCTCCTCGCCGCTGAAGTCTCTTCTGGCGACGCACGACAAGGACAAGGGCATGGGGGCGTCCAACCGCGGCCGCCACTCCAACCCGAAGATGGACGAGCTGCTGAACAAGGCTCTGGCCACGGTTGACGACGCCGCGCGTGAGAAGCTCCTGGCCGAAGCGACCGATGTCGGCATCGGCGAGGACATGGGCATCATCCCGCTGCACTATCAGGTGAACACTTGGGCCACGAAGAAGGGCATCAAGTACATCCCGCGGACGGACGAGCGCACAACGGCGTTCGATTTCGTCCCGGAATAAAACAATAATGACCTGAGACGGACGGCTGGAACCCCGGTTCCGGCCGCCCGTCGGCAACCATGCTGGTGTCGGGATAAGGGATGACCGTCTTCGTCATTCGCCGCTTGCTGCAAGCGGCTCTGGTAATGCTCATCATGTCGCTGCTGGTCTTCGGCGGCGTGTTTCTCGTCGGGGATCCGGTCGAGATGCTGGTCGCGGACGACGCGGACCAGGCGGAACGTCAGGCCATCATCAAGTCGATGGGGCTCGATCTGCCCTTCTACATGCAGTACCTGCGCTTCGTCGGAAACGCGTTGCAGGGCGACATGGGCAATTCCTTCGTCTTTCAGGAACCGGCCATGGAGCTGATCCTGGAGCGGATGCCGGCAACCTTCGAGCTCGCGGTCGCCGCCCTGCTGATCGCGGTGGTCATCGGCATTCCGCTCGGCATCTATGCCGGGCTGAAGGCAGACTCCTGGGTTTCCAAGACAATCATGACGGCCTCGATCCTCGGCTTCAGCGTGCCGACTTTCTGGGTCGGCATCATGATGATCCTGTTCTTCGCCGTGGTCCTCGGCTGGCTGCCCTCGACCGGACGCGGCGATACCGTGGAGCTGTTCGGCATTCCGGTCAGTTTCCTCACGCTTGATGGCTTGCAGCATCTGATCCTGCCAGCGGTCAATCTGGCGCTCTTCAAGCTTTCCATGGTGATCCGTCTTGCGCGGGCGGGCACCCGCGAGGTCGTGCACCAGGACTACATCAAGTTCGCGCGCGCCAAGGGCCTCAGCACGGGCCGCATCATCGGCGTGCATCTGTTCAAGAACATCATGATCCCAGTGGTGACCGTTCTCGGCCTCGAGTTCGGCGGCCTGATCGCGTTCTCGGTGGTCACCGAGACGGTGTTCGCCTGGCCGGGAATGGGCAAGCTGCTGATTGACTCGATCGGCTTCCTCGACCGCCCGGTGATCGTGGCCTATCTGCTGTTCGTGGTCGGGCTCTTCGTGTTCATCAACCTCATCGTCGACGTTCTCTATTCCGTGCTCGATCCGCGAGTCCGGCTCCAGGAGGTGAAGTCATGACGGCAGTTCACGACGATACCGGAGTCGGCGGCGCGGGAGCGGCCAAGCCGATCGCGGAGGGCGAGACGCCGTTCCGCCGTTTCCTGGCCGACTACGCGGAAAGCAAGGTCGCTGTCGGCGGCGCCATCGGTGTCCTGATTGTGCTCCTGATCGCGCTGTTCGGGCCATGGATCTCGCCGACCGATCCGTACGATCTCGCCTCCGTCACCTTCATGGACAACCGGCTGCATCCGGGCGGGACCATGGGCAGCGGCGTGACCGCGATGCTCGGGACCGACGGACTCGGCCGCGACATGGTCAGCGCCATGATCTACGGCCTTCGGATCAGCCTCGGTGTTGGCATCGGTAGCGGCATCATCGCCCTGCTGATCGGCGTCAGCTTTGGCCTCTGCGCCGCCTATTTCGGCGGTAAGGTCGATACCGTAATCATGCGCGTGGTCGATATCCAGTTGAGCTTCCCGGCGATTCTCATCGCGCTGGTGCTGCTGGCCACTCTCGGCAAGGGGATCGACAAGATCATCGTCGCCCTGGTCCTGGTGCAATGGGCCTATTATGCCCGCACCGTGCGCGGTTCCGCTCTGGTCGAACGCAGGCGGGAATATATCGAGGCGGCGACCTGTCTTGGTCTCTCGAAGCAGCGGGTGATCTTCTGCCACATGCTGCCGAACTGCCTGCCGCCGCTGATCGTTGTCGCCACCATGCAGGTCGCGCACGCGATCCTGCTGGAAGCGACCCTGTCCTTCCTCGGCCTCGGCCTGCCGGTGACCGAACCGTCGCTCGGCCTGCTGATCGCGAACGGTTTCGAATACATGATGAGCGGAGAGTACTGGATCAGCGTCTATCCGGGCCTGGCCCTCCTGTTCACGATCGTGACGATCAACGTCGTCGGCGACCGTCTGCGCGACGTACTCAATCCCCGCCTGCAGAAATAGGATCAGGTCAGATGAGCGAACAGGCGACTCTCGAGGTCCGCAATCTGCAGACCCATTTCTTCACCAAGGCCGGTGTCGTGAAGGCGGTGAACGATGTCAGTTTCTCCGTCGGCAAGGGCAAGATTCTCGGCCTTGTCGGGGAATCCGGGTCCGGCAAGACGGTGACCGGATTCTCCATCCTCGGTCTCGTCGACGAGCCGGGGAGGGTATGTGGCGGCGAGATCCTCTATCGCGGGGAAAATCTCGTCGGCGCAAGTCAGGAGCGGATGCGGCAACTCCGCGGCAACAATGTCGCGATGATCTTCCAGGATCCGATGATGACCCTGAACCCGGTCCTGCGGATCGACACGCAGATGATCGAGGCGATCAAGGCGCATCACAAGGTCACCGACGACGAGGCGCGCCAGCGCGCCCGCGATGCACTCGGCCAGGTCGGCATCCCGTCGCCGGACGAGCGGCTGAGGAGCTATCCGCATCAGTTTTCCGGCGGTATGCGCCAGCGCGTGGCGATCGCCATTGCGCTGCTCAACAAGCCGGACCTGATCGTCGCGGACGAGCCGACGACGGCGCTCGACGTCACCATCCAGGGGCAGATCCTCTACGAGGTGCAGAAGCTCTGCGCCGAGACCGGGACGGCGATGATCTGGATCACCCACGACCTTTCGGTGGTCGCCGGCCTCGCGGACGAGGTGGCGGTGATGTATGCGGGTCGGGTCGTCGAAGCCGGCAAGGTGGACGATGTGCTGGACGCGCCGATGCACCCCTATACCGCCGGTCTCATCGGGTCCGTCCCGAGCCGCAACGCGCGCGGCAAGCGCCTGCAGCAGATTCCGGGAATGACCCCGTCGCTGCTGAACCTGCCGGAAGGCTGCGCCTTCGCGGCACGCTGCAATTACGCGACCGCGGCCTGCGAGCAACCGCCGGCCCTCGAGAATGCTGCGGGAGCGCGCCAGATCCGGTGCCATCACCCGCTCATGGCGGAGGCTGTCTGATCATGGCGATGGAAATGGATAAAGCGGCATCCGGCGCGACGCCGATCGTCCGTCTCGACGGGATCTCCAAGCGTTTCACCAAACATCTCGACCTCGCGGCGAAGATCGGTCAGCGGCTCGGCGCGAACGTGCGCGAGGAAACCGTGCACGCTGTCGACAATGTCTCGCTCTCCATCGCCGACGGCGAAGTTGTCGGGCTGGTCGGCGAGTCCGGCTGCGGCAAGTCCACGCTCGGCCGCGTGGTGGCCGGCGTGCACGAGCCGAGCGACGGTCAGATGTTCTACCGTGGCCGCAACGTCGCCGATCTTCGGGGCGCGGATGCGCGCGACGCGCAGTTGAAGATCCAGATGATCTTCCAGGATCCGATGAGCTCGCTGAACCCGCGCCTGCGCGTCCGCGACATCATTGGCGAGGCGCCGCGGGTGCATGGCATCGTCAAGCCGAACGAGGTCGAGGATTACGTCCAGAGCGTGATGCTGCGGGTCGGGCTCGATCCGAGCTATGTCCGTCGCTATCCGCACCAGTTCTCCGGCGGCCAGCGCCAGCGCATCGGCATCGCCCGCGCGCTCGCCGTGAAGCCTGATTTCCTGGTGTGCGACGAGTCCGTCGCCGCGCTCGACGTGTCGATCCAGGCCCAGGTCCTCAACCTCTTCATGGACCTGCGCGAGGATCTCAATCTCACCTATCTCTTCATCAGCCATGATCTCGGCGTGGTCGAACATCTGAGCGACCGGGTGGTGATCATGTATCTCGGCCGCATCGTCGAGAGCGCGCCGACGGCCGAGTTGTTCAATGCGCCGAACCATCCCTATACCAAGGCGCTCCTGGAAGAGGTTCCGCGGCTCGATACCCGCAAGCGGACCTTCGTGCCGATCAAGGGCGAGATCCCGTCGCCGATCGACCCGCCGCCCGGCTGCCATTTCCATCCCCGCTGCCCGCATGCGACGGAACGCTGCCGGATCGAGCAGCCGGCGCTGAAGGAGATCGCACCGGGGCGAATTGCGGCCTGTCACCTGAATGATGGCCTCTGACACGACAGGCGGCGGCCAAATCAGCCGGATCGCCGGCGTTCTGAGCGAGCGGCATCCGGTCGGAGATCCGGTTCCGGTTCTCTTCGATTCTCCGCATTCCGGGCGCACGATCCCCGACGATTTCGTGACCGCCGTAAGTCTGTCGGATCTCCGGACCGGGGAAGACGCGTTCGTCGACGAGCTGGTTTCGGGCTGTCTCGATCACGGGATCGGTCTCATCTCGGCGGAGTTCCCACGGACCTATATCGACGTGAACCGGGCGGTGGACGATATCGATGAGAGCCTGCTCTCCGAACCGTGGCCGGGCGGCACCAATCCGACGGACAAGAGCGTGCGCGGCATGGGGCTTGTCCGGCGGGAGATCCTGCGTGGCGTTCCGATCTACACGGCGCCGCTTTCTGTGGCCGAAGTCACGGCCCGCATCGAGACCTACTATCGGCCCTATCATGACGCGGTGAAGGCGGGGCTCGACCGGCTGCATGCCGCGCACGGAGCAGTCTGGCATGTCGACTGGCATTCCATGAAGCCGGTCGGCGTCGCGATGAATGTCGATGCAGGCGAGGCGCGTCCGGATTTCGTGGTCAGTGACGGGGAAGGACAGACCGCTGCGCCTGCACTCGTCCAGACCGTCGCCGGCTGGCTCCGGGAGCACGGCTATTCGGCGTCGGTGAATGCGCCGTACAAAGGCGCCGAGATGATCCGGCGGTACGGTGCGCCGGAGCTGGGGCGTCACTCGATCCAGGTCGAAATCAACCGGCGGCTCTATCTCGATGCCGACCGGATGGTCAGGACGGAAGGGTACGTGGGGTTGAAGCGTGATCTGGACGCGTTCTCGGCCTGGCTCGCCGGATATGTCCGGGAAACGGAGGGTCAGCTCTCCTGACCAAGTGCCTTCCGGTGTTTTTCCTGGAGCGCCTGAAGTTGTTCGATTCTCTTCTGAGCCTGCTTGGCGGTCCGCAGATAGCGGGCGGCCTTGCGCTTGCGCTCCTCGAGATAAGATTTCAGATCGTCCGTTGTGGTCGGACCTCTATCGTCGAACTTGTCCCAGTAGCCGGCCATCCCTCATTTCCCCAAAAATGCAGAGTTCCGATCCCAACGCGCTGAAGGCAATACATAATTTAAAAAGGTAATAATTTCGTTAACGTTTTGTCGGCTGGAAGAAAGCTATCGTTACCGCGCGCGGGATGCCAGATCCTGACGGGCGAGCAGTCCCATCGCCGCGCTGATGAGCCCCGCTGTCGTGAGGGCCCCGAGGCCATCGATATCGGCTTCCGGCACATATTCGACAAAGTCCATGGCCGCGATGCGCCCGCATGCCGCCGCACCTTTGTAGAGATCGAGCACGTGATGATAGGCGAGCCCTCCGGGCGTCCGGCCGATGACGCCGGGAACGATCGAGGGATCGAGCGCATCCACGTCGGTGCAGATGACGATCTCGGCGCCTTCCGGAATCAGCTCCAGCACCGGCGCGGTTCCGTCGCGGTGGATATCGTGCGCAGTGAAGAACCGGGCGCCCCAGGCGACAGCATCCTCGAAATCGTCGCTATGCGCAGAGCCGATGCCGCGCGCGCCGACCTGGATGATGCGCTCGATATGCGGCATCTCCGATGCCCGTCGCATCGTCGATGAAAGACCGAAGCTCTCACCCATATGGGACTGCCGCCAGTCTATGTGGGCGTCGATCTGCAGCACCATGTAGCGCTTGCCCGTAACGCCGAGGGCTTCGAGCATCGGGATCGGCACGGAATCGTCGCCCCCGGTCAGGATCGGAACCGCGCCGCATCGGACGATTTTCCGGATCGCGTCCGATATCGTTTGCCTGTTGCGGGCGAAATCCTTCGCATCGAACGGCAGATCGCCGCAGTCGACGGCGCGGCGCGCACCATCCGGAAAGATCCGTCCGCCGAGATCGAAATTGTGCCGGTCGATATTCGCCGTCAGGGCCGAGGTGGCGCGGCGCAGCGCGTCCGGCGCGTTCCGGCAATAGGCGCCGACGGACCCGTATGGTGTCGCTCCCGGCGCGCCGATAAAGGCGGAAGACGCTTCGATCCGTTGCAGATCGGTGCATTTGTCGATGCCGAGAAAGGTTTCGGCGGGCGTCGCCCCGAAGAGCGCGCCGAGATCGGGTTTGTCGGTCATGCGGTCAGGGAGCGAACTGTTCCTTCAGAACACGCTCTTCCAGATTGTGTTGCGGGTCGTAGAGCAGGGTGAGGGGGATCGAGCGGTCTTCGCGCACGCGGACCCGGATCACGTCGCGGACTTCTGTGGAGTCCGCCGTCGCGCTGATCGGACGCTTTCCGGGATTGAGCACGTCGAACTGGATCTTTGCCTCGTGCGGCAGGAGGGCACCGCGCCAGCGCCGGGGCCGGAAGGCGCTGATCGGCGTCAGGGCGAGCACGCCCGCGCCGAGCGGAATGATCGGGCCGTGGGCCGAGAGGTTGTAGGCGGTGCTGCCGGCAGGCGTCGCGACGAGCACGCCGTCGCAGACCAGTTCTTCCAGGCGGACGATGCCGTCGATGGTGATCCTGATCTTTGCGGCCTGCGCGGTCTCCCGGAGCAGCGAGACCTCGTTGATGGCGAGTGCCTGCTTGATGGTGCCGTCCGCTTTCTCCGCTTCCATCCGGAGCGGATGGAGAACGACCTGCTGCGCCGCCTCTATCCGCGCCATTAGATCGTCCGGCGAATACTCATTCATCAGAAATCCGACGGTTCCCCGGTTCATCCCGAAGACCTTCACCGGACGTTCGAAATTGTCGCGCAGCGTGTCCAGCATCTGGCCGTCTCCGCCAAGCGCGACGATGACCTCCGCTTCAGCCTGCGAAACACTTCCGTACCGGGCGGTCAGATCTGCGCAGGCTTCCTGAGCATCCGGCGCCCTGGAGGCGGTGAAAGCGATCTTCATTGGAGGCATTCTCGATCCGGATGCGGTTTCAGGACGCCCGGGCAAGCGCGGCGCGGCCGTTTCTGGCCTTTATTCGATGCGTGCGACTATGCATGATCCTCGGGGCATGATCCACGTGCAATCGGTCATGAATGAAATGCGGTCGCACGATCTGGAAACGGGGGAAATCAGAATGGCCAAGACCCGCGCAGCCGCGCGCCTATGGACTGCGGTCCTGCTCATGATGCTGGCCTGCGCCGGCGGGTCCGTTTTCGCGGAGTCCCTTCATGCCGGATATTATTATCCGGAATCGGTGACCGAGGAGCAGTATGTTTCCCGGGCGCAGAATATTCCGCAGGCAACGCGCGAAAGCCGTCTCGCCTTCGTCTCCGGCGTCGCCAAGAGCGTCAGCGAGCGGCCCTATCCGCCGCAGCGCGCGATGTTCGCAAAGGGCGACGAGGCCCAGAAGCTCATCATCGTCAGCCTTTACGACAACCACATGACCACGCTCGCCCAGGCCCGCGCGGTCCTCGCTCTCATGACCGGGGTCGCGCGAACGACCCAGATCATGCGCGAGCTCCAGGTCGAGTCGATCTTCAACTTCCTGGACTTTTGCAAGATGCTGGGCTTCACCGAACTGACCGTCAGCGACGGGCGGACCTACGCCCATCGCATCGTGATCGAATAACGCGTCCGTGGTTCAGCGCAGCAGATAGAGGCAGAGCAGCAGGGAGCGCTGGTCGAGCGCGGGGAGGGAAAGGCCGCATCCGGCCCGGCAGGACCCCAGCGCGCCGAAGGCACTAAGGGGAAGCTGAAACTGCATCTGCCGAAGGGTAAAGCGCTGAAGCTGTGTCGCGCGTCGTCGCATGTCCGGGCCTCCGGATCCAAAGGTTGCTGGTGCAACAGGGACAACGCGGACGGTGTTTTCGTGAAGGGCGCGGTGACTAGCCGCCGGTGACACTCATGTGGCGGCTGACGGCCGGGCCGTTGTGCCGCCGGTCGATGATGAAATCGTGTCCCTTCGGCTTCCGAGAAATGGCCTCCTCGATGGCGGCGATCAGCTGCTCGTTGCCTTCGCTCGCCCGGAGCGGCGCTCGCAGATCCGCTGCGTCGTCCTGTCCGAGGCACATATAGAGCGTCCCGGTGCAGGTGAGGCGCACGCGGTTGCAGCTTTCGCAGAAATTATGTGTCAGCGGGGTGATGAA
This sequence comes from Nisaea sediminum, assembly GCF_014904705.1. Classification (NCBI taxonomy): domain Bacteria; kingdom Pseudomonadati; phylum Pseudomonadota; class Alphaproteobacteria; order Rhodospirillales; family Thalassobaculaceae; genus Nisaea; species Nisaea sediminum. The sequence continues at coordinate 402,210 of NZ_JACZCQ010000001.1, forward strand.
GCCGAGACGCCCGCCGGTCTCCGCGACCTCGACATAGCGGGCCGGGCCGCCGGTCTTGTAGGGAATGTCGGTCAGCGTAAAGCGTTCGGAGAGCTTGGCCCGGACGATGGAGAGCGGCAGATACTGGTCCAGCCGGTCCTCGCCGCCGATGTCGCCCATCGGCATGACCTCGATCACGGTCATGTCGTAGCCGTTGTCGCCGCACCATTGCAGCATGTCGCCGAGCTCGGCGTCGTTCACGCCCTTGAGGGCGACGGCGTTGATCTTGATGGCGAGACCGGCGCGCTTGGCGATCTCGATACCCTCCAGCACCTGGTCCAGCTTGCCCCAGCGGGTGATGCTCTGGAACTTTCCGGGATCGAGCGTGTCGAGCGAGACATTCACCCGGCGGACGCCGCAATCGTAGAGCTCGTGCGCAAAGCGGCCGAGCTGGCTGCCGTTCGTCGTGACCGTCACTTCCTCGAGCGCGCCGCTTTCGAGGTGGCGCTGCATGCCGCGGAACAGACTCATGATGTTACGGCGGACGAGAGGCTCGCCGCCGGTGAACCGTAGCTTCTTCACGCCGAGGCCAACGAAGGTCGAACAGAGCCGATCCATCTCCTCCAGCGTCAGGAGGTCCTTCTTCGGCAGGAAAGTCATGTTCTCGGACATGCAATAGACGCAGCGGAAGTCGCAGCGGTCCGTTACCGAGACCCTGAGATAGCTGACGTCGCGTCCAAATGGATCGAGCATGTCCTCTCCCTGCCGGCCGGGTCATTTGCGGCCGTTATGCACAGCCAGATATAGCGCCCGTCGTCGACAGCTTCAATATCGCGCTGAAATTTCGGGCCGTCGACCCCGCGCTTTACCGCGATGTGGATTGCCTGCGCCCGGCTCACTGACCATAGTTAAGCCATGACACAGGACATCCCCGACTATCTCGTCGGCCCTCGGCCTGACGATCCGCGGCTGACGCGTCGGCTGACCGGCCTTGATCACGAAGGCCGCGAGCAGGAGATTTCGGTCATCATGGAACGGCCTTTGACGATCTTCCTGAACGGTCAGGAAATCGTCACCGCCATGACCATCGGTGACTTTCCCGACTACCTCGCGGTCGGCTATCTCCTCAATCAGAACATGCTGCGGCCGGACGATGTGATCACAGGGGTCGAGTACGACGAGGATCTCGAGGTCGTCGTCGTTCGTACCGAACGCGAAACGAATTACGAAGAGAAACTTCAAAAGAAGATTCGCACATCCGGATGCGCCCAGGGGACCGTGTTCGGCGATCTGATGGAGAAGTTCGAGGATATCGAACTGCCGCGCGATGCGGTGCTCAGAACGTCCTGGATCTATGCGCTTTCGCGGCAGATCAACCTGACGCCGAGCCTTTATCTCGAAGCGGGCGCGATCCACGGATGCGTTCTCTGCCGTGAGGACAAGCCGCTGATCTATATGGAGGATGTCGGACGCCACAATGCGATCGACAAGATCGCGGGTTACATGTTCCTCAACCGGATCGAACCGGGCGACAAGATCTTCTACACGACCGGCCGTCTGACCAGCGAGATGGTGATCAAGACCGTGCAGATGGGCATTCCGATCCTGATATCCCGCTCCGGCTTCACCGCCTGGGGCGTCGATCTCGCGCGCGAGGCCGGTCTGACCCTGATCGGACGGGCGAAAGGCAAGCGGTTCATTGCCCTCTCCGGGGGGGAACGGCTGATCTACGATGCGGATCTGGCGTCCGTCGGCGAGGAGCCTTCCCGGAGTTCGCGCAAGTCGAGCGTGACGTCCGATGCCGATTGAGCGCGGCGACATCGTCGGAGTTCTGCTCGCGGGCGGGCAGTCGCGGCGGATGGGCGGCGGCGACAAGTCTCTGAGGAACCTTGTGGGGCGGCCGATCCTCTCGCATGTGATCGAGCGGATCCGCGGCCAGGTCGGGAGACTCGTCCTCAACGCGAACGGAGATCCGGAGCGCTTCTCAGATTTCGGTCTACCGGTTGCTCCGGATGTCGTTGAGGGGCAGCCGGGACCGCTTGCCGGAGTCCTGACCGGCATGCGCTGGGCCATGCAGCACGCCCCGGAGGCGAGTTGGATCCTGACCGTTGCAACCGATGCGCCCTTCGTGCCGACAGACATCGTGGCGCGTCTGGCAGCAGCGATCGAAGCGGAAGACGCGGAGCTTGCCTGCGCCTCGTCGGGTGGACGCCGGCATCCGGTGATCGGGCTTTGGCCCGTGCGGCTCGCGGAAAACCTGCATGGCGCGATCGAGCAAGATGATATTCGTAAGGTTGATCTGTGGACCGCGAGGTTCAAACTTGCGGTCGCTGAATTCTCCGAAAAGCCAACCGATCCGTTTTTCAACGTCAACCGTCCGGACGATCTGGAGGCAGCGGAGCGGGTCTGTCAGCAGGGGGCACTTTAGGCTCCCGTTTTCAGTTTTTCGTAGAAGGTCTTCTCATTCGACCCGCTTAGGCGTAAGATTCTTAAAGATTTTCTTCACCTCGCGACCTTCCGGCGGCCCCTATGACCCGAGTTCTATCGACCCTTCTGATCGTGACGGCGCTGGTCGGGCTCACCGGCTGTTTCGGCGAAGAGGAAAAGCCTGGGCCAAAGCTCGATTTTATCAATGTCCGCAACGACTCCTCCACGGAAGCTCGGGTCCGCGTGAAACTCTGGACCGAGGACATTCTCGTCGTTTCGGCCGGAGATTCCGCGAAGATGGAGTTTCAGGCCGGATCCAGGACCGTCCAGGTCGAGGCGCGCAGCCGCAAGCAGTGGGACGATTGCTGGGTCACCATGCAGGTCGGCGAGACCTTGGTCGTTTCCGATGCCGGCGAGCGGATAGGCTGTTCGGTCGAATAGACCGCCGGATTATTCTTCCGAGAGCATGATCTGTCGGCCATATGGCTTGAAGGCTTTCACCCCGCCGCCATCTGCGATGATCTCGCGTGTTTTTTCCCGGTCTCCGACGATGAACCCGGCGAGCCTGTGGATGCCGTAGGCATGGAGCGCCGGGGCAAGCGGGGCGCCCGGGCCGACCAGAGTGACCCGGCTGCCGATTGCCAGGCGTAGCAGTCCGGCAAGTGTGCCGTTGCTCCAAGCGGATGCGGTGACGACGAAGTGATCCGCGCCTGGAATGACGTAGGGCGCCGCATCCGCCGGCAGATCGTCGGGGCCTGGATGCTTCTCCAGCACGATTGCGCCAGGGCGTTTGCGGGCCAGTTCGGGGAAGCGGCCGACGATCACCGTCCGCTCCGTTCCGGATCCTGGTTCCGGCAGCAAGCCGTCGCTGACCGCGCCGCCGTTGGGAGCGCGGTTCCCGGCATTCGCCGCCGCACATGCGAGGGATCTTTCGATCCCGGCCGCCATGCGCAGACCGCCTGCAAGCGCGCTCAGCGGCGCACCCACATAATCATCGCAGATTTTCGCGGGAATATCGGGGGCCGATCCGCTCGCGAGCAACGGCATTGCAGAGAGGCCGACAGTCTCTTCCGTTTCCACCATCGCCCAGCGTGCTCCCGCAGTAACGCGGGTGATCGTCAGGGGCGGGATATTGCGGATCAACTCCGCGTCCATGCGTTCCGGGCCCCACCACTGGAAGAGACATTCGGGCAAGACCGGATGGGGGCGGAGGTTCCGGATGGCGGAATCGCTGGCGGAGCCTCTGAGGAGAAGCGGGACCCCATGCGTTTTAGCGGTTTCGAGGAGCAGCTGTAGCTCATGGTCTGCGGGGCGGCGGTCCGCTTCCAGATCCAGGAATGCGAGATCGTGGCTCGGCGAAAGATTGTCGGATCCGAGAATTGCGACGGACCATCGGCGGTCTCTCAGACGCCGGACGAACTCGGCAGCCGAGCCCTTATTCCCGTCTTCGGTTTCGGGAAATACCCAAGCAGGTGTCAGGTGGGGAAGCGGAAGCATGCAAGTACGGTCTCATGGCCCCACTCGTGCGGGGCGGGCGTCGGATCAGCCGAAACGGGCGGCGCGTCTTTCTTCGACCATGTCATCGGCGGCGATCAGGTCTACCTTCGCGCTGTTGATAAGCTGTTTGCCGCGGTGCTCGAAATTGACGGTCACGCGGTCTCCGACCACCGACTGGATCTGCCCAATTCCCCAATCCGGTTCGTCCGCCAGCATCACGAAACTTCCAGGAGTGAGGAAATTGGACATTGCACCCTCGTAAACATTGCGTCTCGATGCTGCCGCGGCACTTAAAAAACCGCGATTAATGAATTGTGAAGGAAAGCGGAATCAAACTTCAACAAGTTTCGGTGCGGCAATTTTTTCGACCCATTCGGAAAGGCCGTGTCTGTATTGTGTGTTAAGATTGCGCAGCTAGGACGAGACACCGGGGGCTTTCCGCATGTCAGAGCATATGGGCTTGATTGATATACTTTTATCGCGACTTTTCCATGATCTGATCAGCCCCGTAAGCGCGACTGTGAATGGGGCCGAGCTGATTTCGGACCTCGGCGGAGGTGGCGGCGGCGATCTTGAGCAGGAAGCGCTGGCGCTGATCGGGACCAGCGCGCGGCAAGCCTCGGAGCGCCTGTCCTTTTTCCGAGTCGCGTTCGGTGGGGCGGGATCGACCGCAGACCAGTCAGTGGCCGACGGTGCCGCACTGGCGGAACCTTATCTCAAGGCACGGAAGATCGCGTTCGAACTTGAGTGCGACGCCGATCCTAAATCCGTCCGTCCGCCGGTCGGCGGCATGAAGGTGGCGCTCGGATTCATCTGCACGCTCTGCGAGTGCCTGCCGCGCGGGGGAAGCATTTCCCTCGGCGTCACCGGAGCGGCGGCCGAAGAGATGGTGCTGAAGGCGACGGGCGACGGTGCCAATCTGCTTCCGGAGGTTGCGTCCGCGCTCGAAGAGGGCGCCGATATAGCCAATCTGACCAGCCGATCCGTGGTCGCGCATATTGCGGCAGAAAACGCACGGCGCTTCGGGATGGATTTCGCCTTGGAAGAGGCGTTGAATGCACTCGAAATTCGGTTGCGGACGCAAAGATGAGATTCCAAATCCGAAGCATCTGCTCGGGTGTATTTGCGTTAAATGGGTTAACGTTTTTTTTATCGGTTTGAACTACGGTCGGATGTGTCCGAGAAGTTAGAACCCGGGTCTGGAACAAACGATTTCCAGATCGCGGCGGTCGCGGCCACTGAACGAGGAAGAGTGGGGTTAGATTTATGGATGAACTACTCAGCGAGTTCTTGACGGAGACGTCCGAGAGCGTTTCGGAGCTCGATGTCGAACTGGTTCAACTGGAACAGAATCCGAATGACCAGGCTCTTCTCAGCAATATTTTCCGGCTGGTGCATACGATCAAAGGCACTTGCGGCTTCCTTGGACTGCCGCGCCTCGAGGCCGTTGCGCACGCCGCGGAAAACGTCCTCGGCCGCATCCGCGACGGAAGCCTGGAGGTCACGCCGGACGCGATTACGCTGATCCTCGAGTCCTTCGACCGGATCAAGTGGCTGCTGTCTTCCCTGGAAGAAAACGAGGTCGAACCGGAAGGTGACGACCAGGATCTGATCGACCGTCTCAACATCGTCGCCGAGGGCGGCGCGCTTGGCGACGACGGCGGAGCCCCCGCGCCGGTGGAAGAGCCGGCTGCCGAAGAGCCGGAACCCGAGCGCGAGTTGAAGCCGGGCGAGGTCAGCCTCGACGAACTGGAGCGTGCCTTCATGGAAGCGCCTGGTCCCGAAGACATGGCCACCGAAGAGCCGGAAGCCGAGCCTGCGGAAGAACCGGCTGAGCCGGAACCTGCCGCCGAAGCGCCACCTCCGGCCGCGAAAAAGGAAGTCGCCGTCAGTGGCGGCCAGAGCGTCGCGAAGCAGCCGGAGCAGGACAAGCAGGTCCGTGAATCCGCGGTCGCGAACCAGACGATCCGCGTCAATGTCGACCTGCTCGAAAACCTGATGACCATGGTCAGCGAGTTGGTGTTGACCCGTAACCAGCTGATGCAGATCTCCCGGAACGAGAAGGACAGCGAGTTCACCGTTCCGTTGCAGCGTCTGAGCCAGGTCACGTCCGAGCTGCAGGAAGGCGTCATGAAGACGCGCATGCAGCCGATCGGCAATGCTTGGTCGAAGCTGCCGCGCCTGGTCCGCGATCTCTCGATCGAACTGAACAAGAAGATCGATCTGGTGATGCTCGGTGCCGATACCGAACTCGACCGCCAGGTGCTCGAGCTGATCAAGGATCCGTTGACCCACATGGTCCGCAATTCGGCCGACCACGGCATCGAAGAAGGTGTCGATCGAGTCGCGGCCGGGAAGCCGGAAGGCGGAACCATCACGCTGAACGCCTATCACGAAGGCGGTCACATCATCATCGAGATCAAGGACGACGGCAAAGGCCTCGATCCGGAGAAGATCAAGGCCAAGGCGGTCGCCAACGGTCTGGTCGCCGAGTCCGAAGCCGACTCTCTGTCCGAGCAGCAGATCCAGCAGTTCATCTTCCGTGCGGGCTTCTCGACGGCCGCCCAGGTCACTTCGGTCTCCGGCCGTGGCGTGGGCATGGACGTCGTGCGCACCAATATCGAGAAGATCGGCGGCACGATCGAGCTGAAGTCGGTTTTCGGCAGGGGCTCGACCTTCATCATCAAGATCCCGCTGACCCTGGCCATCGTCTCCGCCCTGATCGTGGAAGCCGGCGGTGAGCGTTTCGCCATCCCGCAGCTCAGCGTCGTGGAACTGGTCCGGGCGTCGAGCAACAGCGAGCACAAGATCGAGGAAGTCCACGGCACACCGGTTCTGCGCTTGCGCAACCGCCTGCTGCCTCTGGTTTCGCTCCGGCGTCTGCTCCGGCTCGACGAAGGTGTCGAGGAGATGCCGCAGGAGACCTTCATCGTCGTGCTTCAGATCGGAACCTATTCGGTCGGCATCATGGTGGACCGGGTGTTCGACACCGAGGAAATCGTGGTCAAGCCGGTGGCGCCGATCCTGCGCAATATCACGCTCTTCTCCGGCAACACCATTCTCGGCGACGGCAGCGTGATCATGATCCTCGATCCGAACGGGATCGCCGCCGCCAGCGGAGAGCTCAAGATGGTCGACGAGGATGCCAAGGATACCGCGCGTCAACTGGCGCATCGCTCCGACGTCTCTTCGCTGCTTCTTTTCCGCGCCGGGGGCAAGAGCCCGAAAGCCGTGCCGCTCGCACTGGTTGCGCGCCTGGAAGAGATCGATCTCGCCTCAGTGGAATATTCCGAAGGCCGGCCGCTGGTTCAGTATCGCGGTCAGCTCATGCCTCTGATCCCGATGGTCGAAGGCATGGAGCTCGAAAAGGAAGGCCGTCAGCCGGTGCTCGTCTTCACCGACAACGATCGCTCCATGGGCCTGATCGTCGACGAGATCGTCGATATCGTCGAGGACCGGATCCATATCGAGGTTCGTCCGGATCATCCCTGGCTCATGGGCAGCGCGGTCATTGCCGGCAAGGCGACCGAAGTCATCGATGCGGGTTACTACCTGACCCAGGCCTATGGCGACTGGTTCGGCTCCGCCGAGAGCGACAGCCAAGAGCCCGAAGGCTCGCGGCGGGTCCTGCTGGTGGATGACAGCGCGTTCTTCCGCAATCTGATCAAGCCGCTGCTCTCGGTGGCGGGCTATGACGTGACGATCGCGGAGCATGCGGAAGCCGCTCTCGATCTCTGCGAGAACGGGGCCGATTTCGATGCCATCATCAGCGATATCGAGATGCCTGGTATGGACGGCTTCGAGCTGACCCGTCGCCTGCGCTCGATCGACCGCTGGCAGGAGACGCCGATCATCGCGCTCTCGTCGCATACGAGCCCGCGTGATCTCGACCGTGGCCGCGAAGTCGGCTTCACGGACTATATCGCCAAACTTGACCGTGACGCGCTGCTCGAAACGCTGGCGCAAACCATCGACGCGTGAGGGACTGATGACCGACCTACCTGCGACTCAATCCACCGGGCAAAGCCTTATCGCGCTCGGCGAGCTGAAACAGTTCGTCTCGATCATGATCGGCAAACAGCTCTTCGGAATTCCGGTGCTTCAGGTGCATGATGTGCTTGGACCGCAGCGGATCACCCGGATCCCGCTCTCTCCGAAAGAAGTGGCCGGATCTCTCAATCTGCGTGGCAGGATCGTTACCGCGATCGATATCCGCAGCCGTCTGAACATGCCGCCGAGGTCCGACGACCAAGAAGGCATGAGCGTGGTCGTCGAGGACCAGGGCGAGCTTTACAGCCTGATGGTAGACTCGGTCGGCGAGGTGCTCTCGCTCGACGAGGCGACCTTTGAGCAGCACCCCTCGACGCTTGGCGAGAATATCCGGGAGGTCTCGACCGGAATCTATCGTCTGGATAGCAGTCTTCTGGTTGTTTTTGATGTGCCGTCGCTTTTGCGGTTCCAGGGTGAGGAAGCGGCCTAGAGTGCATCGCTCGCAAGAGTGTGCGACAATCTACGCGTGACGATTCGCGGAGCTATTAGATGAAGACCTGTCTGATCGTGGATGACTCCAAGGTCGTTCGTATGGTGGCCCGGAAGATCCTCGAAGAGCTGAAGTTCGAGACTTCCGAAGCCGAAGATGGACAGATTGCGCTGGACGTCTGCAAAGCCGAACTTCCCGATGCCGTACTGCTTGACTGGAACATGCCGGTGATGAGCGGGATCGATTTTCTGCGCGAACTCCGAAAACTTCCGGAAGGTGACCGGCCGCTGGTGGTCTTCTGCACTACGGAAAACGACATGGCCCACATCCAGGAAGCGCTGGCCGCCGGTGCGAACGAGTACATCATGAAACCGTTCGACAGCGAGATCATTGAAACCAAGTTTTCTCAGATCGGGTTGTTGTAGATGCGCGGACCTATTACGTCCGCGGCGTCAAAACCGCGGTCGAATGACCCGTACCGAGTCATGCTCGTGGATGATTCCGCGGTGATCCGCGGGCTCTTTACCCGATTTCTCGAGGCCGATCCGGACGTCAAGATCGTCGCATCGGTCGGTGACGGGCAGCGCGCTATCGATACTCTCAAGAACAATGACGTCGAGATCATCGTGCTCGACATCGAGATGCCGCGTATGGACGGCATCACCGCGCTTCCGGAACTTCTGAAGGTCGACCCGAAAGTGCAGATCGTCATGGCATCGACCCTGACGGCACGTAACGCGGAAATCTCCCTGAAGGCATTGTCGCTTGGCGCCCGCGACTATTTGACCAAACCGAGCTCGACCTCCGAAATGACGGGCGCGGCCGACTTCCCGAGCGATCTTCTGAGCAAGGTGAAGGCTTTCGGTGCGCAGCGCCGCCGCAAGGTGGGCGCGGCCCAGCCGTCGGATGCTACCGCACGTACCGCCGTGCCCGGGAAGGCGGACGCGACGGCACGGTCGGCCACGGCCCGCCCCGGCGCAACGCGGCCGGCTCCGGCGACATCCGCGCAGTTCGCGCTCAGAAAGCCGAGCGGCCGGAAGCCGGAGGTGATCGGCATCGGCAGCTCGACCGGCGGCCCGCAGGCCCTCTTCAAGGTGCTGGCCGATATTCCGAAAACGATCCGCCAGCCGATCCTGGTCACGCAGCATATGCCGCCGACCTTTACGACGATCCTGGCGGAGCACATCACGAAATCCTCGGGCTGGGTCTGTTCGGAAGCAAAAACGGGCGATGTGGTGGCGCCGGGGCGAATCTATCTGGCACCGGGCGGTTATCACATGACCGTGAAAACGGAAGGCACCGAAAAGGTGATCGCGCTCAATCAGGAGCCGCCGGAGAATTTCTGCCGTCCGGCAGTGGATCCGATGATGCGCAGCCTGATCAAGGCCTATGGCCGCGTGCTTGCGGTGATATTGACCGGGATGGGGCATGACGGTCGCGAGGGGTGCCGCGCAGTTGTCGAGGCCGGCGGCGACGTGATTGCCCAGGACGAGATGACGAGTGTGGTCTGGGGCATGCCGGGAGCGGTTGCGCAAGCGGGATTGTGCTGCGAAGTTCTCCCGGTTACGGATATCGGCGCCAGCGTCCAGCGGTTGGCGAGGGGGTAGGCTGGTATGAACAGCTCAGATTTCGAATTCCTGTCCAGTCTGCTGTACAAACAGTCGGGTCTCGTTCTCACTCCCGACAAGGGGTATCTGCTTGAAACGCGGCTGCAGCCGGTTGCACGTAGCCACGGACTGAGTTCCATCGAACAGATCGTGTCGACGCTTCGTTCCCGGCGGGACGAGCGGCTGGTCAATTCCATCACCGACGCGATGACCACGAACGAGTCCCTGTTTTTCCGCGATCGGACTCCCTTCGAACAGTTCAAGACCGTCGTGCTGCCCAAGCTGCTTGAGACGCGGGCGGCGAAGAAGCAGATCCGGATCTGGAGCGCGGCCTGCTCATCGGGGCAGGAGCCGTATTCGCTGTCCATGATCCTAGACGAATTGTCTGCCAAGCTCGCCGGCTGGCGCATCGAGATCATCGCCACGGACATTTCCAGCGAGATGATCGCGCGTGCCCGCTCCGGCATCTATTCCCAGTTCGAAGTGCAGCGCGGTCTGCCGGTCCAGCTGCTGGTGAAGTATTTCCAGCAGGACGGGGATCGCTGGCAGCTGAACGAGAAGATCCGCCGGATGGTGACCTTCCGCGAGTTCAATCTGTTGCAGGATCCGCGCGCCCTCGGCAATTTCGACGTCGTGTTCTGCCGCAACGTGCTGATCTATTTCGATCAGAACACCAAGCGTCAGGTGCTTGACGGGATCTCCCGGCAAATGGCGCCTGACGGGTATCTCTATCTTGGCGGGGCGGAAACCGTGATCAGCATCACGGACAAGTTCCAGCCGGTGAAGGGGCAGAGGGGCATGTATATGCCGACCGGCGCCGGAGGTCAGAAGGCCGCGATCTGACGCCGCAGCCGCTGGGCTGTTCGGGACATGAAAAAAGGGGCTGGCTCCGATCGGGCCAGCCCCTTTTCATTGATCGGTCGGAAAGAGCGCGGTTATTCGGCCGGCTCCTTGACCTTCTTGCTCTGCGACGCGGTCTCGGCTTCCGGATCGCGCAACACATAGCCGCGGCCCCACACCGTTTCGATGTAGTTGGCACCGCCGGTCGCCTTCGAGAGCTTTTTCCGCAGCTTGCAGACGAACACGTCGATGATCTTCAGTTCGGGTTCGTCGATGCCGCCATAGAGATGGTTCAGGAACATCTCCTTGGTCAGCGTCGTGCCCTTGCGCAGGGAGAGCAGTTCGAGGATCGCGAATTCCTTGCCGGTGAGGTGGACCGGCTTGCCGTCGACCTCGGCGCTCCGGGTCGTGAGATTGACCGAAATCGGCCCGGTCTCGATGACCGAGTCGGAGTGGCCTTTAGAACGGCGGATGATCGCCTGCATCCGGGCGATCAGCTCGCGCCGGTCGAACGGCTTGGTGAGATAATCGTCGGCACCGAATCCGAGGCCTTTGATCTTGTTGTCCATTTCGGACAGGCCGGAGAGAATCAGGATCGGCGTCTCGACCTTCGAGCTGCGCAGACGGCGGAGGACCTCATACCCGTCGAGGTCCGGCAGCATCAGGTCGAGCAGGATGATGTCGTAATCGTACAGGCGGCCGATTTCCAGACCGTCCTCTCCGTGCTCGGTAACGTCGACGACAAAACCTTCGGACTTCAGCATCAGTTCGATGCTTTGCGCGGTCGCGGTATCGTCTTCTACCAGGAGTACTCGCATGGGACCCTCCCTAATTTTTGCTCATTATAAACGTTAACGCCGTTAGATAAACAAACGGTTAACCTATGGCTCCGCCCGTCGAAAACGTGCCAGAAGGCCAGGTTGATGATAGACTTTATTAACTAGATGGCGAACGGCCTGCGGAAAGGCCTTTTTTCTCTGCTGGAGAGCGTCAAGTGGCGACTGCCCTCGGAAATCTCGCATCCGAAATCGACAAGATTGCCGAGTTCCGGCTCTACGGCCGGGTGACTGCCGTTCTGGGAATGATGGTCGAGGTCGGCGGCGTCGACCGCGCACTTTCGATCGGGGACCGTCTGCATCTCCAGGCGCGGAGCGGGACGCGGGTGAGCTGCGAGATCGTCGGCTTCAAGGACGGTCGCGCCCTTGCGATGCCGTTCGGGTCGTTGGACGGCATCGGCATCGGCAGCCGCGCGGAAATCTCCGATGCTGCCCCCGTGATCTTTCCGCACGAGGGCTGGCTCGGCAGGGTCGTGAATGCCATGGGCGAGCCGGTGGACGGCAAGGGCCCGCTCGGTGACGGTCCGAAAGGCTGCCCGGTGAAGACGCCTCCGCCGCCGGCCCATGCCCGTCAGCGGGTCGGGGAGAAGCTCGATCTCGGGGTTCGCGCGATCAACACCTTCATCTCGGTCTGCAAGGGCCAGCGTATGGGCATCTTCGCCGGTTCCGGGGTCGGCAAGTCGATGCTGATGTCGATGATCGCCCGCTTCACCCAGAGCGAGGTGAACGTGATCGGGCTGATCGGCGAGCGCGGGCGCGAGGTGCAGGAATTCATCCAGGATTACCTCGGCGAGGAAGGCCTTGCCCGCAGCGTCGTGGTGGTCGCGACCTCGGACGAATCGCCTCTTATGCGGCGACAGGCGGCGCACCTGACCCTTGCGGTCGCGGAATATTTCCGCGACGAGGGCAAGACCGTCATGTGCATGATGGACAGCGTGACCCGTTTCGCTATGGCGCAGCGCGAGATTGGCCTTGCGACGGGTGAACCGCCCGCTTCGAAGGGCTATACGCCAACCGTTTTCGCCGAGCTGCCGAAACTGTTGGAACGGGCGGGTCCGGGTACGGGCGAGGGGACGATCACCGGCCTTTTCACTGTGCTGGTCGAGGGCGACGATCACAACGAGCCGATCTCCGACGCCGTGCGCGGGATCATCGACGGACATATCGTGCTGGATCGCGGGATCGCGGACCGCGGGCGCTATCCCGCCATCAACGTGCTCCGAAGCGTGTCGCGGACCATGCCGGACTGCAACACGGCCGAGGAAAACGCGCTGGTGCGGCGTGCTCGGTCCCTCATGGCGACCTACGAGAACATGGCGGACATGATTCGGCTCGGCGCCTATCGCCGAGGCAGCGACCCGGAAGTTGACGAGGCAATCCTCTATCATGACTCCCTCGAGCGATTTCTCTCGCAAGACAAGAACGAGGCTGCGACGCTCGAGGCCGGATACGATCAGCTCGATGCGATCCTCTCGATGATCGGCGACGCGTCTCCCGTACCGGAAGACGAAGACGATTAGGATGAGCCGTGAGCCAGTTCGAACAACTCGTCCGCCTCAGAACCTGGGAACTTGACGAAAAGCGCCGCGCGATGGGCGCTCTGCTTGCGGAGGAAGCTGCGCTCCTTGCGGAATCCGAGGCTATGGAGCGAGAGTTCGAGAGGGAAAAGCAGGCCGCCGGCGCTTCTCTGGAAGCGCGCCGGACACTTGAAGGCTACATGGTGCATTTCAAGCAGCGCGAACAAGCCCTTGCCGGACGTATCGCGGCGAAGCGCACGGAGATCGATGCCGCCAACGAGGAGGTCCTCGACGCCTACCAGGAACTCCGCAAGGCCGAAGCGGCCGAGGAACAGCATGCCGCCCGGGAAGCGGAGCGGGTCGCCCGGCTTGAGCAGATGGAACTCGACGAGATTGCGCTCAACATCATGAAGCGGCGCGAAAGGTAGCGCTTCGGGAGCGCTCCAGCCGTCTACGCATAGACGTCCGGCCCCTGCCGTCCGTCCGGCATCAGTTCGGCGAGCGGAAGCGGGGGGAACTCCTTCTGCACCTTGAAGCTGACCGCACCCTCCATCCCCGTCCGGGCAGCCGTCGTCTCGAAGATATCGATGATGTCCGCCCGCATCTGCGACGGCAGTGCGTGTCTGGTCCGGATCAGGAGGGAGAGCGACTTCTTCGCAACCGAGCCGTCGATCTGGAACGGTCCGAGGCCGCTCAGAGCAAGGTCGACGATGAATCGGGTTTCACTGTCCTGTGCGCTTTCCTCGCTTTCCTCGCCATCGCGCTTCTTCCTGTCGTCCCTCGGCTGGAACGGAGCCGGAAGGATGAAGAGCCGCAGTTGCTCCAGCATATCGTTGTTCTGCATCGGCATGAAGAAGGCGCGCCATCCGCTGCTCTCCGGCCCGCCTTCGCTGGCCCGGTTCAGCGACTGGAAATCGCCGCCGAGTGCGGACAGGAGTCGGCTGTTGATGCTCTCAAGGCCTTGGTTGGCATCCCTGCCGATCCAGCTGCCGAGTGATCCGCCGCGGACCGCGGCGAGGAAGAACAGCATCGATGCGGTCAGCTGGGGCCCCGGCCGGGCGATGGTTGCGGCAAGTTGCGCTGCCCCTTGGGGTGCTGCGATTTCAAGCGCCCGCAGGCTCTCTTCAAGTGCGGGCCATTCGCGGGACAGGACCGAGAGCGGCGTCTGCTGCGCGGTGCCGCTCCGCCCGGCGCTTTCGGCAGCGGCACGGGACAGCATTTCCATGCGGATTTCCGACTGCAGCTGGCTGCTTTCGGCGCGCGCGGCAATGTCGAGCAAGCCGACCGAGGAATTCACGATCGCTTGGCCGTTCCCGCCTGTGGCGACGATGGTGCCGGAAATCACCGTTCCTCCCGAACCGGGCTGAGCGCCGAGCGCGTTGCTTGCCGGCTGGCCGACAGAAAGCACCCGGACCGGAAAATCGGTCCCCGGCGGCAGTGCAGCGCCGGGACGTGGCGCTGCCGCGGGAGCAGTCTGTCCGACTGTGGAGTTGGGGGAGGCGGCGGGCGAGGAAGCTGGCTGCGCCGCGGGCGTCGGACCGGTTCCCGTGCCGCTCCCCGAAAGGGGGGCTGAGGCGGCTGGCGACGGCTGTGCGGCGGATGTGGGTGTTGCCGCGGCTGGAGTAGCGGCCGGGGGCGTTGTCGCCGCCGGAGCGGGCGGGGGCGACGGAGCGGTTGGGGGAGGCGCCGGCTGGCCGGATCCGGTGGGCGTAGCAGTCGGCTGGACGATGGACGGGGATTGCCCTGTCGTTGTTGAAGTGCCGGTCTGCGGTGCCTGGCTCGCTGCGCCGGTTGGCGGCGACGAAGCGGGCGCAGCTCCCGTGTTTGCTGCCGCTTGTGGTCCGGAAACCGTAGGTGCCTGAGCGGAAGCCGTCGCCGGGGTCGCCTGCGGAGTGGGACCCTGAGCCGGCGGTGTTGCACCGGCCGCCGGCGGAGTTCCTTGCGCAGTAGCGGTTGCCGGTGCCTGTGGCGCGGCGCCGCCGGCAACCGTTCCGGCCGGTTGGGCTTGGACGGCTGTCGGCGTGCTCTGGACCGAAGATTGCGCCGCCGCTGCGGGGATCGTGACCGAGGGTCTGAGTTGCGGACTGGAGGCAATCAGATAACGTGCTGCGGCCTGTGCCGCCTGTTGAGGGCTGATGCCGCCCCCGGCCGAGGGCAGGGGGCCGCTGGCAACGCCTTGCGGCAGGGAGGCCGTTCGCAGGACGATCGCGCGCGTTATCTGTCCGTCGCTCAGCGGCGGCAGGGCTTTGGGCGCCGTGCTCTGGGCTTGCGCCGTCGCCGGGGTTGCGGCCGTGGAGCGGGCTGCGGATGTGCCTCCGGCGGCGTCCGTCGGGAGTGCCGAGCGTGGCTGGAGCAGGGCCTGGAGCCCGTTCTCGGTCTGCCGGGCGGTCAGGGCCACCACGACTCCTGCACGCAGAAATGCGGGAATCTGCCGCGGATTGATCTGGATGGTCGCCTCGCCGGCAGCGGTGCGCACCGATACGGTCCCGTCGGTCAGGATCCGGGTGACGGTCGCTTCTTGTGGCACAGCGCGCGCTGCTGCCTGCGCGGGCGCTGGTTGGCTCTGTGGCGGCGGCGATGCAGGGGCCGGTGCCGGAGCCTGTGCAGACGGGGCGGGCGGTGCAGGTGTTCCGCTCTGGGATGGCGCGGCACTTTGCGGAGGCGGTGTCTGAGGCGCCGGCGGTTGAGGAGCCGGAGATTGAGCGGCCGGCGTCTGCGCGGGTGCTTGCTGAGCCGGAGGTTGCCCTCCGCCGGACTGCGGTTGCGGTGCGGCCGATGGCTGTTGTGGAGCTGGCGTGGATTGTGCGGATGGCTGGGCCGCGGTTCCGGTGCCGGCCTGAAGGGCGCTCGCCCCGCCCGTGACCCGCCCTTCGACCTGCGCCGCCGGAGTTTGTCCGGGGGCGCTTGTCTGCGGTGTCGGGGCGGTAGGCTGGACGGTGCTCAATCTGCTCTCTTCGCTGCTACAGCAGCTTGTCGACGATGGCCTCCATGTCGGTCGAAGCCATGGTCGACGGGAAACGGCTCAGGATCGGGCTCTGGTTCCGGATCGACTCAATCACCTTGCGGTCTCGGCGGATGATGCCGAGCAGGGCCGGTTCGAACTTCAGGAAGTTCATTGTCGCCTTGCGCAGGGTTTCGTAGGTCTTGCGGCCGTCATTTACGGAGTCCGCGCTGTTCACGACGATCGAGATGTCGCAGTTCGGATCGTTCTGGTGCGCGACCTTGACGAAGGCGTAGGCGTCGGTCAGGGACGTCGGCTCCGCCGTGGTGACGACCACGATCTGGCCGGCCCGCGAGGCCAGGATTCGTACCGTACGGTCGAGGCCCGCGCCGAGGTCCATGACGACCCGGTCGTAGCTGTCCGAGAGCTGCACGAGCTCGTTGCCGAGGGACTGCAGCCGGTTCGCCGGCAGGGTTGCGAGACTGCCGGAACCGGAACGCCCGGCGATAATGTCAAAATTGCCGTCCTCATAGTGGATCTTGGCCTGGGCGAGCGAAAGGCGCCCGCCGATCACGCCGCCGAGGTCGCGCTGCGGCATCAGCCCGAGCTGGATATCGACGTTCGCGAGCCCGAGATCGGCATCGAACAGAAGCACCTTCTTACCCATGCGGCTGAGGCCGTGGGCGAGGGTGACGGAGAACCAGGTCTTGCCCACGCCGCCTTTGCCCGAAGCAACGGCGAGGATCTTCGGCCCCTTGAGGGCCGCCCCGCTGGCGGCAGTCTGACGCGGTTTATCGGCAGGCGACATCATAGGACAAACCCTTCGTCCGGTTCCCTGTTAACGGTCTCAGCCATAAGCGCCTCGCACTTCCGGCTCCTCGTCGTCGAAGTTCTGCACCACGGAATGTGGAAGCAACAATCGGGCCAGTGTGACCGGGTTCATCGGCCGGAGCCCGTCGGCGACACTCGGCCCGACGCCGACCTCGGTAAGCTGCAGATCGGCCACCGCAGCGGCGCTGAGATAGGAGCCGAAGCGCCGGGTCATGTCGAGCCGGGTCAGGAGCAGGCGCCGGGCGCCGAGTTCACGGTAGATCCGGGCGATCTCCGCGGCTTCCATCGGATCCGCCCCGCCGGCCATGACCAGGACCACGTCGGCATTGACCGCCTTGATCAGGCGCGCCTGGCGGGCCACATCGGTATCGTCGAATGGATTGCCGCCGGGGCAATCGATCAGAATATGTCCGCGTCCTTCCGCACCGGCAACGGCAGCGCGCAGTTCCTCGGGCGTGCCGGCGCTGATCAGCTTGAGCTTGAGGATCTTTGTGAAGGCTTCCAGCTGCGCGAAACCACCGGCGCGCACCGTGTCCGTCGTGATGACGCGGACAGGCTGCTTGCGCATCACGATCTGGGTTGCCAGCTTGGCGATGGTGACGGTCTTGCCGGCGCCGGGCATGCCAACCAGGACGATCGGTTTTTCGGCGTTACCGATCGGCATGGGCGCGAAGGTGAAATAGCGGTCGATGGCGCCGGCAAGGGCCAGCACCGGGTCCTCCAGCGCCATCTCCTCCGCGGCCGCGATCAGGTCGTCGGAGAGCTGCGGCGGAACGCCATTGTTCAGCAGGGCGTCTGTGATGATCTCGATCGGATCGTGGTAGAGCTCGTCCTCGTAGGACTCCTCCTCGAAGTCGTAATCGTCTTCGACCTGATCGATGGCTGCGGTGATGCGGACGCCTTTCCCGTTCTCGCCTGCCTGGGTCGAGACGATGATCGCCTCCTCGCCGAAATGCTGCTTCACCAGCGCCATGGCGTCATTCATCGTATCGGCGGAAAAAGTCTTCAGGCGCATGGGTCCCTCACCGGCGAAGCGCGTTTTCGAGGCGCCCTAGACGTAAACTAAACTTGGCCAAGCGTCTTGATCCGTGCCTTGGGGTGAATTTCGTTCTGAGACATTACCACAGTCTGCGAGCGGAACCGCTCGACGATCGAACGAACGTACGGCCGGATGCCCGGCGAGGTCAGAACAGCGGGGAATTCACCAACCTCCGCCAGTTGGTCCAGGGTTTTGCGGAGCGCGGTGATGAATTCCTGTAGTTTGCTCGGAGGCATCGAAAGCTGCTGGTCCTCGCCCTGGCCGATGATGGAGTTCGCGAAGGTCTGCTCCCAGTCCGGCGACAGGGTGACGAGGTGGATGACACCGTCGTCCGCCGTGTTCTGCTCGCTGATCTGGCGGGCGAGGCGGGTGCGCACATGCTCGGTCATCAGCGTGATATTGCGGGTGAAGGTCGCGGCCTCCGAGATTCCTTCCAGAATGGTCGGCAGATCGCGGATCGAGACGCGCTCGCCGAGGAGATTTTGCAGGATGCGCTGCAGGCCGCCGATCGAGATGTTCGACGGCACCACGTCGGTGACCAGCTTCTGGTACTGATCCGGCAGCTCGTCGAGCAGTTTCTGGGTTTCCGTGTAGGACAGCAGCTCGCGCATATTGTCCCGGATCAGCTCGGTCAGGTGGGTTGTCACCACGGTCGAGGGATCGACCACGGTATAGCCCTTGAAGAGGGCTTCCTCGCGTTGTTCCGGCCCGACCCACATGGCGGGAAGGCCGAAGGTCGGCTCCCGTGTCTCGGTACCTGCGAGATCGATCGGATTGCCGGCCGGATCCATGACCAGCAGACGGTTCGGTCGGATATCGCCGCGTCCGACCTCGATCTCCTTCACTCGTATGACATAGGTGTTTGCCGGGAGTTGCAGATTATCCTGGATACGGACCTGAGGCATGATGAAGCCGCTCTCGACCGCGAGCTGGCGCCGGAGAGCGCGGATTTGATCGGTCAGGCGCTGGCCTTCGACAGTCTCGTTCACCAGCGGCAGCAGGCCGTAGCCGAGCTCCAGACGGACGAGGTCGATATGCAGGGCAGAGGAGATCGGTTCTTCCGGCGGCGGCGCGGCGGCTTCGTCGGCCTCGCGCTGTACCTCCGCCGCGGCGACCTTTTCGTTCTGGTTGTGGATCATGTAGGCGAGGCCGCCGACGGCCGCGGCGAGCATCAGGAAGATCAGAGTCGGAAAGCCGGGGAGCAGAGAGAGGATCGCAAGCAGCACGGCGCAGAGTGCGAGCGCTTTCGGATATCCGCCGAGCTGGCCGAACACGGCTTTCTCGGTGGTTCCCGTCGTGCCGCCCTTGGTGACCAGCATACCCGCGGCCGTGGAGACGATCAGCGCCGGGATCTGGCTGACGAGACCGTCGCCGACGGTCAACAGCGTGTAGGTGGAGAAGGCGTCGGCGAAGCTGACGC
Organism: Nisaea sediminum; assembly: GCF_014904705.1. Lineage (NCBI taxonomy): Bacteria > Pseudomonadati > Pseudomonadota > Alphaproteobacteria > Rhodospirillales > Thalassobaculaceae > Nisaea > Nisaea sediminum. Next base: position 421,624 of record NZ_JACZCQ010000001.1, read on the forward strand.
CCTGTTGGGCGATGCCGATCACCATGCCGCCGATAACGTTGATCACGGTGATCAGGAGGCCGGCGACCGCGTCGCCGCGCACGAACTTGGAGGCACCGTCCATGGCGCCGAAAAAGGTGCTTTCGGCGCTCAGCTCCTCGCGCCGGTTGCGCGCCTGGTCCTCATTTATCAAACCGGAGGACAGGTCGGCGTCGATCGCCATCTGTTTGCCGGGCATCGCATCGAGGCTGAACCGCGCCGCGACTTCCGCGATACGGCCGGAGCCTTTGGTGATGACGATGAAGTTCACGATCACCAGGATCGAGAAGACGATGATTCCGATGGCCGCGTTGCCGCCCATCATGAAGGCGCCGAAGGCCTGGATCACTTCGCCGGCCGCGTCGGTGCCGGTATGACCGTCCGCCAGGATCAGCCGTGTCGAGGCCAGGTTGAGCGCCAGACGCAGCATCGTCGCGATCAGCAGGACCGTCGGGAAGGCGTTGAAATCGAGCGGTTTCTCGATAAAGAGCACGGTCATCAGGATGATGACCGACAGCGCGATCGAGATCCCGAGCAGGACGTCGAGCAGCATTGTCGGCACGGGCAGGATCAGAACCGAGAGAATTCCGATCACCCCGAGCGCGAGATAGATGTCCCCGCGCATCGTCATCCCCTTCAGCCCCTCGAGGCTGAAGGAGGGAAGGGCGGTGCCCGATCCGGAGCCGCCGCCGTCCGGCCGCGGTGACTGGCCCGAGGCGTCGCTCATTCAGAGGCTCTCATGATCGCGCGTTTCATGGTCGGGTCCGCTCCGGCGCCGTTCAGACCGTGGCCCGGTCCGCCTCGCCCGGCGGCGGGACGCTGACGCCCTCTTCGGAATAGGCCTTCAGCTTGTTGCGCAGGGTCCGGATCGAAATACCGAGAATATTGGCGGCATGGGTCCTGTTGCCGAGACAGTGCGTCAGGGTGTCGATGATGAGCTGGCGCTCCACGTCGGCGACCGTGCGGCCGACAAGATCGCCGCCCTGATCGGCCACGGAACCGGCCTCAGAGGACGGTTGCGCGGGGGCCGGAGCCGGTTCTGGTTCGTCGTCGAAAGAATCAGGTTGGAAGGCGCCCGGCGCCGGTGTCTCCGCCGGTCTCGGAGCCGGTGCGGCGGTCAGCGGCGGGGCTTCCGGGGCCGCGGGAGCCATCTGTTCGCCGGTCAGGATGATGGCCTCCGCGCCGATCTCGTCGCCCGAGGCGAGCAGGATGGCACGGTGCATGGTGTTCTCGAGTTCGCGCACGTTGCCGCGCCAGTGATGGCCCTGCAGGCGCTTGACCGCATCCTCGCTCATCGGACGGGGGGGCATGCCGTTCGCCTCGGCATATTTCTTCGCGAAATGCTCGGCGAGCAGCTTGATGTCGGCCGGACGCTGCCGCAGAGGCGGAAGCTGCAGGTTGAAGACATTGAGGCGGAAATAGAGATCCTCGCGGAAATTGCCATCGCGGACATGCCGCTCGAGATCACGGTTCGAAGTGGCGAGGAGGCGGATATCGACCTTTACCGGCTGGTTGCCGCCGACCCGGTCGATCTCGCGCTCCTGGATCGCGCGCAGCAGCTTTGCCTGTAGGCGGATGTCCATCTCGCTGATTTCGTCGAGCAGCAGGGTACCGCCGTTGGCTTCCTCGAACTTGCCGATGCGGCGCGCGACGGCGCCGGTGAAGGCACCTTTTTCGTGACCGAACAGTTCGGACTCAAGGAGATTGTCAGGGATCGCGGCACAGTTCACGGAAACGAACTGCTTGTCGGAGCGCTTGCTCTTCTCGTGCAGATAGCGCGCGAGCACTTCCTTACCGGTACCGGACTCGCCGGTGATCAGCACGCTGGCATCCGACGGCGCGATCTGGTCCGCGAGTTTGAGCACCGCCCCCATGATCGGGTCCTTGAAGATGACCGAGCTCTGCTCCTCGGTGACCGCCTGCAGGACGGCGGCGATCAGTTCGGCGTTCGGGGGCAGGGGGATATATTCCTTGGCGCCCGCCTTGATCGCGGCGACGGCCGCGTCGGAATCGTTCTCCAGGCCGCAGGCGACGACGGGGGTATTGATCCGCTCCTGATTCATGGCACGCAACAGCTTCGCCACCGGCTGCGCGACGTCGATCATCACGAGATCCGCGCCCTGGCCGCTGCGCAAGGCATGCATGGCCCCGTCGACATTGTCGATGTGGCTTACCTTGGCGCCCTTCTTGAGGGCGATCTGACCGGCTGCGCTAATATGTCCGCCGAGTGTGCCGACGATCAGCAATCGCATCTGGCAATTCTCCCTTCGCACGGCGGAAACCGCCGCACCCATCTATCCGTAATAGTCGAGCCGCTGCGAGGGCGGCAGTTTGGTATTGAGGAGCCGCTCCAGGAGCCGCGGGTTTTCCTGCCGCGCGATCGACATGGCGCAGGCATGGTAGATTTCGCATTCGAGCAGTTCCGCTTCCGCATTCCGCTCCAGTTTCGCCGCGATCGGCGCAAGCACCATGTAGGCGAGGATGGCGCCGTAGAAGGTCGTCAGCAGAGCGACCGCCATGGCCGGTCCGATCGAGCTCGGATCGTTCAGGTTCCCGAGCAACTGGATCAGCCCGATAAGGGTACCGATCAGGCCCATGGAGGGCGCGACCTCGGCAGCGCGGCGCAAGACGCCCGCATAACGGTGTCTGAGGTCCTGCACGGCATCGATCTCCTGCGCCAGAACCTGGTCGATCTGGTGCGGCGTCGCTCCGTCGACGGTCATCGCAATGGCACGTTGCAGGAACGGCTCGCTCTCGATCACCGGAAGCACGTGGTCGAGCGCGAGGACGCCGTTGTCGCGGGCGATGGCAGCCAGATTGAGGCCGCGCTCGCCGGCGAGCCGGTGATCGTAGCGTTTCGGCAGGATCGTCGCGAGGACGGCGCCAAAGGCTCCCATAAGCTCGGTCAGGCTGAACGATACCAGCGTCACGGCGAAGGTTCCGATCAGGACGATGAGCACCGACGGAAGATTGTAGAAGGAGCTTACCGAACCACCGAGCACAAGAGCCGTGCCGACCAGGCCGAAGGCGACGGAGAGGCCGAAAATCAGCGCGATATCGATCGTCCGTCCGCTTTCCGGCACATCGAACGTGCGGGCGCGTGCCGGGCGCGCGCGGGCGCCATCTTCTACAGTCGCGCGATCAGCCATCGAACTTGTCCGCTCTCAAGGTCAGCCGGTCCTGTCGGACTTGATGATTTCCGTCATCGTCACGCCGAGGCGCTCGTCGACGATCACGACCTCGCCGCGGGCGACGAGCCGGTTGTTCACGTAGATATCGATCGCTTCGCCGACCTTGCGGTCGAGCTCGACGACGGCGCCGCGACCGAGCTTCAGGAGCTGGCTGACCTGCATGCTGGATTTGCCCAGCACGGCGGAAACCTGGACCGGGATGTCGTAGACGGCTTCGAGTTCACGGGCACTGATGCGCTCGGGGGCATCGGAAGCGACCACTTCCTCGGGTTCTTCGGCGGCCTGCTGCTCCATCGCAGCGGCCATATCCATGTCGTCGAGATCTTCGAAATCGACATCGCTTTCGTCGGACATTCAGCTCTCCTCTGGCGGCAATGCTGCGCTAGCTTTGGCTTTCCCTCACGTCAGCTTCGTCCGGATGGACGGCGTCGTCCATCTCCGGTTCCACGTCGCTCGCAAGGGGCTCGGTTTCGGGGGCCGGATCGGCTTCGGTCGGTTCGTCTTCGGTCTCGGCTTCAAGCGCGACTCCGGGGGCATCCGGTTCTTCCGACGGCGGAATGTCGGAGCCGATCCCCGAGCGTGCGGGCAGGGCGGAGATCGTGCGCTCCACCATCTCGTCGATCTCGTGCCAGGTTTCGTCCAGCGAACGTTCGACCGCACCGGCCGCCCAGGAGACACGGCAGTCGGTCGCCACGAGTTCCGGGTCGCCGACCAGAACGACTTCCCCCTCGTAGCCGACGCGAGAGGCCATCAGCTGCACTTTGCTCCGCAACGGTTCTTCGATTTCCGTCGCAACGCGAATCATGACCTTCGGCTGCTCGGTCAGGAACTGGAAGGCCTGATTGATGACATGTTCTATCTGCGGCAGCTCGGTTCCGCGGACCAGTTCAGGGGCGAGCTTGCGCATGATGGTGGCGGAGAGCCGGACCGCGTCGCGCTGCATCTCGTTTGTCCATTTGCGATGCGCGTCCTTCAGCTTGCCGACCTGGGCAAGCACCCCTTCCAGGGCAACGGCGACCTGCTGCTCGATGCCCGACATCGCCGCCGACATGCCTTCCTGGCGGCCGAGCTGGTAGGAAGCCTCCTTGGCGTCGTCGACTTCTTCCTGGGTATATGTCGGAGGGGCATTGATCGCCGCTTCCTCTTCCGCGAGGCGCGCGGCTTCGGCGGCGCGGCGGAGCTTTTGCTGATACTCCTCGTCGAAAATATCATCGAACAGGAAGCGTGATTTCTGCTTCTCCATGTGCGTCAGCCCGTCATTCCCGTTCCGCCCATGCCCTCACGCCCAATCAGCCGCCGCCGGTATTGCCGGCTTCCTGATACATCCAGTTGCGGATGATCGCCACGGCCTCTTCCGGATGTTTCTCGACGATTTCACCGATCTTCTTCAGCGAGGAGGCGCGGACGCGTCCCTCGACCTGGTTGATGTCGATCATCTGGTCGAGAAGGCTTTCCTCCTCGTCGTCGCTTTCCAGCAACTCCGCCATGTCGGCGGTCGCGCCCGGGCCGGTCAATTGTGCGATCGCATCGGCCCCGCCGATCGCGCCAACGCCGCCGCTGGCGGCCAGCGTGGTCGGCATGGATTCGAAGAGGCGGGTGAGAACCGGGCGCACGACCAGCAGGATAACGAGCAGGCCGACCACGGCGAGGACCAGAACTTCGGCAAGCTGCAGGAACTCGTCCTTGGAGATGCCGAACAGGAGGGATCCGTCATCGAGGTCGAGCGGCTCGAGCTTGACGAATTGCATGTTGACGACTTCGACGGTGTCTCCGCGCGTGCCGTTGTAACCGACGGCGGAGCGCACGAGGGTCGCGATCTGCTCCAGTTCTTCCGGCGTGCGCGGCTGATAGACCTTGTCGCCTTCCTCGTTCTCGACATAGCGGCCATCGACCAGGACGGCGACCGACAGGTTCTGGATCTCGCCCGCTTCCTTGACGCGGTTGCGGACGGTCCGGCTGATCTCGAAGTTGACGGTTTCCTCGCTACGCGAGGATTCCGAAAGCGCGGAAAGATCTCCGGCACCGGCATTGGCCTGGGCTTCCGGCAGGTTGTTCTCGACCGAGACCGTGTCCTGCTTGTTCCGTTCCTGGGAGCTTTCGTTTTCTGAGATGGTCTGTGTCGAGCGGGCGACCTGGCTGTCCGGATCGTAGATTTCCGACTGTTCCGTGAACCGGTCGTAATCGATCTCCGCGCTGACTTCCGCGCGGACGCGGCCAAGACCGACGATGCGTTCGACCAGTTCCTCCACAGAGCCGCGCAGGCGGTTCTCGAAGGCGAGGCGCATTTCCTCGGAGCTCTGGCCCGGAAGCGCGCCGTCTTCCTCGGACGTGCCGCGCGCGAGGAGCTGGCCCCGGCTGTCGAGGATGGAAATGTTCTGCGGGTCCATTTCCGGAACCGCTGCGGCCACGAGGTGCTGGATCGCGAGGACCTGTTCGCGGCCGAGGCGGCCGGCGCCCTGGACCTGGAGAACGACGGAAGCGCTCGGCTTGCGGCGCTCGCGGCTGAACAGTTCGCGTTGCGGCAGCACGAGATGAACGCGCGCGCCGCGGACATTGTTCATCGCCCCGATGGTGCGGGCGAGCTCGCCTTCGAGGGCGCGCACCAGATTGACGTTCTGCACGAAGTTGGTGGTGCCGAGACCGTCCGACTTGTCGAAGATCTCGTAGCCCATCGTGCCGCCGCCGGGGACGCCCTGTTCGGCGAGAGCCACCCGCAGTTTCAGCACTTCGTCGCCGGGCACGTAGACCTGTTGGCCGCCGGCCTTAAGCTCGTACTCGATGTTGCGGGATTCGAGTTCCTTGACGATCGCGCCGCTATCCGCCGGATCGAGGTCGCCATACAGCAGCGCCATCCCTCCGGTCGACAGACGCGAGGCAAGGAAGATGAAGAAGCCCAGCACGGCGACCGCTGTGCCGACCAGGGCGGCGATGCGGATGGGGCCGAGATTTCGAAGCAAGTCGACGAGAGGATTCATGGGTTAAGACCCTTGCTGTTGCGCGCAGCTGGTGCCCGGATGTTGCCCCGGGCGACTCTCACAATTAGATTGCATTTTAGACATATCTTATGAAAATTGAAAGAGTCCTCTCGGCAAAAAATGCCTAGTGACTATATCCGAGTGTGAATCGAAAGAGAACAATTAATTAGCGGCGATACTTGTGGTATTGGTTAAAGGAATGTTTCTGCGTTGATCCAACAAAGGGCCAATCTTAGAATCACCCACCGGGGTGACGGAGAAATTCTCATGGTGCGGCAATCGGCGACCCAAGGTCAGTCTGACAATGGCGTGAATCCGAAATCGGGAGAGCGTGCGGAGGCAGGGTCATTTCAGGGGATGTTGGATGTCTCCCGGACACGGCACCGTAAGTTGAATAGTCAAGCCGTAGAAATGCTCAATGCCTCCGAGTGGGAGAAAGCGCGGAAGATTTTCATGCAGGTCCTCGATGAGAACGAGGAGGACGCGACGGCTCTGCATGGTGTCGGCATTGTTGCCCGCAAGATGGGGCGTCTTGAGGTCGCCCGTGAGCTGATGCAGCGTGCGCTCAAATTTGAGCCTCGCAATCACATGATCATGAGCAATCTGGGTGTGGTCCAGGAGGATCTGAAAGATTACGAGGGGGCGCTCAAGAGTTTCCGCGCCGCTGCGCGCGCGGCGCCAAAAGTTCCAGAATACCATGTTAACCAAGCGAGCGTGCTCTCCAAGATGAACCGGCGATCTGAGGCATTGATCGCAAATCGCAAGGCATTCGAACTGGGTATCCGGAAAGCGGAACCGTTGACCAACTTGGGTGTCATGCTGGCCGACATCGGTGATTTCGCGCAGGCGGAAAAATATTTTCGCAAGGCGCTGGAGATCGATCCTGAAAACGCCCACGCCCACCATAACTTCGGTACGGTCCTGCTGCGGCAAGGTCGCTGGGATGAAGCTTGGTTCCACTCGGAATGGCGAATGGCCGGATCGACGTTTTTGCCGGAGAGCAAAGCTAAGCGTGCCTTTGCTCAACCGCTTTGGAATGGCAACCCATTTCATGGCGCCCGTCTGTTTCTCTATGCGGAGCAGGGGATTGGGGATGAGATCCGTTTTGCGAGCATGATTCCAGAGGCTATCGCGCGTGGCGGAGAGGTCGTGGTCGAGTGCGAACGCCGGCTCGTCACGCTGTTTCAACGCTCCTTTCCAGAGACCAGAGTCGTTCCGGCAAATTATTGGCCTGCCGAGCGAGGGGTCGAACCTTTCGATATCGTTTTGCCGTTCGGATCGCTCGGGCGCTTGTTCCGTACGAGCCAGGACGCGTTTCCGGAACATTCGGGCTATATCAAGCCGGATCTGGCACTTGTCGCGGAATTCAGAGATCGTCTCAAGGCCGCAGGACCGGGACCATATGTGGGGCTTTGCTGGCGAAGCGGCCTCTCCGGAGCGTATCGTAACGAGTATTACGCTGCGATCGAGGACATGGCGCCGATCCTGAAGGTCAAAGGTGTGACCTTCGTGAACCTGCAATATGACGCTACTGCTGACGAATTGGAGGCGGCGCATAATATTTCGGGAGTAGATCTCGTCCGTTGGGACGATGTCGATCTCAAGATGGATCTGGAAAAGGCCGCGGCCTTGACCAGTTGTATGGACTTGGTCGTCAGCCCGGCCACGTCGGTCTCCGTCATGGCCGGAGCGATTGGCATCGAGACGCTTGAATTCCGACCGTTTCCGGTTGCCGATACATATTTCCGCAAAGGCCGCTGCACCTGGTTCCCGAGCGTGCGCTACGTCGCGAAGCGGCAATCGGAGAAATGGAATAAGGTGCTTCGGAAGATTGCCGGGGAAGTCGCGGCTCTCCCTGACTAGAGGGCTCTCTCAGGCTCCTCCATGGCGCCGCGACGCGCGCCTGTAGTCCTGGATACGTGTGGCGCGAAGGGCGCGAGTCCCGTGGACCTTGATGAGTTCCCGCCAGTTCGAAAACTCCTCGTGGCTCAGGCTGTAGCGTTCGCAGGCCTGTTCTAGCGTGATGGTGCCGTCCTCGACGGCCCGAACGACTTGCGCTTTCCGGCTCACGACCCATCGTTTCGTGTTGGCTGGCGGAAGGCCGGCGAAGGCGGCACCGTCGGCGTCGGCTTCTGCGGGTTCGTGTTGCGCCGCCATTTTCTCAATGTTCTCGTCTGCGGACATCTCTTCAATGCATGCTGAAATGCTGATGAACCGAGAATAAGTGCTGCCTCCTAAGGAATAGTTAAAATGCGATCTTTCTCGCGAAGGAGACATTTGCGGTAAAAAAAAGCCCCGGCTGACGCCGGGGCAAAAAAACTGACGGTAGAAATCGGATGGAGGCGATGCCTACCGCTTGATGCGGATGATCTCGTCCAGCAATTCGTCGCCTGTGGTGATAATCCGGGTCGATGCCGAATAGGCGCGCTGGGTGATGATCAGATCGGTGAACTCTGTCGCGATATCGGTGGTGGAGTTCTCCAGCGAGCCGGACTGGATACGGCCGGTACCGCCGCTGGTCGGGGTGCTGAGAACGATGTCACCGGACGTTGAGGTCACGCGGTATGCGTTACCGTTCACCGAATCAAGCTGCGTTGCTGACGGTACGGTGCCGATCGGCAACCTGTAGATGTTCCGCGATTGTCCGTTGGCGAAGTTTGCCGAGACCAATCCATCTTCCGATATCGAGACTCCGATCAGCGCGGATGGCCCTGAACCATCTTGGTTCAATAGCGAGGTTTCGAATTCCCCGTCAAACTGCGACATTCCTGTTGGTTGTCCGTAAGTCCCCCAGTTGATCGTGATCGTCGCGTTTTCGACCGTCCGGCCGAAATCGGCGGCGTTAATCGTCAGGGTTTCCGTTGCTGCCTGGTTCGTAGTGCCGCTTGCGCCGGCAACTGCAAGCAGACTGCCGTCGGGGTTGAAGACCATTGTCTGCGTGGTACCGATGACGGTTGCGACCGCGCTGACGGTCCCCGGATTGCGGACCAGCTGGTAGGCATAGGTCCAGGTGTTGTCGGCTGCTGCCTTTGTCCAGGTTGTTTCGAGCAAATAGTCGAAGCCCTGCGAGTCATAAATCGTGATGTTCGTGACAGCCGTCGTGCCGGTCGAGGCTCCCGCCGGGAGGTTGGCGTTGATGGAGACATCATCTGTCGCGTTCGCGATCTGGCCGAACTGGGAAAGGTCGACCGTCTCGAGGCTGGTCAGCAGGTCGCGCGTGTCCTGGTTGACGATGTTGCCGGTCACGTCGGTTCGCCAGCCCTGAAGGTAGTAACCGGCGGTGTTCACCAGACGGCCGTTCTCGTCGGTGTTGAAGGCGCCGGCCCGGGTCAACAGATATTCGTCGTCGGACCCTGGATTGGACGCTTCGTTGACAACGAAGAAGCCATTACCGTCGACGGCAATGTCGGTGGTGCTGTTGGTCGCTTGCAGCAGGCCCTGGCGTTCCGGGTTCGTAAGCGGTTTCGCCTGCACGCCGCCCGGGGTGAAAGCCGTCGCGGTGGGGCTGCGGGTCACAAGCGTCTGGAAACGCGCGTTTGTTTCCTTGTAGCCGACCGTCTGCGAGTTGGCGATGTTGTCGGAAATAATACCGAACGCGGTAGCCTGAGCGCCGATCGACGCCACGCCCGCGAAAAGTCCGCCGGTAACACTCATGTCTAGTCCTCCATTCCAGTGGCCGGGACGTCAGTCTCGACCGTTTCTACCGATGGCGCCGGTCTGGCGCCGTGGCCGGGGGCATCGCTCTGGCCGCCCGGTCCTTCCGCCTTAGGTGGCGGAAACTCGCGTTACTTGATCCATCTTGACGATCACGTTGCCGACCAGAAGGCTCGGGCCTTCCTCGCCAGTGACCACGCCGGTCACGAGGCCGATGGATTCGATCTGGGTCTCGACCGTGTCGTTGTTCTTGTCGAGGGCGCCGACCCGTACGGAATAGGCTCCATTCGGTTGTTGCTCGCCGGCATTGTTCTTGCCGTCCCAGACGAATTCGTGGCGTGTATCGGGGGTTGTGTCGCCGTCGGTCGTGTAGACAAGCAGGCCGTCTTCGTTGAACACATTGATCGCAACGGAGTCCGCGTTCTCGTCGACCTTGTATCCCCAGGTCGCGCCTTCGTCGGTCAGCGTGGTCGTGTTGCCGTTGAAGATCACCTTCTGGTCGATATAGCCGACCGCTGCGGTGTTCGAGTTCGCGACCTGCGCGCTGACGAGCTTGCCGAGAGACTTGTTGGTCTCGATCTGCTGTTCGACGGAGGTGAACTGGACCAACTGGTTGGTCATCTCGTTCGAGTCCATCGGGCTCGTCGGATCCTGGTTCTGCAGCTGGGTCAGGAACAGCGTCAGGAACTGGTTCCGTTGTTCCTCAAGGCGCTCTTCGGTCGTCTGTTCGGTCGCCCAGATGCTTGCGTCGCCAGTGCTTGATACAGAGCTCACCATGTCCGTCGCCTCCTAGGCCACCATGTTCAGCGAACCGTCTTCGCCGACACCGTTCTGTTCAGTCCCTGCGGTGGCCGTCGCGAGCTGTTCTTCTTCAGCCGTCAGGTCGCCGCCCGCTTCAGAGTGGGAACCGTTCCCGGTTCCGGCATTCTGTTGTCCCTCGTTGGTGTTGCCGCCTCGCATCTGGAATTCGAGGCCTTCACCATCGGTCTTGAATCCTGCGTCTTGCAAAGCCTGTTCCAAATGACGGGCATCGCGCTGCAAAAGGTGCAAAGTTTCCGGTTTTTCGACCGTCACAATCCCCCGAACGCCGCCGTCAGAACCGAATTCGAGGCGAACCTCGACCTTGCCGAGTTCGGACGGATTGAGCTGGATCTTGATCTTGTCGAGGCCGCCCTCGGCAGCTTTGACCAGTTTCACCTTGACCTGCTCGGCGGGGCTGCTCGGCAAAGACTGCCGGGTCTCGGAAGCGGGCGCACTGCGCTCGGTTCCCGCTGTCCTGAGGCTGTCGCCGAAGCTGCTGCCGGTGCTCGTGGACGGGGCATCGGCGGTACGCGCCGTGCCGCCCGTGTTCGTACCGGGCTCGCTCAGGCTGCTCTGGCCCGTACCGCCCTGCGACCGGCCGCCCATTGTCATCTCCGTGGAACCGACCGGCATCTGGCCCGGCATGGGAGCCGGAGCGGCGCCGGTGTTCGGCGTCGTGGACTGGACGGTGTTGGCTGCAACGTTGATCGATGCCGCTGCCTGACCGGCATTGGCGGTGCTCTGAGCAGAGGCTTTCTCAACTGCCGAAGTCACCGCATTGCTCTGCGGGGCCGCGCCAAGAGCGTTGGAGCGCGGGACCCGGCTGTTCAAAGCCGTGACGGCGGCTATGGTCTCGCTCTGCGACGGGATGAAGCTCTGCTTCGATCGTCCGCTGTCGGCAGCCGTCCGGTTGTTGGCGATCAGCACCGAGGCATCCGACGAGACTTGCGGCTTTGTCGCGGCCGGATTCTCGATTTCGATCTTCGGCAAGTTCTGAGCGGCCGCATTGGCCGCAGCGGTTTGCTTACCCCGGGCGGCCTGCGGCGCCGCTGTCTTCATGTCCGAAGCGATCGTCTGCGGTCCGCTGGACTTGCCGTTCGTTGTGGCCGCGGCCACCGCTTGAGCCGCGCGTGCAGAAGCCTCGGAGGGGAGCTCCGCTGCCGGCTTCGCAGTGCCGTTCGCTGCTGAAGTTGCCGTCTGGACGCCCGGTTTTTGCGGCGGCCAAGGCACCGGAAGCGTGAAGGAGGTCTTGTCCTCTGCCCCGTTGGCAGCCGCCGGAGTCTGGGGCGGCGCCGCTTTCGGCTGCGTCAGCTTTTGAAGAGCAGCGAGCTTCGGATCGGCAATTGTGCGTACCGGCTCTGCAACCGCTTTGTCCGCGGGTTTATCGGCAGCTCCGTTCTTCGCCGCGGCATCTTGCGCGGCCGCCGCCGGCGCGGCTGCATTCTGGCTTTGAGCCTCGACCGGGGTTTGAGCCTGAGCCGGGGTGTTTGCGGCCTCACTTGCCTGAGGGATTGTGGTTTGCGCTTTTGCAGCCGTTTCGCCCGAAGCCGCTGCGGGAGCATCGGTCGCTGCACTCTTCTTAACTTCCGCGAGCTCTGCCGATCCGTCGGCAGGGGAGGTCTGCCCGGCGGCTTCCGCGGCTTCGCCGGTTTGCTGCGGGCCAGCCGCACCCTTGCCTGCCGCATTCGGCTCGGCCTGCGCCGGCTCGGCGTCATTGACGGTCGCGCTTGATTCTACGGTCGTAGGCGCCTTCGCATTCTCGCCGGTCTCGGGCGTTTCTGTCTTTGTTCGCGCTTCGGCGGCGGCCGTATCCTGTTCCGGAGGGCCCTGGACAGCATCGGCCTGCTTCGCGCGCGCTGGCTTCGCATCGGCGTCGTCCGTGTTCCGGGAGGCGCCGGACGCAGTGGTCTTGCCCGAATTCGCTTCGGCCTTTTTATTGTCGTCGGCTGGCCTTGCCTCCGAGCGATCGGTTTCGCGCGGTTGATCCTGGCGGGAGTCCGTCGCTTCTGTGCGCGTGCCGCGCTCGCGGTGTGCCGAGTCCGCAGGCCGGACTTCCGACGTATCCTTGCGTTCGTAATCTTCGAGCCTGAACTTGGGGCGATCCGCTTTCCGGGACGCAATCGGATCAAACGGCAACGCGCTGCTGCGCTTTCCGGTCACGCCAATTGCGTAGTCCTGCGTATTCGATACGGGAGACATGGCTTGTCCTCGCGCGTTATGTCGGTGTTTTAGGAAGCAAGGACCGGGCCAAGCCCAGCTCGGCGGAAATTGGCCGGTGAATGGCGGAAAATCGTCGGTTTCCGGAGCGCGATGAGGGGAGGGGGGAAAGATCTGCCATGCGGGGAGGAAATTTTTGCCCCGTCACTCGCCCTGGCATGGGCGATTACCGTAGGAGACCGGTCTGGCACGGATATTGAGAGCAGAGGAGGGGCCCGCATGGTGGCCGTCGATGCGGTGTCGGTGGCGCAATGGATATGGCCAAGAGACGCTAACTTATTGAAAAACAAATAATATACAATTTATCTACAATTTTAATTTTTTTATTGACAATGTTTATGGAGTTGTGGATGATGGCGGCGTGAGGAAGACCTCACTTTCAGCAAAACGCTGAATCATCATGAGCCCTTAGAAAGAGGACTTTATACCATGGCTATCCAAAACTCTGTTCTGACCAACCCGTCGTCCTTCGTTGCCCTTCGTACCCTGAACGGCATCAACCGCAGCCTCGACACCACGCAGAACCGTGTCTCCACGGGCCTGAAGGTCGCCGGCGCTCTCGACGACGCGTCCAACTTCGCCATCGCGCAGGGTATCCGGGCCGAACTGAAGGCTATCGATGCGGTTACCCAGGGTCTGAACAACGCCAAGGGTATCGGCAAGGTTGCGATCGCCGGTGTGACCGGAGTTTCCAACCTCCTGTCCGACATCCGCGGCAAGCTGACCGAACTGGCCAACGAAGGCATCACCACCGCGCAGCGTGACATTCTCGAGGCCGACTTCAACGAGTTGATCTCGCAGGCGGCGAACTTCATCGCCAACGCGTCGTTCAACGGTGTGAACCTGATCAATTCCGGCGCCACTTCCGTCAACACGCTGTCGAACCTGGCCGGTGGCCTGCTCACACTGACCTCTCAGAGCGCGGTCAACACGCAGGTCGGCACCATCGCGACGGCGACGCTTACCTCTGCGACCAACGCGCAGAGCGTGATCGCCAACCAGTTCTCCAACCTCGAGTCCGTCGTGAACACTGCTCTCGGCGCGCTTGGTGCGGAGGTCCGTGCCCTGAACCTGCAGACGACGTTCCTGGAAGAGATCCGGGATGCGACCGACGAAGGTCTCGGCAACATCGTCGATGCCGACCTGGCTCGCGAGTCTGCTCGCCTCACCTCCCTGCAGGTGCAGCAGCAGCTGTCGACCCAGACGCTCAGCATCGCCAACCAGCGCCCGCAGACCCTGCTTGGTCTGTTCGGCTAACGGTTACGGCAAAAACATTCTTGCGAAAGGGCGGCTTCGGCCGCCCTTTTTGCGCCGGGTGCGCGAGGAATTCGATCAGGCGGGCTGAATGGGGCGAGTTTTGTCACAATCCGGCGTGTTTTGTCACAATCCGGCGTGAAGCGGATTCATTACGAATTTCCAATGATTTCAGCGGATTAAATTTGGGCAACCGCAGGTTCGTATTTTCCGCCGTATTTCCTCTCTCACATTAAACTTTTCGCAACTATTTTCTGTGTTATTATGGCCTATCCGCTCAAAAGAGGCGGGTTTTGCTCTGGGGGCTTGCCCCTGAACTTGCGGGAAAAATTTCCGCAGTCCTTAGAAAGAGGAGGCCAAAATGGCTATTCAAAACTCTATCCTTACCAATCCCTCTGCATTCACGGCACTTCGTACCCTGAACTCCATCAACCGGGGTTTGGATACGACGCAGAATCGTGTCTCCACGGGCCTGAAGGTTTCCGGTGCTCTCGACAACGCCTCCAGCTTTGCCATCGCGCAGGGCATCCGGGCCGAGTTGAGCGGTATCGACGCGGTTTCGCAGGGCCTGAACAACGCGAAGGGTATCGGTAACGTCGCGATCGCCGGTGTGACCGGAGTTTCCAACCTCCTGTCCGACATCCGCGGCAAGCTCACCGAGCTGGCCAACGAAGGCATCACCACCGCGCAGCGTGACATTCTCGAGGCCGACTTCAACGAGTTGGTCTCGCAAGCGGCGAACTTCATCGCCAACGCGTCGTTCAACGGTGTGAACCTGATCGAGTCCGGTGCCGGTTCCGTCAACACGCTGTCGAACCTGGCCGGCGGCACTCTGTCCCTGACGGCGCAGAGCGCGGTTACCACGCAGGTTGGTACGATCGCGACGGCGACGCTCACCTCTGCAACCAACGCGCAGAGCGTGATCGCCAACCAGTTCGCCAACCTTGAGTCCGTCGTGAACACCGCGCTCGGTTCTCTCGGTGCGGAGGTTCGCGCGCTCAACCTGCAGACGCAGTTCCTGGAGCAGATCCGGGATGCGACCGAAGAAGGTCTCGGCAACATCGTCGACGCCGACCTGGCTCGCGAGTCTGCTCGCCTCACCTCCCTGCAGGTGCAGCAGCAGCTGTCGACCCAGACTCTCGGTATCGCGAACCAGCGTCCGCAGTCCCTCCTGGGTCTGTTCCGTTAATAGCGGATCATATCTTCAAGGAAATCGGGGGAAGAAATTCCCCCGATTTTTTTATCCGGCCTCTTTGGCCGGCCGGCTGGCGTGTAACTGGCTCTGTGCCGGGAGATTTCGAGGAAATCCCGACAAGTTGACGCGGTTTGTGATGAACCGCATTTTCGAATTCCTACATTTGATGTTATGAATGTGCACTCAGGCTGATTGTGCGGATTTCATCGAATGCCGTTAAAAATCAATGTGAAACCGGGAGAGAAATTCGTCGTCAACGGGGCTGTGATGGTCGCCGGCAAGAAAGGTGCGTCTCTGGTTCTTCAGAACGAGGCGACGATTCTGCTTGGTAAGGACATCATGCAGGAAGAGGATGCGAATACTCCTGCGAAGCGGATCTACTTTACCATTTTGTTAATGTATCTCGATCAAGATGAATCCGATCGATATCGCGGCGTGTTTTTGGAGCTTGTTGAGAGTTTTCTGGAGGCGACGACTTTCAAAGAAGTCCGTATGACACTTTTGAATATTGTCCAGGATGTGAACGAAAAGCGCTTTTACCGGGCCTTGAAAACCTGTAAGGCGCTGATGACCTACGAAGCTGAAATCCTCAAGATCGGCGCGCCTGAAGCGGTTGGGAGTTAATTGATGTCCGGCATCGATGCCTACAAGAAGACCATCAATCAGACCGCGACGTCACGCGATACTGAATATCGTCTGCTGGCGCAGGTCACTTCCGAATTGATCAAGGCGATCGATAACCAGAAAGGCGCCGAGGGCGATCCCAAGAAGATGTCGCAGGTCGCTTCCGCTCTGAACTGGAACAAACAGGTTTGGGACGTTTTCGTCGAGGATTGCGGGACCGCAGGCAATCAGCTGCCGAGAGAACTGCGGGCTGCCATCGTCAGCCTCGGGATCTGGGTGACGAAAGAGACGGCTCTCGCGCTTGAAGGCGATGGAGATATCGATTCCCTGGTCGCGGTCAATCGCGACATCATGAAGGGGCTGAAGCCGGATCAGGCCGCTCCGTCAGCCTCCGCTCCGCAACCGAGCGGCGCTGTCGGGTCGATTCTCGACAAGGCTTGAGCGCCGATGTGAGCCGGGCGGTGTGACGGACAATCCGCACAATCGGGAAGCGGAAAGCAAGGAAGCAGGCTTTTTTCGAGAGCTGCTTCAGGCGTCTCTGGCGGCGCATCGGAACAATCAATTCGACCGTGCGGAAAGCGGCTACCGCAAGATCCTCGCGCGCTATCCCGACCATGCCGCGACCCGGGACCTCTACGGCACATTACTCTATCAAACGAACCGGCTGGGGGCCGCGGCCGCCAATCTGGAGCGGGCCGTCGGCCTGGACCCTGGACAGGCACCCGCCTGGAACCATCTTGGGGCGGTGAGGCTTGCGCAGGGAAGGCCGGGTGACGCGCTCGACGCGTTTCGAAAGGCAACCGGCGCCGATCCTCAGAATCCCGAAGCCTGGCTGAACCGCTCACGACTCGCAGGGATGTGCAGCGACTATGCTGACGCCGTCTTGGCGGCAAGGGAAGCCGCCGACCGCCTTCCGGACCATCCGGCTACGCTCGCGAGGCTCGGCGCGGCGCTGCTCGCCGCCGGCAGATTCGAAGAAGCGATCGCCCCCCTTGAAGCGGCATCCGTGCGTGCGCCTTATGATGTCGAGCCTTACCTTCACTTGGCTATATGCCTGAAACAAACGGCCGAAGGACAGCGGTCGCAGGCTGCGCTTCGCAAGGCGATTCTGCTCGCGCCGGAGAGAGCTGCGCTCTATCCGCATCTGAGCGGAGAACCTGCCGGAAACCATTCGTCCGTTGATTTGATTTCCTGGTCGCGCAGAGCGGTTTGTCTCGCGCCGCGAGACAGCGGCCTTTGGGCGGCGCTGGCCGCCGCATGCGAAGCGAGAAAACTGGACGCACCTGCCGTGACCGCAGCGAAGCGGTCGCTCCTGCTGATTCCGGACGGACAGGCCGCACACCATTGCCTCGCTCTGCCGCTTTTTCGGCTCGAGCGATTTGCGGAAGCGGCGAAAGCCAGCCGGTATGCGCTGCTGCTCTACCCCGACATAGCAGAGCTGTATTTCGTTGCCGCCGCATGCGCGTTCGTTTTCGGGGATCCGGAGGCCGGGTGGCGCTATTACGAAGCCCGCGCGGGTTCGCGCATCGACAGCGCGCGCGTCGGATTGCCGCCGGCCTGGAACGGGAAATCGGTGCCGGACCATCTTCTTGTCGCGGCCGAGCAGGGGGTCGGCGACGAGTATATCTTTCTCAGCCGGCTCGGATGTCTTCGAGGTCGTGCGCGCGAGATCACGGTCGAATGCGATCCGCGGAACCGCCGCTTGTTCGAACGCAGTTTTCCCGATTTCCGGTTCATCGACAGACAGCTGAAAGGCAGGGAAGGAGGAGCGGCCTATTTCGACTATGGAACTGCAGTCGCGGAACATCGTTTCGACAACGCTATTCTGGCTGGCTCGCTTCTGGCCTGGTTTGTCCATGACACACGTCTGGCGGGCCCGGTGTCTTATCTCGTGCCGGACGCCGATGACGTCGAGGCCTGGCGGCGATATTTCCGGGCGCGCACGTCACTTCCCCTAATCGGACTCTGCTGGCGCGGAGGGACAACTTCCGTTGCCCGGGACCGGCTTTACTGTGACGCCATCACGATGGTCGAGGGACTGGGGCCACAGCGCGGCTATTATGTGAACCTGGTTTACAGCCTCCGCGACGGCGAACTGGAGCAAGCCCGTAACCGACTCGGCTGCGATATCCATGATCCGACGGGCATCGACCAGAAAAACGAACTGGACCGGCTTGCGGCGATGCTGTCGGCACTGGACGCTGTGGTTTCGGTCGACACAGCGGTTTGCCCCCTCGCGGCGGCGGTGGGGACGCCGACGCTGCGCCTTGGACGCGGCTTGCTCTATCTGAGTGACGGACACGATGCCGTTCTGGGATCTTGCTATCCGTTGGCCCCCCGGGCAGAGCCCTTCGATATGCGGGTCTGTCTAGAACGGGCAGCGCAGAAGCTTCGCGAGATCCTGACTTCCCCGAGTTAGCCGGAAAGAACATCCGGTCAAGCTTGGTATTTCCTGCCGGGTTTCCGACGGAGATCCCGCTGAGTTTGTCCGATTTCAAATGATCGGAAGTCTAAAAATAACGTAAAATCAAAGTATTGTTTCTTTTTCTGGAACTGGCCCGGCTCTTGCGTCGAAAGGGCCGAGACAGTGGTTCGCCGTCCGATTCACCCGGCAAAAATCGCCGAGGCCAAGAACTGGTCCGGATCCGGGGTAGACGGGCGGCGCAAAGAGAGAAGGAACACTGGAAATGGTTAGCAACTCGATTCTGACGAACCCGGAGGCTCTGGTCGCGCTACGCAACCTTGAGCGGACCAACAATCTTCTGGCGCAGACTCAGGACCGGGTCTCCACCGGTTTGAAAGTCTCGGGTGCCGAGGACGACGCGTCGAACTTCGCGATCGCGCAGGGTATCCGCGGTGACTTGCGGGCTCTCAGTGCGATCCAGCAGGGGCTGAATAACACGAAGGGCATCGCGCAGGTCGCACTCGCCGGCACGACATCGATTTCGGATCTGTTGCAGGATGTGCGGCAGAAGCTGACGGAACTGTCGAACGAAGGCATCACGACGCAACAGCGAAACATCCTCACGGACGATTTCAACGAGCTGATTTCCCAGGCACGCAACTTTGTCACCAACGCGGTGTTCAACGGGATCAATGTTCTGAACACGTCGACTTCGGTGAACACGCTGTCGAACCTCAACAATGACACGATCACGCTGCGTGCCCGCAACCTGCTGACCGAAATCAACTCGCTCGGCGGCGCGACGCTGACGAGCGCGACCAACGCGCAGAGCGTGCTGACGGCGCAGTATTCCAACCTGGAATCGACCATCAACATCGCCCTCGGCCAGCTTGGTGCCGATACAAGGGCGCTCAATTTCCAGACCGAGTTCCTGACCGCGGTCAGCGATGCGACCGAAGAAGGTCTTGGCAATATCGTCGATGCCGACCTCGCTCGGGAATCCGCTCAGCTCACTGCTCTTCAGGTTCGCCAGCAGCTCGGTGTGCAGGTCCTTGGCGTTGCGAACAACGCGCCGCAGGTTCTGCTGGGGCTCTTCCAGTAAGAGCCGGCAGCGTGAGTATCGGAGGAGCGTGAGATGCGCCAGGGATACGCAGCATACAAAAGCGTCCAGACGCAGACCGAAAGCCATCAGCAGGTGGAATACCGACTGCTCGGACAGGTCACGAGCGCGCTTCTCAAGGCAAAGGAACCAGACGTCAATCTCCAGGATCGACTTAATGCCGTTCTATGGAACGGCAAGGTATGGGATGCCTTTCTGTGCGATCTTTCCGAACCGGGCAACAGATTGCCCGCGGGCCTGAAAAGCAGCCTCATCCAGCTCGCGCATTGGGTTGCGAAGGAAACCGAGCTGGCGATCGAGGGAAAGGCCGGACTGGATGCCATGATCAATGTGAACCGGCAGATCATGGAAGGCCTGCAGGATCAGTTCAGGCTCGCAGAGGCAAGCTGACAGCCGGCACGCGTCTAGGGCCTGGCGGCGAGCATCTCTTCCATCAGCGGCGTTGCCTCTTCGATCACCGCGGTCCACGAGCGGTTACCGCCTTTGACGAGGCTTCGCTCGGACGGGAGCCAGGGATCGGACTGCGCGCCAAAGAACAACGCGCTCCGGGCCGAGTGTAGTCCGATGGCCGGCGTTCCGACGGCGCCCGCGATCAGCAATACGGACGTATCGACCGAGATGACCATATCGAGAGCCGAGATCATTGCGGCCACGCGATCCAGCTCGTTTCGCTGATCGATCCCCTCCGGACGGAACATCTTCGTTCCTGTCATCTCTTCCACAGCCCGGACTTCGGCTTCATATTCATCATACTGCAGGCACACCGGAAGGATTCCAGGTTGCTCTATGATGGGGGCGAGGTCCTGGATTTTCATGTCGTTGTGCCGCCAGGCCGGGCGCCGCATCCCGCTTCGCCAGCAGAAGCCGACCGCGTGCCGGGGGGCGGCGGCCTCGAACTGCTCGCGCCATCGTGCGCGCTCTTCCGGATCGGGGATCAGGAAACCGGGTTTCGTCGGGAAGGAATTCAGATCCGGCCGGACATAACGCGGCATGTCACCGAGCATCAGGCAGGATCCGATCCGGCGTTCAGCGACGAGTGAATTGTAGTCCGCGACAGCCCCGATGGTTCCCGACCGGGCGACTTTCTCGACAATTTCTATACCCTTGAATGATCTCTCAAACAGAGGAACCAGGCGTGCGTCGCTCTCCAGAACGACCCTGCCGCCGTACATCTGGCTCGTGTCTGTGACGCAGGAAACCAGACGGATCTCATCGCCGATGCCCTGTTCGTGGCAGAGCAGGAGAGCCTTGTCGTCGGTGGCGGGCCGGCCGTCCCATTCGGCTGGCAGGCCGAGGCGGTCGATGCGGACCTCGTCCTTCCGATGCCGCCAGCCATATCGCGCAAAGCCAGCATGAATGTCGCCGGCGGCTAACAGGGAGTCGGCCAAATTGTACTCTAGAACCGGATCGCCCGGCCGGATGGTCCTGGCATATCGGGCGGACCTGACGCCTTCGCCCTGGCGTCCGACCGAACGCAGGACCAGCTGAAGATTGTTGTAGCCTTCGGCGGCTGCCGGGGTGAGCAGCAAGGCGCGGCGGTACAACGTGATGGCCGCGTCTGCTTCGAAGAATTCGAAGAGGGTCCGTCCCATCTGAAAGAAGTATTCGGAGCTCTTCAGTTCACTGTCGGCGAGGCTCTCCAGAAGCGAGCGGGCGTCTTCGAGACGGTCCAGTTCGTGCAGGACTTTGGCGCGGGACAGTTGCCAGCCCGCTTCCTCTGGACAGGCTGCTGTCGCGCGGTCGAGACAGGCGAGGGCGGCGGTATTGTTTCCAAGCAGGCGCTCCGCCTCGCCACAATTGTAAAGACCTTCAGCATGATTCGGGGAGAGGGCCAGGGCATGCCGGAGATGGCGCCGCGCCTCTTCCGGCATGTTAGCGGCCAGGAAAATGCAGGCGAACCTGTTGAGGCAGCTGGCGTCTTGCGGTGAGAGAAGCAGAGCGCGGCGCAAACGCACCTGTGCTGCAGCGCTGTCGCCGGCCTGAAAGCTGGCAAGACCGTAGAAATGCCAGAAATGGCCGAGCTGGGGCAGGGAGGCGGCGAGACCGTCGTACAGAGCCAGAGCGTCCAGGATCCGGCCGGCGCTGTGCAGCTCCGCCGCGTGCTGAAAGACTTGCACGGGATTTGCAATAGGAGATCCAGTCATCTCGGCATGCTGCACCAATGAAAGAGCGACGTGAAGGCCTTCGAGAGGCGGTGGCCGGTGGGAAGTGGCCCGGTTCTTGCTTTCTGCTTTGTGACGCAATTTACCCGAAGAGACTTCGGAGGTTATCGCCACCATGTCAATATCCAGCGCACTTCTGGCCGCTACGTCCGGCCTGTCGGCCGCCCAGTCCCGCATCGACGTGGTTTCGCGGAACGTCGCCAACGCGACGAACGAGGATTACACGCGGAAAACGCAGGAACTGCAGACGCGCTTGATCGGCGGACAGGCGCAGGGTGTGGACCTGGGGGTGATCGAGCGGTCAGTCAATGAAGGCCTTCTGGAGGATATCCGGACCCAGGAAGCGACGGTCTCCGAGCTGAGTGTGCTCGATGCCTATCTTGAGCGTCTCGTCGAGGCTTTCGGCCGTCCTGGTGACAATGATTCGATCTCCGCGAAGATCACCGACCTGAAGGAATCGATCCAGGTCATGTCGATCGCTCCTGAACTTGGCGCCAACCAGGCCGAGGTCCTTCGTGCTGCCGAAGCCGTGGCCCAGGAGTTTCAAGAGATTACCGCCGCGATCGCTGACCTGCGCAAGGAAGCGGACAGCGCGATCGCTGACACCGTCGAGCTGGTGAATAATGCGCTCACCAATATCGATACGCTCAATGATGAGATCGCGATCCGTAAGACCGAGGGCCGGACGACGGCGGATCTCGAGGACAGCCGCGACAAATATGTTCAGGAACTCTCGAAATACCTGAACATCAATGTCATCGAGCGGTCGAACGGTGAGTTGACGATCCTGACCGGCGACAGCCGGCTGTTGCTCGACGACACGAAGTTTCCGCTCACCTTTACCGAAACCGCGCTCTTCACGTCGACGACCGCCGGTCAGCCCCTGCAGATTGAGGACGGGTTGCCGGGAACGGCGACGAACCCGAATATTTCGGGCGAAGTATCCGCGCGCGACGGCGAGCTTGCCGGGTTGCTGCGGATCCGCGACACCATTCTGGTCGAAGCGCAGGATCAGCTCGATACGCTGGCGCACGAACTGGCCAACGATCTCGACACCTTCACCATCAACGGCACCACTGCGGTGGTGAACCTGTTCGTGGATGCCGGCGGCAACGTTCCGGCGGACGCGCTTGGCAACGAACAGGGCTTCGCGGAAGTCATCCGGGTCAATCCAACGGTGACCGCGACCCCTTCCATTCTTGTGACCGGCGACACTGGCGACGCGGCGAACACATATGTCGCGATCGGTTCCGGTGACCACCGGATTGCGAACGCCATGCTCGACGCTTTTCAGGCGACCCAGACCTTCGTCTCGGGTTTCGGTTTGACGGCGACGAATACAATCGAGGGTTTCGCCGCGGAACTGGTTGGTTTCCAGGCGAACCAGCACGCGACTTTCGAGAGCCAGCTGACCTTCGAAACCAACTATCGCGATACCCTGGTCCAGTCGTTCCGGGACGAGAGCGGGGTGAATACAGACGAGGAACTCGCCAAGCTGATCGAGCTGGAAGCCGCGTTCGCGGCATCGGCGCGAGTCTTGCAGACCGTTCAGCAATCGCTGGACGAGTTGGTTAACATTATTCGCTAGGTGGGAGTGAGACGATGCGTATCGCCACCCTGACAACGGCACTCAGAACCGAGAACACTATCCTGAACCTGCAGAGCCAAATGCTGCGCGCTCAGCAGCAGGTCTCTACGGGTAAGCTTTCGCCGATCTATAGCGGCCTTTCCGGGGATAACGCCCGGATATCGATTCAGCTGCGCGAAGAAATCCAGACGAAGGAATCCTACGTCGGCACCATCAACTCCGTACGCACCCGCACCAAGGTGATGGAAGCGGCGCTGGTCGGGATGCAGGATCTTGCGGAGCAAATGCGCTCAGAGCTAATCAAGCAGCAGGAAGGGAAGTATGACGATACGGCGCCAGTGTTGAAGCAGTTCGCGGATTCCGCGATCGATCAGCTGGTGAGCTTGCTGAATTCGCAGTCCGAGGGACGTAATCTGTTCAATGGCACGTCCGTTGCGACGCAACCGCTGATCAATGCCGCGACGCTGAAAACCAATGCTTTTGCCGCCATTACGCCGCTTGCTGTGGGTAACTCCGCGACTGTGATCGGTGACTCCGCGACGTTCTTCGGAACAGACGGAAACTGGAACAACGTCGGCGGCTTGCCTCCGGGGCAGACGCAACCTTTTGCTTTCGACGCCGCGGAGGGGGTTCGCCTCGAGTTCGGCGAGCTGGCGAACGACGATGCGTTCGAGGAACTCTTTGAGGTTTTTGCGATCTTCGCGGATGTCGATTACGCGGCCGGCCTGGATGCCGATTACGGTGCTCTTGTCACCGATGGATTGAGCCGGGTCGAAGCGGCGGCCGACGACATCGGTCTTATGATTGCATCCATCGGCACCACGCAGGCGAGAATGTCGGACATTCAGGACCAGCACAAAGACGACAACACGGTCCTGACAAAGCAGCTGGACGGAGTCGAGAACATCGACCCCTTTGAGGCCGCAGCAGAATTCCAACTCATCCAGGGACAACTTCAGGCGGCCTATCAGACCACCGCATCGCTGCGCAATCTCTCCCTCGCGAATTACCTGTAAACCTCCGAGGGCAAATCCTGGCTAAGCTGCTTTCTTGGCAGGATATATCGTTGCCGGGCGAATTTTCGTCAATTTGGCCGTAACATCCAAATGACTCGACAATTGACTTTTGCGATAGTACATTTATCTGCAGTTGCCGATAAAAGGCAGGTTAACTGACTCCAGAATGGAGATCGTCATGGTCGAGATCCTATCCGGGGCGACCGCTGCACGATCGATTGCGCAGCCAGTCCCCGCGCCGTCAAA
Source organism: Nisaea sediminum (assembly GCF_014904705.1). NCBI lineage: Bacteria > Pseudomonadati > Pseudomonadota > Alphaproteobacteria > Rhodospirillales > Thalassobaculaceae > Nisaea > Nisaea sediminum. The sequence continues at coordinate 446,089 of NZ_JACZCQ010000001.1, forward strand.
TCAGGCGTTAGGTTTTGGCGCTGTGGCAGCGGCCAAGCCCATTCAGTCCGATTTTTATCTGAGCCCGGTTATCCGTTTCGACTCCGAAGCGCTCAAAGTGATCTTCGAGGTTCGGGACAGCCAGTCCGGTGAAGTGAAGCGACAGTTTCCGCCGGAGCGCGTGGTTCAGGAACTGCAGAAAACCGCTGGTTTGGGAATCGAGATTCCGGAACCACGTGAGTCAACGGCGACGGATGGCGCTGCTGTTCAGGGCTCCGCGGGAAATAGCGAATCGGAAACCGAGTTCTCGGCGGAAACTGAAGTCGACGTTCTGATCTGATCGTCGAAGGTTCAATTTAATTTTTACGTCTCGGCGGCAGACGCGAGGTCTGGCGCCCTTTTTGATTCCGCCGTTTGCTCTCTCCGAACACTGCTCCCACCGGGAGGAAGTGAAATTTCCCCTAGAGTTCCAAGTATGTTAGGAAAGAACGGTAAAACGCGTTTTGCCGACGGAGGACCCCAGCGTGGAGAATGAAGACGCGATCAATGAGCTGCTAAGGCGCGGGATCGCTCACCATGAAGCCGGCGAAGTAGTCGAAGCGCGGAACATTTATGTCGAGATCCTCGAACGGGATCCGCAAAATCACCAGGCGCTGGACCTCGCCGGTTTGCTCTGTATGCAGTGCAATGAGCTGGACGCGGCGGGTGATTTCTTCGAATCCGCGATGGAACTCGATCCTGACTCAGGTCGCTATATCTGCCATGCGGGTACCCTTGAATTACATCTCGGGAATCTCGAACGAGCCGTAGAACTGTTGCGCAAGGCAATCTCGGTAGATCCTGACATCTCGGAATCGTTCCTTTCTCTCTGTCTCGTCTACCGGTCGCAAAAAAAACTGGGCGATGCCGTCTCCGTTCTCGAGGAGGGCCTTTCCGAACATCCTGCCAACAGTCGTCTTCTCACCTGGCGGGGAATTCTCGAAATCGATCGCAAGGATTTGCCAAGCGCCGCGGAATTTCTTCACCAGGCAATCAGTGCGGACAATCAAAATCTCGAAGCCATGGTCACGCTGGGAAATGTGATGATGGAGCTCGACGAGCTCGAGATCGCGGAGCGCTGCTATACATCCATTCGCGAGCGCGCGCCGGAAGATATAGGGTCCCGCTGCCGTCTTGCCGTACTCTTGAAGCGCCTTGGCCGAAGGGATGAAGCCGTCGCCGAACTTGAGAGCGCTTTCGCGGATGCACCGGCAGAGAGCGAGATCTTCAACGATATCGCGGTACTGCTCGAGTCGCTCGGCAGCAGCGACGACGCGATCGTTGCGGCCGAGAGAGCGGTCGCCCTCGATAGCGGGAATGCCTCAAGTTTTTCTCTTTTGGCACGGCTGCACAGCAAGGCCGGAAATGAAGAAGCGGCGAAAGACGCCGAGCAGCGCGCTGCGGCCCTGGCCTGATCGCCGGGGAGATCGTCTCAAGCGAGAGAGAACAATCCTCTCGGGACCGGGCCGCTTTGGCGGCTCGTCTTCGTTGAGGGGCTCCGGCTTCAGAGACTCTTGCTGACCGCCGCCGCTGCCTGGCCTGCCGGGCAATAGGCGGCGTATCCGGTCCGCGGCCGACCGAAAGATGGCTCTTCCGCGGTGATCCCGCGCTGCTTCCTGACCGAATCCATAATCAGCGACACGACCCGCTCGGCCGCATCGTGGCTGGACCTTAGAGCCAGCATGTTGTCGGAAAGGGCACAGCGGAAACGCTGATAAAGCTCCCGGAGCGCGGTGCGGTCGTCCGCCGGGATCATTTCCAGAACTTCCGGGTGGCTCCGCATCTCTGTCTGATGCTTTTCGAACGAGATCGATAGCTGGCGCTTTCGTGCCTGGAGCTTGTCGAGGGTCTTGAACTCGCGCCTTTTCAGCATCGCGGTTTCCTCGTTCAGCAGCTTCATCAGGCCGATCATGCTCTCGCGAAAAGCGTCAATGATGGATAGGTCGGCCATTTCAATTCACCTCCTGAAGCGCGAGCAGTTGCCGCTCGATCGTGTCTGCGATCCCGATCCCGCCGGTCCGGGAGATCTGCTTTCCGTATTCGTCGACCATCAGATCGCGATAGATGTCTTCCGCCGGACCGCCGCCGAACATTTCGCCGTTGCCGACGCCTTTGAGCATGTGGCCGAGCATCTGGCTGATGAAGATCGACTCGAATTCCTCGGCGGCCTGGCGCACCTCTTCGCGATTCTTGCCGGCGGCCTTGAGCCGGTTCGCGGCTGCGTCGGTCTGGGACGCCCGCAGATTGGTGGTGGCGGAGGCGGTTTCCGTGAGAGCCATGCTATCCATGATACAGCTCCTTAGAGGACTTCGATTTCAGCTTGCAACGCGCCGGCGGCCTTGATCGCCTGCAGAATGGAGATCAGATCGCGCGGTCCGATGCCGAGGGCGTTCAGGCCGTCGACCAGTTCCTGCAGCGTGACGCTCTGCGAGAGAACGGAGAGCTGCTTGTCCTCGTCCTGATCGATCTCGATCTGGGTCCGCGGAACGGTGACGGTTTCGCCGGTCTGCGCGAAGGGCTGCGGCTGCGAGACCTGCGGCGTCTCGGTGATCCGGATGGTCAGGTTGCCCTGGGCGATGGCGACGGTGCTGATGCGGACGTTCTCGCCCATCACGATGATTCCGGTGGTCTCGTTGATCACCACCTTGGCGGGGATGTCAGGGGTCACGCGCAGCTGCTCGACATCGGTGATCAGCGCAACGGCGTTGCCGCGATAATTTTCGGGAACCAGCATCCGGACAGAGGAAAGATCCCGCGCCTGAGCGATCGGCAAGCCGACGAACGCATTGATGGCTTGAGAGATACGGCGCGCGGTCGTGAAGTCGGGATTCTTCAGCGCGATCGTGACGGTCTCCATCTGCATCATCGAATAGTCGATTTCGCGCTCGATGATGGCGCCATTGGCGATCCGTCCGCTCGTCGGCACGCCCTGCACGATCGTCTCGCCTTCGCCGCCGGCGGAAATGGCGCCGGTCGCTACGGAACCTTGAGCGACGGCGTAGACTTCGCCGTCCGCACCGATCAGCGGAGTAACGAGCAGCGTGCCGCCCAAAAGGTCCTCGGCATCGCCGATCGCGGAGATCGAGACGTCGATTCGGCTGCCCTGTTTGGAGAAGGGGGGCAGGATTGCCGTCACCATGACGGCGGCGACGTTGTCCGTGTCGAGATTGTTGTCGCGTGCATTGACGCCGAGACGCTCCAGCATGCCGACGAGGCTCTCACGGGTAAAAATTGCACTGCCGAGATCGTCGCCGGTGCCATTCAGGCCAACCACGAGGCCGTAGCCGACCAGCATGTTTTCACGGACGCCCTCAAAATCGACGATGTCCTTGATGCGGGTCTGGCTGAGTGCGTCGCCCGAGGCGGTCAGAAGCAGCAAGACTGCCGTGAACAGGCCTAGAGCCATCCGTTTCGGGGAGATGGAGCGGTGCACCTTGTTTTTCTGCGGCCACATCGGTTCCGGTTCCTCTTGCTAGAGCTGAGCCGTTTCTCGGACTCCTATTGGCCAGATCCTATGCGAGGATCGTGCCAACTTCTCGGCCTCCGGGAGGCAATTATGCCGGACTGTCCCATGGCGATGCTGGCTATGCCGTATCTCGGGCGGTAGTATATCTGCGCGGAACAGCGTAGGGTTCTGGAATGAAAGTAGATCCATCACGCCGCGTCAGTACCCCGTCGACGAGAAAGACGTCGAAGTCGGGAGGCACCAGCGGAACCCGGTTTTCAGGTCTTCTCGAGGAGACCCAGGAGAGCAAGTCGGCCCAGGGAACCCGGGCGGCAATGTCGGTCGACGGCTTGCTCGCCGTCCAGGAGGCGGATGCGGATGGCCGGCGCGGCGCCAAGCAGGGGCAGGCCCAAGGCGAGGATCTTCTTGCGCGCCTCGAACGGCTCAGGGACGGGTTGCTTCTGGGGGCGATTCCCGAGTCGGAATTGCGTGGGCTGGCGCTGACCATAAAGCAGACCAAAGAACGCACCTTTACCGATCCGCGGCTCGGCGAAATCCTGGATGAAATCGAACTCCGGGCACGTGTCGAACTCGCCAAACTCGGGACTTTTTTGTAGTCATTTTTTGCCGGCTCTGGTTTATCTTTTGTTTTCAATAAGTTATTTCTTTTTCCGGCGCCGCGTCCAAAGGCAAACAGAAGCTTGAAACCTAGGGCGGCGCAGACCTATACTCCCGCCGCTCCAAAAGGGCAGAAATCTTGCCTTTGATTGGCCTTTGTGGTGGAGGACCGGGATGAGCGTCACGTTGCCGCCGGACTACAAGCCGTCGGAAGACGAAGAGTTTATGAACCCTAAGCAGCAGGAATATTTCCGGCAAAAGCTGCTGAGGTGGCGCGCCGAGTTGCTCCAGGAAGCAAACGAGACGCTGAGCCATCTGACACAGGAGAATCTCCAGAAACCGGACATGGCCGACCGGGCTTCCCTGGAGACGGATCATCAGATCGAACTTCGGACCCGCGATCGCGAGCGCAAGCTGATCAGTAAGATCGATTCGGCGCTGCAGCGCATCGAAGACGGAAGCTATGGCTACTGCGAGGAGACCGAAGAGCCCATCGGCCTCCGGCGTCTGGAAGCACGTCCGATCGCGACTCTGAGCCTGGAAGCTCAGGAACGCCATGAACGTCTCGAGCGGACACATCGGGACGATTAGAATCGGACCCGACCTGCAGAAATGAATGAGGGCCGTTCCCCGGGGAACGGCCCAATTCTTTTGGCTGGCTCTGATCGGGGGAGGGCGGCAATTCTTGCCGCCTGCTCCCTGCGGTCTATCAGAAGGGCATCAGGATCTCGAGAGCCTGGGAGCCGTAGCGCTGCTGCTGCAGATCGGAGATCTGGCCGCGTCCGCCGTAAGCGATCCGCGCTTCCGCCATTTCGTCATAGCTGACGGTGTTGTCCGATGCGATGTCTTCCGGACGTATGACGCCGCCGACGACGATTTCCCGGACTTCGAAATTCACTCGCACTTCCTGGCGGCCGAACAGAACCATATTGCCGTTCGGAAGCTGCTGCGTAACGACCGCGGCAAGGCGAAGGTTGATGGTCTCGTTCCGGTCGATGCGGCCCCGACCGTCATTGGCAAGTCCGGACGTCGTGCCAACGAGCGAGCCGGCGTCCGCGCCCTCGGGCAGGACTTCGGTCAGCAGGTCCTCGTACCCGAACAGGCCGGAGATCCCCATGCTGTTGGTATTGGAGCGGTCATGCCGAGTTCGGTTGTCGATCGCGGCCTGATCGGAGATCTCGACGACGACAGTGATGATGTCGCCGACCTGGCTGGCGCGCTGATCCTCGAAGAAGGCGCGGGAGCCTTCGACCCAGAGCGAGTTGGCCTGCCGGCTGGCGGTGACCGGGGTCGGCATCGGCATCGAGACCGGGCGGTAGTTGTCCGCCTGGGTCGGGTTCTGGATCGCCGAGAGTTCCGGTGTCTTGCCGATATCCGCCAGCCGCTGGAAGACGCCGCAGGCGCTGACGGACATGCCGATCAGGGTGACCGCGGTGAGGCGGGTGAACAGTGCGGAGACAGAATTCTTGGTCATTTTGCCGTTTCCTTAAAAGGCCAGTTCTTGGCGCTTATCTAGTTCATTGCAATTCGCGGGCCGGCGACGGAGATGATGCCGGCATCGGTCACGGAGCCGACGACGATCTTTCCGGTGCCGAGGTTTTTCACCCGGATGGAGTCCCGGCGGGCGCCGTTCTCAAGAGCCTGTCCGCGCAGGGTCAGCGTCATCAGCGAGGTCTGGAACACCATGGTCACCAGGTCGCCTTTGCGGACCAGCTGGATCGGCGTCACGTCGGTGCGGCGGATCACGCTGCCGGCGCTGATCGGTCGGCGCACGCTCATGCCGACGATCTGGTCGGGTGAGGTCACCGTGTTGTGGTTGCTCCGGCGGGCCTGCATCGCGGTCCAGACGATGTCGCTCTCGCGGATCGTCTCTCCCGGACCGGCATGACGGTTCAGCACCGGTACTTCGATGACGGCATGGACTTCGCCCTGGATCCTGGCCCTCAGCGATTTGTCGTTTCCGATCGGAACGGAAATCAGGGCGGCGAAACGCTGGCTCCGGCTGTTGTAGTCAAGGCTCTCGACCTTCACTTCCGGCTCCATCTCGCTCGGCACCATCATCGTCAGGCGGCGGTTGGTGATGTCGACCTCGACCCGGTCAGCAATATAGTCCTCCGTCAGCCGCTCCTCGATGGCAAGGCGGACCATCTGTAGGGGAACGGCCCGGCCTTCGCGCTCGACGATGACCCTGACGCGCCCGCTGCTGGGGCTCCAGTCGATGCCGTGCGCTTCGGCGAGATGCTGCAGCGTGCCGGCACGAACCACGAGGTCCTCGCCCGGGAGGGGAGCGTCGCCGATGCGGGCGTCCTTCTCGGCCGGAAGGCCGGTGAACAGATCGCTCAACATCAGGGCGTCGCTCCGGAGCGTGACGGTGTCGTTGGCGAAGATCGTCTGCCCGGCGACTGTCCCGGCGGCCGAGGCGGGCTGCGGCAGGCTCACGGAGATCGCGAGCAGCAACCCGGCCGAGAGGGTTTTCAGGGGCTTCAGCATTTTGCCAGTCATGTCACTACTCCCTTGTTGGGGGCCTCAGGCCCGCGTTAGCGGACCTGGTTGACCGTGGCCATCATCTGGTCGGAGGTCTCGATGACCTTCGAATTCAGCTCGTAGGCGCGTTGTGCGGTAATCAGGTCGGTGATTTCCTGCACCGGATCCACGTTCGAGGATTCGATGTAACCCTGGAACAGGCCGCCGAAACCGTCGGTGGTCGGGTTCGCGGTGCTCGGCGCGCCGGAGGCTTCCGTCTCGAGCAGCAGGTTGTTACCGGCATGTTCGAGGCCGGCATCGTTCTGGAAGATCGCGAGCTGGATCTGGCCGACATTGGACTCCGCCGTCTGGCCGTCGAGCTTGACCAGCACCTGGCCCGATTCGTTGATCGTCACGCCGATCGCTTCGGACGGGACGGTGATGCCGGGCTGCACGGTGTAGCCGTCGGCGGTTACCAGTTCTCCGGTCTGGCTGACCTGGAAGGAACCGTCCCGGGTGTAGGCCGTCTCGCCGTCCGGCAGGAGGACCTGGAAGTAACCGTTGCCGCGGATCGCGAGATCGAACTGGTTGTCGGTCAGGATCAGGGAACCCTGTTCGTTGACCCGGTAGGTCGCCGCGGTGCGGACACCGACGCCGAGCTGGATGCCGGACGGCACGACTGTGCCGGCGTCGGAGGAGTTCGAACCCACGCGCCGCAGATCTTGATAGAGCAGATCCTGAAACTGAGCCCGGTGCCGCTTGAAGGCGGTGGTGTTCATGTTGGCGATGTTGTTGGAGATGACCTCGACATTGGTCTGCTGGGCCAGCATGCCGGTGGAGGCGATATTGAGCGACTGCATGATTAAATTCCTTCTACCAACAGGTTAGACCGCCTGAGGCGAGCCGAGTTTGCGGACAGAGCTGCGAAGGCGCTCGGCCTCCTGGTCCAGCATGTTCTTCACGCCCTCGTAGGAGCGCTGAATGTCGATCAGGCGCGTCAGTTCGCTGATCGCGGATACGTTCGAGGTTTCGAGATGTCCCTGCATCAGCTCGGACCGTTCGGCCGGCTTGGGATCCTCGGTGGTGTCGAAGAGGCTGCCGCCGCGTTTCTGCATGCGGGCGAGATCCTCGAATTCGACCACCTTGAGTCTGCCCAGAACTTCCGGTCCGGCGCTGATCGTGCCGTCCGGCGAGATCTCGATCTTGCGGCCGTCCTGCGGAATGAAGATCGGGTTGTCGCCGTCGTCCATAACCAGGTCGCCGTTGCCGGTGATCAGCTGATTGTCCGGGTCGAGCTTGAAGTTGCCGTTCCGGGTGTAGAGCGGCTGCTTGCCGTTATCGACCACGAAAAAGCCCGGACCTTCGATGGCGATGTCGAAGGTGTTCTGTGTCGGCTGCAGGGTGCCCGGCTGGTGGATCACGATCGTGCCGTGATCGATCACGAAGTCGAGCTTCTCTTCCATCTTGGTGTCGGTCTCGTACGGCGAGTAGAGCGCGATTTCCCGCTTGAAAGCAGCGGTGCTGGTATTCGCGATGTTGTTGGCCACCAGAGCCAGTTCGCGCCGCAGCGCAGACTGGCGGGAGAGCCCAATATAGATCGCGTTTTCCATGACGATTTTTCCCAACCAATTTCCAAATCGCCGCGTTCTACGGCCGTTGCCTCCGGTAAAAGCAGAATTCGTGCCAACTCGGAAATCGCGCTAAATCAACGAGTTAAATTTATCGTCGTGGAGAAATCTGTGCCGTCGACGGCAAGACCGTTCCGGTTGGCAGGATTTGCCGGGCGCCTGGGATCGCGCAACGTCGATACTTGCCGGGGGCTTCACGCGCGCATGTCTTTAGAGACTAGGTTCGTTCATTTGGCGAAGTTAATGAAAAATATGGAGAAATGACGCGTCTTGTGATTTACTTCTATATAAGCTCCGCAGCTTTGGTCCTTGCCTTGCTTGATACCGTGGCAAGCAGGCGTGGGAAATACGTGGCGGATACCCGTTGTCAAAATACAGCCGCAATGTCGCTGTATCGAAAGTTTTGATCTGGGACGGATTGCATGGCCGAAGAAGGCGAAGTCGTCGAGGATGGCGGTGGCGAAGAAGATGGCGGCAGCAGGAAGCTAAGCCCGAAAAAGATCATTCTGTTCGTGCTTCTGCCGTTGCTGCTTCTGATTGGCGCCGGTGCCGGCGGTGCGCTGATGCTGGGAATGCTGGGGGGGGATGAACCGCCGCCGGAGCAGACCGCTGACGGCGAGCACGCGCCTCAGCCGGAAGCGCCTCAGCCGTCCGCCCAGGCGATTTTCTTCGAAGTGCCGGACTTGATTGTCAATCTCAATACGAGCGGGCGAAAGACGGCGTTTCTGAAGATCAAGATCGCGCTTGAAGTCAGCAATCCGGCGGATGTCGATGTGGTGAACGAGAACCTGCCGCGTATCGTCGACAATTTTCAGGTATATTTGCGCGAGCTCCGGGTCGACGACCTGCAGGGATCTGCCGGCATGTACCGGTTGCGTGAAGAATTGCTCAGGCGCGTGAACCTGGCGGTGCGCCCTGCGCGGGTGAAGGACGTGCTGTTCAAGGAAATGCTGGTTCAGTGAGGTATTCGCATGGCCGATGACGATCTTGCTGCCGAATGGGAGGCAATGTCCGATGACGACGACGACGAAGTCGGCGGAGGCGGTACCGGCGCCCGGGTTCTAAACCAGGACGAAATCGACTCTCTCCTCGGCTTCGACGAAGGTGCCGGTGGCGACGGCGACACGTCCGGCATCCAGGCGATCGTCAACTCGGCGCTGGTTTCCTACGAACGTCTGCCGATGCTCGAGGTCGTCTTCGACCGTCTCGTGCGCATGATGTCGACCAGCCTGCGCAACTTCACCTCGGACAACGTCGAGGTCTCGCTCGACAACATCACCTCGATCCGTTTCGGCGACTATCTGAACTCCATTCCGTTGCCGGCGATGCTGAGCGTGTTCAAGGCGGAGGAATGGGACAACTACGGCCTTCTGGTCGTCGACTCGGCGCTGATCTATTCCATCGTCGACGTGCTGCTCGGCGGACGCCGCGGTACCGCGGCGATGCGTATCGAAGGCCGGCCCTACACGACGATCGAACGCAACCTGGTCGAACGCATGGTCACCGTCGTGCTGAGTGATCTGTCCGCCGCTTTCGATCCTCTGAGCCCGGTCACCTTCCGCTTCGACCGTCTCGAGACCAACCCGCGCTTCGCGACCATCGCGCGGCCGGCGAACGCGGCCGTTCTCGCGCGTCTCAGGATCGATATGGAAGACCGCGGCGGCCGGCTCGAATTGATGCTGCCTTACGCGACGCTGGAGCCGGTGCGCGAGCTGCTGCTGCAGATGTTCATGGGGGAGAAGTTCGGTCGCGACTCGATCTGGGAAACCCACCTTGCGAACGAACTCTGGGCGACGGATATCGAACTTGAGGCCGTGCTCGATCAGGTCGTGCTTTCCCTGAACGACGTGCTCAACTGGAAGCCGGGAACCAGGCTGCTGCTCAATGCCAGCCCGAAATCGACGATCGATATGCGCTGCGGAGACGTTCCGCTCTTCGTCGGAGGAATGGGGCAGCGCAACGGCCATATTGCAGTTAAGATCAAACAGAAACTGCGGAAGATGTAGGCACGCGGCATGATGAACACGGTCCTGCCTCTGGTACTGGACGGCCTGTTGGTCGTGCTGCTCCTTGCGACGATCATCTACGCGATGATCCTGGACCGGAAACTGAACCGGTTGCGCGGCAATCACGACGAGATGGAAGTTTTCGTCGATAAGCTGAATGTGGCCTGTGCCCGCGCCGAGGCGGCGACTGCGGGACTGCGCAGCGCCGGCGAGAACGGCAAGTCGGTTTTCCGGGACGCGGCCTCGAAGGCGGAAGCCTTGCGTGACGAACTTGCCTTTTTGGTCGAGCGTGCCGATATCGTAGCCGGGCGCCTTGCGAATGCGAGTGAAGGTACGTCGGTCGTGCAGCCAAAGGCTGGCGTCGCCGCCGCGGGTCCGAGGCCGGACCCGGCCAAGAAACCGGCGGCGAAGCGGACTGCCGCACCGGTGCGGCGCGGTCCGGAACCGTCCCGCGCAGCCTCCTCCGGACGAGGTGAGTCCGCTTCGGATCATTCCGGGTCGGGCCCCCGATCGGAAGCTGAGGAAGAACTGCTTAAAGCACTGAGGAATGCACGCTGATGGCATATGACCGACGTGGCAGAAAAGCCCAGACGATAGATCCCGAGGCGCAGTCGGCAACGCCGAACGCCGCCCGGATCCAGGGCGGCCGGCCGGTCAAAGGCAAGTCGCCTGCGAAAGGAAAGCCGGTCGAGACCGCCGGCGCGCGCGATCCGCGCCGGGCAGGGCAGCCACGCCCCGTATCCGGACGCTCACGGGCTATTATCCGTGTCTTGCCGGTCGTCGTTTTCGTCGCGGTCCTGCTGATCAGCGTCAAGGTCGCAGGCATATGGGAAACCCTTGCGAGCGGCCGTTCGCCGGTGAGTGTCGCGGCCTTTGCGGAGGCGGACAGCCCGGCAGCCGGCCCGGCGGTGCAAGCCGCCAAGGAGCCCGAGCAAATCGCCCAGGCGACGGAACCGGCCCCGAAAAGCGAGGGAGACAAGCCGCTTGACCCGGTGCTTTTCACCCGTTCGGAAATCGAGTTGCTGCAGGATCTTTCCAAGCGCCGTAAGGAACTCGACGCGCGCGAGCAGGCGGTGATTCAGAAGGAAGGTCTGCTGACCGCGGCGGAAGACCGTATCGAGAAGAAGATCGTCGAACTCGAGAAAGTCCGTGCCGAGATCGAAGGGCTCATCAAGACTTACGATGAGCAGGAGGAAGAGGAGATAAAGGGCCTCGTCGCGATCTACGAGAAGATGAAGCCGCAGGATGCGGCACGGATCTTCGATGAGCTGGACATGGACATTCTGCTGCGGGTCTTCGATCGGATGAAGGCCTCGAAGTCGGCGCCGGTCCTCGCCAACATGCGTCCGCAAAAGGCGAAGGAAGTGACCTCCCGAATCGCGGAACGCAAGACCATTCCTGTCACCACGAACTGATCCAGGCTATTCCCCGGAAGACGCGATCAGCGTGGATATCGGGCCAAAACATCAGACGAAACTTGCCGAGACCCTGCAATTGGCAGTATTTCATCGGGATATCAGGCATTAACGACCTTTTAATAGGATGAGGTTAGTGTCTGGCTGTTGGTTAATCTGAAGCCGGACGCGATCCGGGATTTTACGAGATGGAGAGGTGCCGATGGCGGTCGACAAGGGCATGAAGATCCTCATTGTCGATGACTACAAGACAATGCTGCGCATTATTCGGAACCTTCTAAAGCAGCTTGGCTTCAACAATGTGGATGAAGCGAGCGACGGCAGTCAGGCTTTGCAGATGCTGCGTCGCGGCGAGGAATACGGGCTTGTGATTTCCGACTGGAACATGGAGCCGATGACCGGTCTGCAGCTGCTGAAGGAAGTTCGGGCAGATGCGAAACTGAAAAGTACGCCGTTCATCATGGTCACGGCCGAGAGCAAGACCGAGAACGTTGTCGCGGCGAAACAGGCTGGTGTGAACAATTACATCGTGAAGCCGTTCAATGCCGCGACCCTGAAGACCAAAATGACTGCGGTGATCGGCGCGTTCTAATCGCGCCGACTACCTTGTCAGACCGTCGCAACAGGGGGAGTTCGATGGCCAGAGACGGAATCCGCGACGAACTGTTGCCGGAAGCGGTACTCGAATTGGACGCCGTCACCTCCGTTGCCGAGGCCGCGGCGGAGAAAATCCTGACGGCCGTCGAGAAGATCGACGCATTGCGCGAGGGCATGTCGGAGGAGGTTTCCGAGGCCGTCGGCGATGCCATCATCGAGATTTTCGAGGCGTGTGGCTTCCAGGATCTGACCGGCCAGAGGGTCGGGCGAATCCACAAGACGCTCAACAGCGTCGCCGACCGTGTGGAAGCGGTGATGTCCCATACGGGCCACGGTCACGCTCCCGCTTCATCCGAGGCGAAAAGAAATCGTGACAAACATACGGAAAATGTTGAAAAATCAGGCGGTGAACCGTTCTCAGAAGAGGGTTTGTTGAACGGTCCTCAGCTGCCTTCCGATGCGAAGACCCAGGAAGAAATCGATGCGCTGATGGACCAACTCGACAAGTAATTTATGGTCCGAAGCGACGACAAGGCACGTGGAACGAGCCAACTCGGCAGCCTGCCGCTGTTTCTGAGCCTCTTTCTGTTGCTGCTCGCGTTCTTCATATTCCTCAATTCGATCTCCACCAGAGTCTCCGGTAAGAGCGACGGCGTGCTCGACAGCGTACGCGCCAGTTTCGCGTCCGTACTGAAGGGCGGGACCGGGACCGGCGTCTTCGAGGGCGAGCCCGGACAGAACGCGGATGCGGGCCTGAAAGACGAGGTGTTCGATGCTTTCAGCCCGCTGCTGAGCGTTACCTGGCTGACCGAGGAGAGAAGCGGCAATCCGGTCTATATCGATTTCGAGACGCGCAAGCTTTTCGAGGGGCAAGGGGTCGACCCCAGCCACGATTTCCGGAAGTTCGCCACGCGGATCGCGCCAATTCTGGCACGGGAAGTCGGTCGGAGCGCGGCCGAGGTCCGGTTCTGGTTTTCCTATCCGACGGCAAATGCCGAACGTGAGCTCGCACAGCTTCGTGCGGCGCGGTTGGCGGAGATCCTGATCGGGATGGGAGCGCCGCGGTCCGGAATTTCGATCGGATTTCGCGAAGTGCCGCGCGGCACCATGCGGATCGCCGTCGATCTCGGCACCGCGGGGCGGCGTTAGTTATGGGCGGGGCAACCGCACGCAGGAACGGCCGCAGGCACAGGGACGGTGTCAGCTGGATGGTGACATTCGTCGATCTCGTCTCGCTGCTGCTTGCCTTCTTCGTTCTCATGTTCTCGATGACGACTCCCGATGCGCCGCAATGGGAATCCTTCACGGCCTCGCTGCGATCCGCTTTCTCGAGCGAGAACCCGACACGGGCGCGGCAGTCCCTCTTGCCGGAGACGATCAAGTCGGAGGATCCGGGATTGGGGTTCGATCTCGGATACCTCCAGAAACTGCTGCGGGCCGAGCTTGCGCGTGACGCGTTGCTCCGGGATGCGAAGGTGGCGGCGAAAGGGGGGCGGCTCGTGGTCTCTATGGCCAGCGATGTGTTCTTCCGTCCAGGTTCCGCTGCGTTGCTGCCGTCGGGGGACGGCGCGATGTTCAATCTCGCGGTCGCGCTCTCGCAGCTCGATAATCGCATCGACATTGTCGGTCACACCGATCCGCGTCCGTTCGTTTCTCCTACGGCGGCGTTCACGTCGAACTGGGATCTGTCGCTCGCGCGGGCATTTTCGGTCGCGGAGGCGTTGCGGAAATACGGCTACGACAAACCGGTAGAGGTTCGGGGTGCCGCAGATGGAAAGTTTGGCGATATCGATCCGTCTCTGGGTCAGGAGGAGCGGTACCGGCAGGCACGGCGCGTAGACCTGGTGATCTACAAGGAGCGGGACCGGAGATGATGGCTTCCCGCAGAATTCCTGTCTCTGGTGCGCCTCGGATGTTTCGCGCGCTTGCCCTGTTTCTTGCCCTCATGTGCATGTCGATCGCGTTCGGGGCCGAGGCGGAGGCCCAGCAAGTCGCGGTGTCGGGAACCAGTCAGAACGGCGTCGACAGCATCCGCTTCGACTGGCCGGCCCGGGTTGGCTATTCCGCTCAGAAATTCGGTACCACCCTCGCTGTCAGCTTCGACCGCACAGTATCGGCAGATTTTGGGCCTGTTGCGGGCGGTGTCGGCAATTATGTCAGTGCCGTCAGCCTCGATTCCGACAATCGGACGGTCCTGGTGGATCTGTCCGGAAATCCCCGGTTCCGTTCTCGCCGGGACGGAAATTCGGTGATCCTCGATTTCTATGATCGTGACGCGCCGGCGCCGCCTGCTGTGGCTCCGGCTGCTGCTCCGGCTGCCGTGCCCGCACAGCCGGCGCCACCGCCTGCCGCGGCCCCGTCCGCTGCGGCTCCCGAGCGCGCCGCACCGCCGCCACCCCCGCCGCGAGGTCCCAACCAGCCGCTTCTCAATGTCCGCACAGGCGCACACGATCGCTATTTCCGCTTCGTCTTCGACTGGACGGCCGACACGCCCTATACGGTTTCCGAACAGCCTGACCGGGCGGTCCTGACATTTTCCCGTCCGGCCTGGATAGATGACGCCGAGCTGCGTGCGCGGTTGCCCGAGCGCTTCAAGAACTTCTCCTCGGATCCCGGCGCGACTGCGATCGCGGTGACGATACCGCTGCAGGCGCGTGACGGCGTCCGCCACTTCACGACCGGAACCCGGGTCGTGCTGGATGTCGTTGCCGGCGCAGAACCCAGCCGGACAGGCCTCGGCGCTCCGTCCGACGTCCCGGTGCCGAAAGCGGCCCCGACCGCGCCCGTCACCGCCGAGGTTCCGCCGGCACAGGCGACCGATACGGCACAGAAGGTCGCACAGCAGTTTGGCCTTCAGACTCTTCCGTCGCCGCGCGCACCGGAACCCGCCGCGGCGCCGGCGTCTCCAGCTCCTGCTGCCGCGAATACGGAGCCCACGACGGTCGAAGGGAACGGCGCCGCGCCGGGCGTCACGGGACCGGCACCGGCATTCTCTACTCTGGAGCCGGCGAAGATCGAACGGGAGTCGGACGCCTTCGGAACGGCGACGCGGCTCCAGGACGTTGACCTCAAAGCTTTGATGAAAGACGGCGAATCGCTCGTACGAAGCCTCAGCGCGGGAGATGCCGCGACGATCAGCGGGCCCGTCATTCCCGTCACCGCCAGTCTCGACAACAGCATTGTTTCCGTGCGGTTCGAGTGGACCCAGCCGGTGGCCGCAGCGGTCTTTTCCCGGGCGGGCTATGTTTGGGTGGTGTTCGGCGCGCAGGCCCAGTTCGACATGACGGCGCTTGAGAAAGCCGACTTCCAGCTGCTCGGCGCCAAGGCGCAGGTTCCCGTGAACGGCGGATCGGCGGTCCGGTTCCCGACGGTCGAAGGGGTCAACCCGCGAGTCTGGCGCGACAATGCCGTCTGGATTGTCGATTTCCGGCCGCAGAACAGCCGGCCGGATGTTCCGCTACGGGTCGACACCCAGCTTGTCAGTGCGCAGGGACCGCGAGTCTTTGTGCATCTGGAGGATCACAGCCCGACGGTGATCATGCGGGATCCGGAAATCGGCGATCAATTGTTCGTGGTGCCGGTCGCCTCGCTCAGCCGCGGCGTCGACGGGCTTCGTCAATTCGCCGAGTTCAATCTCCTGAACACGGCGCAGGGCCTTGTCGTCCAGCCTTTTGCCGACGATATCACGATCCGCTCTCTGCCCGACGGGGTGGCGATCACCAAGACGGGCGGTCTGACCATTTCGCGCGCGGTGCAGCAGTCGACGGACGATCAGGTGGCACAGCGCATCGACGGTCTGCCGCCGGGACTTCCGCCGGGCCGGATATTCGACTTCAGCAACTGGCGCAAGGGAGATATCGACAGGTTCCTCGAGAACAAACAGGAGATTCAGCGCCGGATCTCCGAGGCGACCAGCATCGCGCGGAGCGGCCCGCGCCTTGAACTGGCGCATTTCTACTTCGCCCACGGCCTTGCCGCCGAGGCCATGGGACTGCTCAGGACGATCGAGGTGGAGGACGAGGATCTCGCCCGGCGGCCGGACGTGAAAGCCTTACGAGGCGCGGCCCAGTTCATGCTCGGCCGGTTCAAGGAGGCGGAGGAGGATCTGGGCGAGCGCAGTCTCAACGGACTGTCTGAAGCCGAGCTCTGGCGCGGTGCGGTCAAGGCGTCGCAGGGACGCTGGCCGGAAGCGGTCGAGCATTTCTCGCGCGCCGGCGAGATTCCCGGAGGCTATCCCCGGAACATGGCGACGCAGATGGCGCTTCTGGCCGCGGAAGCGGCGATCCGCGCGGGTGATTTCCGTGGCGCCGGCGCCTTCATCGACGTGGTCGCCGACGGCCAGCCGACGCCGGGCGAGCAGGCCCGCCTGAACTACCTGCGCGGCAGGGTTCTCTACGCGTCCGGAGATACGGACACGGCGCTCGATTTCTGGCGCAGCCTGTCGCAGGACCTGGATCGCTGGGCCCGCGTCCGTTCCGAACGCGCGCTGATCGAACACGGGCTGCGGAACGGCACGCTCAGCCGCACCGATGCGATCGCCGGGCTCGAAAGCCTCAGATACACCTGGCGCGGGGATCAGGTGGAGTTCGACCTCCTGCGTGAGCTCGGCCGGCTCTATCTGGAGGAAGGCGAATATGTCGAAGGGCTGAGCGCGTTGCGCGAGGCGGTGACCTTCTTCCCGGAGAATCTCTATGCGGATCAGGTGGCGGAGGAGATGACCGACGCCTTCGCGAAGATCTTCACCGAGGGCGAGTCGGACAAGATGACGCCGATCCAGGCGCTCTCTCTCTATGACCAGTTCCGCGAGCTGACCCCCGTCGGCGCGCGCGGCGACGAGATCATCCAGCGTCTGGCGGACCGGCTGGTGCAGGTCGATCTGCTCGACCGGGCCTCGATCCTTCTGGAACGGCAAGTGAAGTTCCGCCTGCAGGGCGAGGACAAGGCCCGGGTCGGTGCACGTCTGGCACTGATCCGGCTGCTGGACCGCCGGCCGGAAGAGGCGCTTGGCGCGCTCGACGAGAGTGTGGCGCCGGGGCTTGGCGCGGAACTCGCTCTCGAGCGCAAGCGTCTGCGCGCCCGAGGCGAGTTCGAGCTCGGCGATGCCGACGGCGCGCTCCGCCTGCTTTCGGGGGACGACAGCCGGGACGCGGATCTGCTGCGTGCCGACATCTTCTGGCGCACGCAGCGCTGGGCCCAGGCGGCCGAGGTCTTCGAACGACTCGCCGGCCGCTCCGGCCGCGACGGCCGCCGGATCGACGAGCAGGCCGCGAACCTAATCCTGAACTGGGCGGTGTCGCTCTCTCTCAGCAACAATCTCGATCAGCTGAGCCGAATCAGGCAGGTCTATACCCAGCAGATGGACAACACGCCGTTCCGCGAGGCCTTCCGGCTGATCACGAACAAGACCGAGGGTGAGCTGGACGATTTCCGCACACTGGCGGACCGGTTCGGCGAAATCGGTCGTTTCCAGGCCTTCCTCAGTTCTTACCGCGATAGGCTGAAAGACAAGCCGCTGAGCGCGACGAACTAGGCGAACCGGTCGAGCGGTCGTCTATCCCCCTCCGAAACTTCGCACCATGCTGCCGGCGATCAGATACCAGCCGTCGACCAGCACGAAGAAGATAAGTTTGAAGGGCAGGGAAACGATCACCGGCGGCACCATCATCATGCCCATGGACATCAGGATCGAGGCCACGACCATGTCGATGATCACGAACGGCAGATAGATCAGGAAGCCGATCTCGAAGGCGCGCCGGAGCTCGCTGATCATGAAGGCCGGTACCAGAACCTTGAGAGGCGCATTGGCGCCGGTCTCAGCCGGCCCGACCCGCCCGATATCCTCGAACAGCTGCAGGTCCTTGTCGCGTACCTGGGCAAGCATGAAGGTGCGGAACGGCGCGACCGCCCTCTCGAACGCCTCGAATTCGTCGATCCGTTCGGCGATCAGGGGGGCAACGCCGTCTTCCCAGGCCTGTTCGAGCGTCGGTGCCATGATGAATCCGGTGAGGAACAGCGCGAGGCTGACAATCACCAGGTTCGGCGGCGATTGCTGGGTTCCGAGCGCGGTCCGCAGCAGCGAGAAGACGATCACCAGACGGGTGAAGGACGTCACCGTGACGAGGATGCCCGGGGCGAGCGAGAGCAGCGTGATCGCGGCGACAAGCTGGATCAGGCGCGCCGTGGTTGAGCCGCCGGGCTCTCCGATATCGAGCGTCAGGGTCTGGGCGACCGTCTCCGGTGCAAAAGCGGTCAACGAAAGCACAGAGACGAGCAGGGCGCCGAGAATTATCCGCAGGGAACGGCGCCGGAGCAGGGGCACGGCACTCATAAGCTCTTATCCGTATCTGTGGTCGTGACCGGAACTGTAGCGCCCCTCAGGGCGGCGGCGAAGCTGTCCGGATCCGGAGATATCCCGCTTTCGATCAGCAGGTCGTTGTTCGGGCCGAGCAGCAGAAGGTGCTCGCGGTCGTCGCGGCGCACCAGCACCAGGCGCCTGCGCGTGTCGAGGGAGAACTGTCCGGTCAAGGACAGGCGCCCGGCGGTGTGCGCGCGCACGATTCCGAAGCGCCCGGCATACCGCCTGGCAATCCAGTAAACCGCGCCGATCAAGCCGATGGTAAAGGCGAAGGCGAGGAAAAACCTGAGATAGACCTCGAAACCCATGGCGGAAGCATTTCATAAGGCGTCGCGGATGGGAACAGACAAGCGGCCGGGTGTCCAGACGGATGGAGTACGGTCCGCTCAGATGCCGGAAACCGGGGCTTCCGGCCGGATCGTGTTCAGCTTCCGCGCTTGCGCCCCGCGCCATACGCGGCGGCGGCCTGGCGCCGCTTGGCAGCGGAATCGGCACCGGGAGGTTGTTCGGCGGCGGCTTTCTCCGAGATCGCTTCCGACAACAGTTCCAGGAGGCCGATGACATGTTTCATGTCGGGGGCCAGGGCGTGTGCCTCCTTTGCGGGAAGAGAGGGAATCGCGGCACAGATCCGCGCGACATCGGTTTCGAGACCGGTCAGAGCGCCGGAGACTGCGCTCGCGGGGTCCTGCAGCGTCGCTTCGAGCCGGGCTCTGACAGATGCCAGCCGCTCTGCGATCTCGTTTCCGTTCTCGGTACTCATGATGTCTCCCCGGACCTCAGCCGGTCGTTTGCACGGTACACATAGGTCAGGATCTCGGCGACGGCGGCGAAAGCCTCGACCGGAATTTCGCAATCCACCTCGACGGCCGCAAGGATCTGAGCGAGGTCCGGATCCTTTCGCACCTTCACGTCATTGTCGAATGCGAGGCGCAGGATCTTCTCCGCGAGCTCACCATAGCCCTTGGCAATGACCCGCGGCGCCTCCTCCGTTCCGGAATCGTGATCGAGCGCGATCGCCACCTGACGGTCCTTCATGGCATCGGCGGCGCGGCGTGCATTGGCGGCACGCCGATCCATAGCCGCGCGCTGGCGCTCGCGGCTATCGTCGTCCGTCGCGCTGCCGGCGGTGCCTGCGATGTTTCGAACCCGTTCCGTCATGGCCATGAGTATATGCGAGGCCTTGCCCAACCCAAACCGGACAATCTTGGCACGGTGTTTGCTTTAATCACGGCAGGTACCCCGATGGGGCACTGGAACAAGGTTCTCGAAAGAGAGGTTCGTTATGGCGATCGATAATTCAAACCTGCTGAGAATGGCGCACCAGAAGATGAACTGGCTCTCCGAGCGCCAGTCTGTTCTGTCGCAGAACATCGCCAATGCGGATTCTCCGAGCTACCGGGCGCAGGATCTGACGCCGCTCGATTTCAAGCGCAACCTGCAGCAGGTGACGAAACTTCCGGTCGCCAAGACGGAAGGCAACCATATCAGCGGCGTTCTCCCGAAATCCGACTACCGGATCGACGAGAGGAGCCAGAAGGACGTCTATGAGGCGAGCCCGAACGGCAACGGCGTGGTCCTGGAAGAGCAGATGATCGCCGTGCAGGACACCAAGCTTCAATATGACCTGGCGCTCAACCTCTACAACAAGCAGATCGGGATGTTCCGCACTGCGCTCGGCAGCAACAACCGCTAAGCGGGACGGCTAGGAAAGGACCTCTGTCATGGATCTCAATTCCGCGATCAAGATTTCCGCATCCGGTATGCGGGCCCAGGGAACCCGGCTTCGGGTCATCTCGGAGAACGTGGCGAACGCCGACTCGCTCGGTTCGGTCAAGGGGCAGGATCCGTACCGGCGCAAGACCATCGTGTTCGAGAACTTCATGAACCGCGATGTGAACGCCGAAATGGTGCGGGTCGCCAAGATCGGCCGCGACGATTCGGACTTCGAGCTTGCCTATGAGCCGTTCCATCCGCTCGCCGACGAAGACGGCTATGTCCGCCGGCCGAACGTGAATTCGCTGATCGAGATGATGGACATGCGCGAGGCGCAGCGGACCTACGAGGCGAACCTTTCGTCGATCGAGATGGCGCGCAGCATGCTGCAGCGTACGGTCGACCTGCTGCGGGCCTAGTCCGCGGCACGGCGTAACGCTGGCAAGGGGGCCGGTTTCCCTCTAGAATCGAACCGAACCCGATTGGAGAATCGCAATGGTGGCCAATATCGGAAATGCGCTTGGAGCGGCCGGCATA
Organism: Nisaea sediminum; assembly: GCF_014904705.1. Lineage (NCBI taxonomy): Bacteria > Pseudomonadati > Pseudomonadota > Alphaproteobacteria > Rhodospirillales > Thalassobaculaceae > Nisaea > Nisaea sediminum. Next base: position 466,884 of record NZ_JACZCQ010000001.1, read on the forward strand.
GGCAAGGTTCCGGGAGCGGATGAGTCCAAGACCGCAAGCGTTGCGGGTCAGGATTTCGCCAGCTTCGTGAAAGGCGCCGCACATGATGCCCTCGGCACGATGCAGACGGGCGAACAGATGTCGATGAAGGGAATCGCCGGCGAGGCGGACCTGACCGATGTGGTGCAGGCGGTGAACAGCGCCGATATCACGCTCCGCACCATCGTCACGCTCCGCGACCGGATGGTGCAGGCCTACCAGGAAATCATCCGGATGCCGATCTGACGGTCATCGCGTCGGGTTTTACCGGACCGTCGTTTGGCGGCATAATCTATTGGTCAATTCCTGCCCGGCAATAATTGCCGGGCTGCACCTGTTTTGCCGGGGGCCGCGCATGAACGAAGTCGAGGCGATCGAGATCGGCCGCGAGGCGGTCCTGACCATGTTGACGATGTCGACGCCGATCATGCTGCTGGGCCTCGCGATCGGACTGATCATCGCTCTTTTCCAGGCCCTGACCCAGCTGCAGGAGATGACCCTGGTCTTCGTGCCGAAGATCATCATCGTCTTTGCCGGCCTGATCTTCTTTCTACCGTTCATGCTCAATACGCTGAACGCCTTCATGCAGTCGATCGCCGACAAGATCATTTCCCTCGGATAGGGCGGAGCCCGCCGTGCCTCTTGAGGATTTTCTCCCGACCCAGGTCTACATCATCCTGCTCGTGCTGGCCCGGGTGGGCGGGACCGTCATGCTGATCCCCGGCATCGGGGAAACCTTCGTCCCGGTTCAGTTCAGGATGATCCTCGCGATCGGGCTCAGCGTCGTCGTGGCACCCTTGGTCGGAAACACGATCCCGTTCGCGCCGACGGCGCCGGAGCTCGTTCGGCTGCTGTTCATCGAACTGGTCATCGGGCTCTATTTCGGCATCGTGGCGAGAATCGTACTGCTGTCGCTCGATACCGCGGGGCAGGTGATTGCGATGAATACCGGCCTCGCCAACGCACAGATCTTCAACCCGGCGCTGGCGACCCAGGGGTCGCTGCCGGGCTTCTTCCTGCTCAATGTCGCGACACTGTTGCTGCTGATCTCGGATCTGCATCACCTGCTGATCCGGGCCATGATCGACAGCTATACCCTGTTTCCGCCCGGTACCGCTTTGCCGGCGGCGGATTTCGCCGATGCGATCTCGCGCATCATCGCGAACAGTTTCGAGATCGCGATCCAGATCGCCGCACCGTTTCTCGTCCTGGGGCTGCTGTTCTATGTCGTGATGGGCATCATGGCCCGCCTGATGCCGCAGCTGCAGATCTTCTTCGTCGCGCTTCCGGTTCAGGTGATGATGGGGCTGGTCATCCTGTCGCTGGTACTTGGCGGCGCGATGATGGTGTTTTTGGAGTATTATTCCGAGAGTATCGGGCGTTACGTCATCCCGATCTGAGCAAGCGCGAAACCGTGGCCGCGTGAGTGACGCGGCGCGGGGCCGCAGATGGAGCCGCTGCGATGTCCGATCAGGACCAGGGCGATAAGACAGAGGAAGCGTCTGCGCGAAAACTCTCGCAGGCGCGCGAGAAAGGCCAGGTACTCAGCTCCAAGGAGGTGAACAACTTCGCCATTCTCCTGGGCGCTACGATCGTCGTCGGGCTGGTCGGGCCTTTCACGATGCGCGGCCTGACCGAGTCGCTGCTCATCTTCATCGAGCGCCCGGACATGATCGATGTCGCGGGCTCCGGCGCGGTGATGATCGACATGCTTCTCGGGGTCGGCCTCGCAATCGCGCCGGCGCTGGCTTTGCTCGTCGTGCTCGCCGCGCTCGGTATCCTGATGCAGATCGGCTGGCTGCTGTCCCCCGAATCCATTCAGCCGAAGCTGGAGAAGATCTCGCCGATCAGTGGCGCCAAGCGTCTGTTCAGCCTGAAGTCGGTGGTCGAGCTGCTGAAGGGTGTCGTGAAGATGATCCTGGTCGGTTTCGTCGCCTACCTGATCGTCTCACCGGAATTCACCAGAATCGAGCTGATGGTCCAGATGGACATCAAGGAGTTGCTGGATGAAACCCATATGGTGGCGATCGAGATCTTCATCGGTGTGCTGGCCGTCGCCGCCGTGATCGCGGTCGTCGATTATCTCTACCAGCGCTACGAATTCATGAACCAGATGAAGATGTCCAAGCAGGAAGTGCGCGACGAGCACAAGCAGACGGAAGGCGATCCGCATGTGAAGGCGCGGCTGCGCCAGCTGCGCATGGAACGGGCCCGTACCCGCATGATGGCGGAGGTTCCGAAGGCAACGGTGGTGATCACCAACCCGACCCATTACGCGATCGCGCTGAAATACGACATGGAGCAAATGTCGGCACCGCGCGTCGTCGCCAAAGGAGTGGATGCGGTCGCGCTCAGGATTCGCGAGATCGCGAACGAGAACGAAGTCCCCATAGTCGAGAATCGGCCGCTTGCCCGGGCGCTGTATGACAACGCGGAACTCGATGAGGAAATTCCCGAGGACTATTACAAGGCGGTGGCTGAAGTGATCAGCTACGTCTTCAAGATGAACCAGACCTACGTGCCGATCAATTGATCGCGCCCGAAGTGGCGATGAGAGTGACAAAGACGCAATCGGCGGTCGGTCTGCGGGGGGCAGGATGGATCCAGTGATCTTCGGCGGCATCGGAGCCGCTCTTGTCGCGGGCGCTGCCGCGGCCGCGTGGAGCGTGAGCTCGAAGCGCCTCCGGTCGCAGATCCTGCGGATCGAGTCGGAGCTCGATACGAAGACGGCAGAGGCGGCGTCGTTTGCGGCGGAACTCGAGGCAGAGCGGAATGCGCCTCCGCCGGAGCCTGAGATCGCTCTTCCGTTCTGCACGTTTTCCGCGGAAGGCCGTTTCCTGTCAGCCAACTCGGCGTTCCTTGAACGGTTTGCGGAGGGAAGCCTCGACCGCGTTGAGTCGAACAAGACCGTTCTCAGGCTCCGCCTGGCAGTCAGCAAGAATTTGGAGCAGGTCCGAGATGCGGGCGCGGGGGCGCTGGTTCCGGCCGGCAACCTGCCACCCTCCGGTTCGTCGTCCGCAGAGCGGGGCTACCAGATTCTGCTCAGTGCGGACGCGGCGAGGGACGGCGGCGCGAGCCAGAGCATCATGGCGCTGCTGGTCCCGGCTTCGGAGAGCTGGACCGCGCCGGCGCTCGAATATGCGCCGGTCGGGGTCGTCTTTCTCGGCAACGGACGCAGGATGCTGGCCGCGAACGAGACGTTCCGAAGTTTCACGGGGCTCATGGCGGCCGGCGGAGGACTTGGCGGTCGCACATTCTCGGATCTCGTAGAGGAGGAGGACCGGGAGACGGCGGATCGGTTCCTCGATGAGACCGCCGGGCCGGGCGGAAGCGATAATATCGAGGTCCAGCTGGTCGGACGCGACGGGGAGGCCGGGGCGGAAGTCGCCGTCTTCTCGCGCGAGCTCGCGTCCGGAGAGGGCCCCGAGGGAGCGACCTGCGCGCTCTATCTGATCGATATCGGGCGGCGCCGGCAGCTTGAGGCTCAGGTCGCCCAGTCGCAGAAGATGCAGGCTGTCGGGCAACTCGCCGGCGGGGTGGCGCACGACTTCAACAACCTGCTGACGGCGATGAACGGCTATTGCGACCTGCTGCTCGTGCGGCACCGGCCGGGCGACCAGTCCTTCTCCGACGTCATGCAGGTGAAGCAGAACGCGAACCGGGCGGCCAATCTGGTCCGGCAGTTGCTTGCCTTCTCGCGGCAGCAGACGATGATCGCGCGCGTTCTCGACGTGACCGAGACTCTTGCCGACCTGTCGCATCTTTTGCGCCGCCTCATCGGCGAGAACATCACGCTGGAAATCTCCCACGGCCGCGATCTGGCGCCGATCCGGGTCGACCAGGGCCAGCTCGAGCAGGTTGTCATAAATCTCGTGGTCAATGCCCGAGACGCTTGTCCGGGCGGCGGAACCATCACCATGCGGACGCATGATTTCGTCACCGCCACCCCCGTGCGCCAGGGCGACGACGTGATGCCGGCGGGACGCTATGTCAGGCTTGATGTCGCCGACACCGGCACCGGGATCGAGGAGGACATCATTGGCCGCATCTTCGAGCCCTTCTTCTCGACCAAGGAAGTCGGGCAGGGGACGGGGCTGGGGCTATCGACGGTCTATGGCATCGTGAAGCAGATCAACGGCTTCATCTCGGTCTCGAGCACGGTCGGGAAGGGCACGGTGTTCTCCATCTTCCTGCCGGCGCACGAGGGGGAGATCACGCCGAGCCGTTCCAGCGACATGTCGCACGACTCCGCCGATGCCCGGAAGGATCTGACCGGTGTGGAGACCATCATGCTGGTGGAGGACGAGGACCCGGTCCGGCTGTTCGGCGCCCGCGCTCTGCGCAACAAGGGCTACAAGGTGATCGAGGCCCGCAACGGGGAGGCGGCGCTGCAGCTGCTCTCCGACAAGAGCGAAGTGATAGACCTGCTCATCACCGACGTGGTGATGCCCGGCATGGACGGACCGACGCTGGTGCGGAAGGTCCGGGAGGACCGGCCCGACCTGCGCGTCATCTGTATCTCCGGCTATTCCGAAGACGCTCTGCGCCAGCGTATCGAGCAGGACAAGGACATCCACTTCCTGCCGAAGCCGTTCAGCCTCAAGCAGCTCGCGGGAACGGTGAAGGACGTGCTGCACCCCCTCCCGTGACGCGCACTGATTCGCGGACGGCCGGATGGAACGGGACGGGAACAAAATCTGGAGACTCTCCCTCGATCCCAAGATGTCGTGGGGTGTCCGAACTCGAATCCTAGATTTCGACCGTGAACAAAAAGTGAAAATAATACTGTAAATGAGAACAAAAATGGTACATGCTCTGTTTTGGAAATCAGCCCAGTCCCGCCCATGAGTCACATCGGGGCGACGGTCCGGCTCTGATTGCCTTGGAAGGCGTCCCTGTGAGATATGGAGGATCGGGTATGTCGGAATTAGCACTCAAAGTCATCGAACGGGACCCCATGGATAAGACAAAGGCACTGGAGGCCGCGCTCGGCCAGATCGAGAAGGCGTTCGGCAAGGGCTCCGTGATGAAGCTCGGGCAGAACGAACAGGTGGCGGAGGCCGAAGCGGTTTCCACCGGCTCGATCGGCCTCGATATCGGCCTCGGGATCGGCGGCCTGCCGCGCGGCCGGATCGTGGAGATCTACGGGCCGGAAAGCTCGGGCAAGACCACGCTTGCGCTGCATGCCATCGCAGAGGCCCAGAAAAACGGGGGCACCTGTGCTTTCGTCGACGCGGAACATGCGCTTGATCCGATCTATGCCCGCAAGCTCGGGGTCGATCTGGACGAGCTGCTGATCTCCCAGCCGGATGCCGGCGAGCAGGCGCTGGAGATTGCCGACACGCTGGTGCGCTCCGGCGCGATCGACGTGCTGGTGGTGGACTCGGTCGCCGCCCTGGTACCGCGGGCCGAACTCGAGGGCGAGATGGGCGACAGCCATGTCGGCCTGCAGGCGCGGCTGATGAGCCAGGCGCTGCGCAAGCTGACCTCCTCGATCTCGAAATCGCGCTGTCTCGTCATCTTCATCAACCAGATCCGCCTCAAGATCGGCGTGATGTTCGGCAACCCGGAGACCACCTCCGGCGGCAACGCGCTGAAGTTCTACGCCTCGGTCCGTCTCGATATCCGCCGGATCGGCGCGATCAAGGACCGCGACGAGGTGGTCGGCAACCAGACCCGCGTGAAGGTGGTGAAGAACAAGATGGCGCCGCCCTTCCGGGTGGTCGAGTTCGACATCATGTATGGCGAAGGCATCTCGAAGACCGGCGAGATCCTCGATCTCGGCGTCAATGCCGGCATCGTCGAGAAGTCGGGTGCCTGGTTCTCCTATGGTGGTCAGCGCATCGGGCAGGGCCGGGAGAATGCCAAGAAATTTCTTGCCGAGAACAAGGATGTCGCGTCCGAGATCGAGAAACAGATCCGGCAGAATGCGGGCCTCGTCGCAGACGTGATGATGCAGGGCCCGGATCCCGAGGACGACGTCTGACACGTTCTCCCGTCAGCTGTTTCGGCCCGCCCGCCCGGCGGGCCGGATTGCCCCCGAGAGCAGTGAGCCCCGCCGCAGGACCAAGCGGCGGGGTTTCGCGTGCCGGAAAGCGGCGGAAACCCAAGCCTCCCGCGCTGGACAGGGGGCCGCATCTTCAGTAAAAGCGGAGCCCGCTTGCCGCGAGGGGCGACGGGCGATAAGGCACGGCCGCGCCGAGGCAATGCGACACGGCGCCGGCCCGGAGGGACGAGATGCAGACCGCGAACGATATCCGCCGTACTTTCCTCGATTATTTCGTCGAGAACGGACATGAGGAAGTCGCCTCCAGCCCGCTGGTGCCGCGCAACGATCCGACGCTGCTCTTCACCAATGCCGGCATGGTGCAGTTCAAGAACGTCTTCACCGGCCAGGAACACCGCGACTACAAGCGCGCCGCGACCTCGCAGAAATGCGTGCGCGCCGGGGGCAAGCACAACGACCTCGAGAATGTCGGCTATACCGCCCGCCACCACACCTTCTTCGAGATGCTGGGGAACTTCTCCTTCGGCGACTATTTCAAGGATCAGGCGATCGAGCATGCCTGGACCCTGATCACCAAGCGCTACGGCCTGCCCGCCGACAAGCTGCTGGTGACGGTCTATCACGAGGACGAGGAGGCGGCCGGCCTCTGGCGCAAGATCGCGGGCCTCCCGGACGAGCGCATCATCCGCATCGCCACCTCGGACAATTTCTGGGCCATGGGCGATACCGGTCCCTGCGGCCCGTGCTCAGAGATCTTCTTCGATCACGGCCCGGAGATCCCGGGCGGCCCTCCCGGCAGCCCGGACGAGGACGGCGACCGCTTCATCGAGATCTGGAACCTCGTCTTCATGCAGTACGAGCAGGTCTCGAAGGACAAGCGGATCGACCTGCCGCGCCCCTCGATCGACACCGGCATGGGGCTGGAGCGCATCGCCGCCGTGCTGCAGGGCCAGCACGACAATTACGATATCGACCTGATGCGCGCGCTGATCGAGGCCTCCGCGCACGAGGCGAATGTCGATCCGGACGGTCCGCACAAGGTTTCCAACCGGGTGATCGCCGATCATCTGCGCGCATCCAGCTTCCTCATTGCCGACGGCGTGCTGCCGTCGAACGAGGGCCGTGGCTATGTGCTGCGCCGGATCATGCGCCGCGCCATGCGCCACGCCCATATCATGGGCTGCCAGGACCCGCTGGTCTGGAAACTGGTGCCGACGCTGTTGAAGGAGATGGGCGATGCCTATCCGGAACTCGGCCGTGCGGAGAGCCTGATCAAGGAGACCCTGAAGCTGGAGGAAACCCGCTTCAAGGAGACCCTCGACCGCGGCCTGAAGCATCTCGAGGAGGAGACCGGACGGCTCGGCGAGGGCGAGACCCTCTCCGGCGAGGTCGCCTTCAAGCTTTACGACACCTACGGCTTTCCGCTCGATCTGACGCAGGACATCCTCCGCGGACAGGGCCGGGCGGTTGACACCGCCGGGTTCGAGGCGGCGATGGAGCGTCAGCGTGCGGCCGCGCGGGCGGCCTGGTCCGGCTCCGGTGAGGCGGCGACCGACAAGGTCTGGTTCGAACTGCGCGACAAGTGCGGCGCGACCGAGTTCCTCGGCTATGACACCGAGCATGCGGAAGGCCAGGTCGAGGCCCTGGTGCTCGACGGCGAACCGGTCCGGAAGATCGAAGGCCCGGCCGAATTCGCCATGATCGTCAACCAGACCCCGTTCTATGGCGAGTCCGGCGGTCAGGTCGGCGATGCGGGCACGGCGCGCACCCTCGGCGGTACCGATATCGAGATCAGTGACACCCAGAAGAAGGTCGGTGACCTCTGGGTCCACATGGCGAAGGTGACGGACGGCGTGGTCGAGGTCGGCGACGCGGTCGAGCTCACGGTCGACAGCGCGCGGCGGGGGCGGTCGAGGGCCAATCACTCCGCCACCCATTTGCTGCACGAGGCGCTGCGCCGCCATCTCGGCAAGCATGTGACCCAGAAGGGCTCGCTCGTCGCGCCGGGCCGTCTGCGCTTCGATTTCAGCCACCCGAAGGCGATGAGCCACATGGAGCTGAAGGCGGTCGAGGCCGAGGTGAACGAGCATATCCGCGGCAACAGCCCGGTCAGCACCACGCTGATGGATCCGGAAAGCGCGATCAAGCACGGCGCCATGGCGCTCTTTGGCGAGAAATACGGCGATGAGGTCCGTGTCGTCGCGATGGGCGGTCCGTCCGACGATCCGTCGAAAGACGTCTATTCGGTTGAACTCTGCGGCGGGACACACGTGAACCGCACGGGCGATATCGGCCTGCTGCATATCGTCTCCGAAAGTGCCGTTGCGGCCGGCGTGCGCCGGATCGAAGCCGTGACCGGCGCCGGGGCGCTCGAATATGTCGATGCCCGCGAGGGCCTGCTGACTACGGCCGCTGCCGCTGCCAAAGTCACGGTTGACCAGCTTCCCGAGCGCGTCGAGGCGCTGATCGAGGAGCGCCGCAAGCTTGAGCGCGAGGTGCAGGACCTGCGCCGCAAGCTCGCTGAGGGCGGGACCGGCGGATCTTCGGAGGCCAAGGAAATCGCGGGCGTGAAATTCGCCGGCCGTGTGCTCGAAGGCATCCCGGCGCGGGAGCTGAAAGGCGTCGCAGACGGCCTGAAGCAGCAGATCGGCTCCGGCGTCGCCGCGGTCATCTCATCCGACGAGGGCAAGGCCTCGATCGTTGTCGGCGTCACGGCAGACCTGACCGATAAGGTCAGCGCCGTCGATCTGGTCCGGGTCGGTTCCGAGGCGCTCGGCGGCAAGGGCGGCGGCGGCCGTCCCGACATGGCCCAGGCCGGCGGTCCGGACGCTTCGGCGGGCCCGGCGGCCATCGCCGCGATCGAAGCCGCTCTGGCCGAGAAGCTCTCCTGAGCGCGCGTGGCTTCGGCATCGACAGCCGGAGCCGGATCGCCGTAACCTGACAGGGAGGCGCCTCGAACGGGCGCCTCTTTCTCTGCCCGCCGCCTTTCCCAGATTGCGCGGCGGATCACAGACCCGAGGAGTACAGATGAGCGATACGGCACGCTTTTCCGGCACGGACGGATATGTCGCGACCGACGATCTGAAAGTCGCGGTGAATGCCGCGATCACCCTGCAGCGCCCGCTTCTGGTGAAGGGCGAGCCCGGCACCGGCAAGACGGTGCTTGCGCACGAGGTGGCGAAGGCCCTCGGCATGCCGCTGATCGAATGGCACATCAAGTCAACCACCAAGGCGCAGCAGGGGCTCTACGAGTATGACGCGGTCTCCCGCCTGCGCGACAGCCAGCTCGGCGACGAGAAGGTGCACGACATCTCCAACTATATCGTGCGTGGGAAGCTCTGGGAGGCCTTCGAGTCCGATACCCAGTCGATCCTGCTGATCGACGAGATCGACAAGGCCGACATCGAGTTCCCGAACGATCTCCTGCTCGAACTCGACCGCATGGAGTTCTTTGTCTACGAGACGCAAAAGACCGTGAAGGCGAAAAAGCGCCCGGTCGTCATCATCACCTCGAACAACGAGAAGGAGCTGCCGGACGCCTTCCTGCGCCGCTGCTTCTTCCATTACATCCGCTTCCCGGAGCCGGAGGTGATGGCGGAGATCGTCGAGGTGCATTTCCCGGACCTGAAGAAGAACCTGCTGCGCGAGGCGCTGACCTCTTTCTACGAGGTGCGCGAGGTGCCGGGACTGAAGAAGAAGCCCTCGACTTCCGAACTGCTCGACTGGATCAAGTTGCTTGTCGTGGAGGACATTCCGCCGGAAACGCTGCGCTCGGCAGACAAGAAGGACATTATTCCGCCGCTTTACGGTGCCTTGCTGAAGAATGAGCAGGATGTGCACATGTTCGAACGGCTGGCCTTCATCGCCCGCCGGGAAGGGCGGGGATGATGAGGGTAGCGCTGTTCCTGGCCGGTTTCACTGTTGCCGGCCTCGCTGTGACGGACGCACAGGCCGCAGATGCGGCGCTGCAGAAGGCGATCGCGGAATTCGGGGCGGCCGCTGGCCGGATCGAGGCCTCGGTCCCGTTCTGCGGTGGACCGCCGGAAGAGGCGGAGTATTTCGTCGAGCAAATCGAGGGACTCTCAACGAAAGCTGGAGCCGGTCCCCTCGAGTGGGCTGCGATACGGGCCGCGATGCAAAAGGCCAAGTCCGGTGCCGCATTTACCGGTTATGACTGCACGGATGAAGGTGCGCGCGCCATGGTGACGGAGATGCTACTGAAGCAGCAGGCTCTCGGCGCCGCGTTGAAGCGGTAGCCCGCTCTGCCTCTCCATTACGCCGCGGGCTCGCGCGGGAATGAGAGGCGGACCTCGGTGCCTTTGCCTTTTCCACGGCTGGTGATGTCGATGCTGCCGGTATGGGCTTCGACCACAGCCTTGACGATGGTCAGGCCGAGACCGAGCGACTCCTCGTCGCCGGTCGGCCGTGACGAGAGCGTGTTGAACGGCTTGTAGAGGCCGGCGATATCGTCCTTGCTGAGGCCGACGCCCTGATCCCTGACGGAGAGATGAACCTCGTCCTCGCTGGCCCTCAGGGAGATGGCGATGCGGCTCTCCGGAGGTGAATATTTGATCGCGTTGCCGATCAGATTGTCGATCACCTCGGTCAGTCTGTCCTCGTCCCCCGAAATGAAGAGCGGTTCTCCGGGGGTGTAGTCGAGGGCGATGTGTTTCTTTTCCGCCGGCAACCGGCTGAGTTCGAGCGCGCGCCGGACAGGTTGCGCGAGGTCAATCCGGTCCGCGTAGATCTCGATCGAGGTTGCCTCTTTCTTCGCGGCGCTGAGCAGGCCCGCGATCATCCGCTCCATGTGCTCCGAGGCGGACACGATCGCGTCGAGCGAGGCGTCGATGCGCGTCATAAGCGGGCTGTCGTGCGGGACTCCACTCTCGGTACGGTCTTTCTCAATGAGAGCCTGCATCAGTTCCGCCCGGCCGAGGATCGCGGTGAGCGGGCTGCGCAGGTCATGAGCGATCATTCTGAGCAGGTGTGATTTGAACCCGCTCGCCTCGCGGGCGATTTCATATTGCCGGTCGAGGCGCCTGATCAGGTTCTCCCGGTCCCGATCGCGGCTCATCCGCTGGAGTTCGGCTTCGACGCGCATGCCGAAGATCCGGATGATGCCCTCGGTCCGTTCCGGATCCCGGATCGGTTGTTCGGAAAAGACCGCGAAATGTCCGCGTACCGCGCCCTCGGGATCGCGGAGCGGGATCCCGCAATACCCGTTGAGGCCCTTTTCCCGGGGAAACAGCTCCCAGAGCTTGTCCGGAATGACGATGCGGTCGCCGCGATAGACCAGATCGCAGGGCGTGCCCTCGAGGTCGTATTCCACCGGAACCCCGAGTTGCCCCTGCTTGAGACTGAAGACCGCCTTCGCCCGCGTCGGCGGCTTGCCGATGCCCTCCGTGATCAGCACCATCGTTGCCGGCATGGCGTCCTGCAGGCTGCGCACGAGCGCCACGAGAAACGCGTTGCTGACGGTCTGTGCCGTAGCCTCCGCGAGCACCACGGCGAGGTCCGGGCCTTTTGACGCCGTTTCGGCTGCCCGCTGGTCTGATAGCTCTGTCATCACTCGGATATTACTTGCCCCGACGAAGCACGCATCTTCGCATATCCGGCTCCCGCAGCGAATCTTCTCTCTGGAGGAGTGTACGTATCAGGCGGGATCCCGCGCCGGCGGCACCTGGCCGGGGCCGGAGGAAGGCGCTGGACCTGCCGTCGGGGTCTTGGTCGGGGGAGCAGCGTTCGCCCCGCCGAATTTTTCCGTACTCTTCTCCAGCAGGTTCGGCACCAGCCGTTCGCTGAAGCCGGCGAGCAGGCTCATGAAGGCGAGTTTGTAGATTGCGCTGTCCTCGCCGGGGGTGATCTGCGCCGTGCCGATGAGGGCGCTGACGATCCCCGATTTCAGCGTGATGTGCAGAACGACGGCACCGAGGATGCCGACCAGCATGCGCTGCACGGCGTAGGTGATGTTGATGGTCAGGCTCGCCGCCGGATCGATCGCGAGGCCGCGGAGGCCGATCGCGGTCGAGAGGAGAGCGCCGAGACAGCCCATCACCGCCGCGACCGACAGCTGGAAGGTTTGCAGGCCGAGGATCGTGTCCGTGTGCGCCGGGGTCATTCCGTCCGTATAGATCGCCAGCGCAACCGTGATCTCCAGCGCCGCGAGCGCGCAGATCGAGAAATAGAGCACCCGCAGCACATTGCCGAAGCGCTTCGCGAGACGCTGGCTGAGGTCGGCGATGGTCTTCCGCCCTTCGTCGGGCTGCCCGTCCAGTGCCTGGGCGATGCCGCGCGCGGTCTCCCGCTCGCAATAGGCAAGCTGGGGGTCGTCGCGTGCGCCGAGGCGCCGCCACAGCCAGGTGATCCATCGCGCCCAGCCGTTCTTCAGCATCTCGATCTGCTGATTGAGCTCGGCAAGCTCCGGGCCGAGCGACATATAGTCCTGCCGCTGCTTTCTTGCTGTTTCGGCATCGTCGGAGAATTGCGGGCTGATGCCCTTCTCGGTCTTGTAGATCTTGAAGTCCCGGACCGCCCAGAGCACGTCGACCACCATCCGGCCGCGCTTGTCGGGCGCCCCGGTTTGAAGGTGGCTCAGCGGGAAATCCCCCGCAGGCGCCGGCCTGTCCGGGATTTGTCCGCCTGGGCGGCTCGTTTCCGTCATCTCGGGTCCGGTCCGGTTGAGTGCCTCCTGAAGACGCTCAGGCGGCCGGTTGGTGAATGGCCGGGAGGCGGACGAAGAAATCAGATTGTGTCGGAGGTCGGGTTTTCATAATATAGATATAGACATCTATACAAATTAGCATCCGCATCCATTCACCGTGTACCTGCCTCAAGGAGATCGCATGTCGACCACCGTCTTTCTGGCCGTGATTGGAGCGGCACTTCTGCACGCGTCCTGGAATGCGCTGGTGAAGGGCGGATCCGACAAGCTGATGGCGATGGCTGCCGTCGTTCTCGGACATTTGCCTTTCGCGGCCGGCGGGCTTCTGATCGCCCCGGTGCCGGATGTGGCATCATTGCCGTATCTCGCCGCAGGCATCGCGCTCCATGTCGGCTACCAGCTTTTCCTGCTGGGATCCTACAATCATGGCGACCTGACCCAAGTGTATCCGATCGCCCGGGGATCTGCCCCGCTGATCGTGGCCGCGATCTCGATCGTGTTTCTCGGCACGGTCCTGAACCAGATCGAGCTTTGCGCCATTCTCCTGATTGGCGCCGGGATCATCAGCCTTGCGCTTGTCCGGCGCGCCGACGGGCAGCGTAACGGCAAGGCGGCGGTGCTGGCGCTCGTAACCGGATGTTTCATCGCGTCCTATTCGCTCGTCGACGGGCTCGGCGCACGGCTCGCAGGAACCTCGCTCGGTTTCTATGCCTGGCTGTCCCTTGGGAACGGGGTGATCATGGCCGGATACCTGGCGCTTCGGCAGCCTGATGCTTTCATCCGCATGGCGCGGAACGGCAAGATGCTCTTCCTCGTCGGAGGCGGCGCGTCCTTCGTTGCCTATGCGCTCGTCACATGGGCCTTCACGGAGGCGCCGATCGCGCTGGTGACGGCACTCCGGGAGACCAGCATCGTCTTCGCCCTCCTGATCGGGGTCTTCTTCCTGAAGGAGCGTCTTGACCTGATGAAGGTCGCCTCGACCATGACGACGCTCGCCGGTGCCGCGCTGCTCCGTCTTGCCCGTCTCTGACGAAGTGGGGTGCGGTTCATTCAGCGCGCTTGACCCTTTGCCCGGACGCTGTGACAACTCCTCCCCATGTTCTCGAATTTCTTCTACGAGCTGAAGCGCGCCGACGTGCCGGTCTCCGTCAAGGAGTACCTGACGCTGCTCGAGGCCGTTAAGGCGGGGCTCGGCAACTACGCGGTCACCGATTTCTACTATCTCTCCCGCGCCACCCTGGTGAAGGACGAGCGCCATCTCGACCGCTTCGACCAGGTCTTCGGCCATGTCTTCAAGGGGCTGGAATATCTCTCCGACCTGTTCGGCAAGGAGATCCCGGAGGAATGGCTGCGCAAGATGGCGGAGCTCAACCTCACCGAGGAGGAAAAGGCCGAGATCGAGGCCATGGGCGGCTGGGAAAAGCTCATGGAGACCCTCAAGCAGCGCATGGAGGAGCAGGAGAAGCGCCACCAGGGCGGCAACAAGTGGATCGGCACCGCCGGCCGCAGCCCCTTCGGCGCTTACGGCTACAATCCCGAAGGCGTGCGCATCGGCCAGGACGGCAACCGCAACAACCGCGCGGTGAAGGTCTGGGACAAGCGCGAGTTCCGCAATCTCGACGATACGGTCGAGATCGGCACCCGGAACATCAAGATGGCGCTCCGTAAACTGCGCCGCTTCGCCCGGTCCGGCGCCGCGACCGAGCTCGACATGAGCGATACGATCCGCTCGACCGCGCGCAACGGCGGCTATCTCGACCTGAAGATGCGCCCGGAACGGCACAATACCGTGAACGTGCTGCTCTTCCTCGATGTCGGCGGCTCCATGGACCCCTACACCAAGGTCATGGAGGAGCTGTTCTCGGCCGCCCGGTCCGAGTTTAAGCATCTCGAATATTTCTACTTCCACAATTGTCCCTACGAGAAAGTCTGGAAGGACAACTGGCGCCGCCATGTCGACGCCACCCAGACCTTCGACCTGCTGCATACCTACGGGCCGGAATACAAAGCGATCTTCGTCGGCGACGCCTCGATGAGCCCGTACGAGATCGCCATGCCCGGCGGCAGCGTCGAGCATATGAACCAGGAGGCGGGCGGGGTCTGGATGCAGCGCCTGACCGGGCATTTCCGGCGCTCCGCCTGGCTCAATCCGACGCCGGAGAAATACTGGCACTATACCCAGTCGATAAGCATGATCCGCGAGCTCATGGAGGACCGCATGTTCCCGCTCACCCTCGACGGCCTCGACCGCGCGATCAAGGAGCTCATGGCGTGAAGATCGATCCCTTCGACCCCCGTCTGACGCCGGCGCGCGCGGACATCGCCGCCGACTTCCTCGAAGCCGAGATCGAGGCACCGAAATATGTGAAGGGCGAGCCTTGCCGGGTCCTGCGCGGCACGCTTTCGGTGCGCGAGAAGCCGGAGGCCGCAGCGCGTCAATCGACCGAACTGCTCTTCAACGAGCGCTTCATCGTCTACGAGCGCAAGGACGGCTGGGCCTGGGGCCAGAACCAGACGGACGGCTATGTCGGCTATGTCCGCGAGGACGGGCTCGGGCCCGATACCGACGCGCCCTACAGCAACGAGATCCAGGCGCTGCGCTCCTATGTCTTCCCGGAGCCGGACCTGAAGACCATCCCGCTCGACATGCTGCATCTCTCGACGCGGGTCCGGGTGACGGAGGAGAGCGGCAAGTATTCCCGCATTGACTACGGCAGTGGCGGCGGCTGGATCTACACGCCGCATCTCTGCGGGCTCTCGGAAGTCGAGCCGGACTATCTCTCGACGGCGGAACTCTTCATGGGCGCGCCTTACGGCTGGGGCGGGCGCTCCAGCTTCGGGCTCGACTGCTCGGCGCTGGTGCAACTGGCGCTCGCCCGTGCCGGGATCACCGCGCCGCGCGACAGCGACATGCAGGAAGCGGCGGTCGGCGAGGTGGTCGAGGGCGGTCTGGATGCGGCGGAGCCGGGCGACCTGCTCTTCACCGCGGGCCACGTCATGTTCCTCGCCGAGCCGGGCATCCTGTTGCATGCCAACGGTCACCACATGGCGGTGGCCTACGAGGCGCTGACGGATTTCATGGACCGCACGAAGGACATGGACATCCCGATCCGGACGATCCGGCGGCTGCCGTCTATCCCACCGATCGGATGAACGTCTCGCGTCCGTCTTCCAGGACGTAGAAGCCGTCCTGGGGCCGGTCGAGCGCGAAGCATTCCTCTTCCGACAGCCCGAGATGGACTCCGCGCATCACCTTGTTGAGCACCCCGTGCGCGACGATCAGGTGCGTCCCGCCCTGTTGTCTCAGCTCTTCCAGAAACGGCCTGACCCTGCGGCGGACCATCTCCGTACTCTCGCCGCCCGGATGCTGGAAGTTCCACGGATCGGCCTTGCGCTTGGCCGCCAGTTCCGGGAAATCCCGGTCGAGCAGCTCCCATCCCGGATAACCGTCATGTTCGCCAAGAGTGATCTCCTTCAGCCGCGCATCGAAGCGGATCTCCGCGTAGGGGAGGCCCGCGATCTCGCAGATGATCGCCGCTGTCTGGCGGGTCCGGCCGAGCGGGCTCGCATGCAGAGACAAGGTCTCGCCGGACGAGATCCCGGCGAGCTTGCGCCCGTAGGCTTCCGCCTGACGGATGCCGTTCAGGGTCAGGGGCGAGTCGAGGTGACCCTGCAACCTGCCTTCCCTGTTCCAGACAGTCTCTCCGTGGCGGATCAGGTAGATCTTTGTCATCGCGCGCGCCGTTTCCGATTTAATACCGCTAATGTATGGCATCGGTTTTATGGGGTTGTGGGGCGGCGGCAAAGGGCTAAAGTTCGCCGGTGGCGCGCTCTGGCGGCCTTTATTCCGACATGCAGGATTGAGTTATGCTGATGAATGCCGCGCCCGATTTCGGCCCGATGAACCCTCTCGTCGAAGGCCTCAAGGAAACCGCGATCGTCGAGGTTGCGCAGCACGGCTGGGACCGGCAGGGCCTGATCCCGCTCTGGTTCGGCGAAGGTGACCTGCCGACGCCGGGCTTCATCACCGAGGCGGCGGCGGACGCAATGCGCCGCGGCGAGACCTTCTATACCGACCAGCGCGGCATCCTCGATCTCCGGAAAGAGATCGCGGCCTACATGAACCGGACCTTCAAGCTGGAGGACGGCCTTGCGCTCGATACCGAGCGGGTAAGCCTCACCACCGGCGGCATGTCCTCGCTCTCGATTGCCATGCAGATGATCCTCGAGGCCGGCGACGAGGTCGTGGTGATCGGCCCGATCTGGCCGAACATCTATTCGACGGTCGAGATCAACGGCGGCACGAGCGTGCATGTCTCGCTCACCTTGCGGGACGACGACTGGCATCTCGACATGGAGGAGCTGTTCGCCGCCGTCACCGACAAGACCAAGGCGATCTTCGTTAACTCGCCAGGCAATCCGACCGGCTGGCTGATGGAGCGGGAGCAGCAGCAGCAACTGCTTGATTTCGCGCGCGAGCGGGGGATCTGGGTGATCTCCGACGAGGTCTATCACCAGCTCGTCTTCGATCGCGATGTGGCGCCGTCCTTCCTCGAGATCGCGGAGCCGACGGACCGGCTCTTCGTGATCAACTCCTTCTCCAAGTCCTGGATGATGACCGGCTGGCGCCTCGGCTGGCTGACCCATCCGGCCGGGCTCGGCCTGACGGTCGCCAAGCTGGTGCAGATCGTCACCTCCGGCGTGCCGCAGTTCCTGCATCGCGGCGCCATTGTGGCCATGCGGGAAGGGGACGACGTGATCAAACAGCTTCGCGCCCGCTGCCTCGCCGGCCGCGACATCGTGTTCGACCGGCTCGAAGCCTGGCCGCGCATCCGCGCTGCGCGCCCTAAGGCGGCCTTCTATGCCTTCTTCGCGGTCGAGGGCATGACGGACTCGGTCGCCGCCTGCAAGGAGATCATCGACAAATGCAATGTCGGCCTCGCGCCGGGCGCCGCCTTCGGTCCGGCAGGCGAGGGCTATCTCCGGCTCTGCTACGCCTCGGCGCCGGAGCGGCTGAAATCGGCGATGGATGCGCTGGAAGGCGTGCTCGGCGGGAAGGCCTGAGGCTTTCCCGGCGAATCCGGCTCGGCTATAGTCGGATAAGGCAGGCAATGATCCGAGGTATCCGACATGGCACTTCCCCCAAGCGGACCGGGTAACGGCGGCGTCGGAGATATCCGCGGTCGCGTGCAGCGTCCGGCCGTGCGCCGTCCGGCGCGGGTCGCGCCGGCAGAGGAGACGCCGCGGATCGCCCCGAGCGCTCCCGAGCGCGGCTTCCGGCTCCGGACCGCGACGACGGATGCCGATATCGACCGCCAGATCGCCCGGCTGATGACACTGATCGCCAATGACAATATCGATCCCGACGCACCTCCCGGCTCCTATATCAACTTTCTGATCTGATCTCGCTGTTCGGGACGGAGAGCGCGCATGCTCCGGATGGCGACTGCCCAGTCCCTGATCACATCCGATCCGGACAAGAATGCGCGAGAACTCTGCGCTCTGATCCGCCAAGCCGCGGCCGCCGGTGCAGATTGCATTCATTTTTCCGAAGCGGCCCTGTCCGGTTATGTGAAGGCCCAGATCAAGAGCTGGGCCGATGTTGACTGGGAGGCTGTCGACACAGCGCTGGACACGGTGCGCGCATGCTGCGCCGAGACAGGCCTCTGGGCCATTGTAGGCTGCAACCATCGCCATCCGGATCTGTCCCGCCCGCTGAACAGCCTTTATGTCGTCGACGATCACGGCAGGCTCGCGGAACGCTACGACAAGCGCTTCTGCTCGAATACCGAGATCACGGACTGGTACGCCGCCGGCAGTCGTTCGGTTACGGTCGATATCAAAGGGATCCGGCTCGGTTTCCTGATCTGTATCGAGGTCCAGTTTCCCGAACTTTTCCTGGAATATGAGCGGCTTGGCGTGGATTGCCTCTGCCTTTCGTCCGGAGACGAAAGCAGGATGTTCCGGATCCAGGCCCAGGGGCATGCGGCCTGCAACTGCTACTGGATCAGCTACTCGGTCTCCGCAAATAAGCGCGACCGGCAGCCGTCATGCCTGATTGGTCCCGATGGTCACATCGTTGCCGGGGAAGAGCCCGACGAGTCCCGCCTGACTGTCTGTTCCATCGATCCATCGGATCCCAAATGGGACATCCCCCTGACCAAGGCGCGGCCCTGGCGGCGAAAGGCGCGCGAGGGCGAAATCTATCGCGGGCACAGATTGAGCAGCTAGCGGCACGTTGACCTATTGTCGGCCTTGAGGGGCTCGGCTAACTTCCATCCCATGTTCAAGAAAATCCTCATCGCCAACCGCGGCGAGATCGCCTGCCGCGTGATGTGCACCGCAAAGCGCATGGGCATTCAGACCGTCGCCGTCTATTCCGACGCGGACGCCGACGCACTTCATGTTCAGATGGCCGACGAGGCGGTGCATATCGGGCCCGCGCCGTCCGCCGAATCCTATCTCGTGATCGACAAGATCATGGATGCGATCCGGCAGACCGGCGCCGAAGCCGTGCACCCGGGCTACGGTTTCCTTTCCGAGAACGCCACGTTTGCAAAGGCGCTGGAGGCGGAAGGCGTCGCCTTCATCGGTCCGGGCGTGAAGGCGATCGGCGCGATGGGCGACAAGATCGAGTCGAAGAAGCTCGCGCACGAGGCCAAGGTGAACACGGTGCCGGGCTATCTCGGCATCCTCGCCGACGAGAAGGAGGCGGCGAAGGTTGCCGCCGAAATCGGCTTTCCGGTGATGATCAAGGCCTCGGCCGGCGGCGGCGGCAAGGGCATGCGCATCGCCAACACGGCCGACGAGGTCGCCAGCGGCTTCCGTTCGGCGGTGAACGAGGCTCGCTCCAGCTTCGGTGACGAGCGCGTCTTCATCGAGAAGTTCATCGAGGAGCCGCGCCATATCGAGATCCAGGTGATCGCGGACAAGCACGGCAATGTCGTGCATCTGGGCGAGCGTGAATGCTCGATCCAGCGCCGCCACCAGAAGGTGATCGAGGAGGCGCCGAGCCCGTTCCTCGACGAGAAGACCCGCGCCGAGATGGGCTCGCAGGCCGTCGCGCTCGCCAAGGCGGTGGACTATTCGTCCGCCGGAACGGTCGAGTTCATCGTCGACGGGAAGCGGAACTTCTATTTCCTCGAGATGAATACCCGCCTGCAGGTGGAGCACCCGGTGACCGAGCTGGTCACCGGCCTCGATCTGGTGGAGATCATGATCCGCTCCGCCGCGGGCGAGAAGCTGCCCTTCACCCAGAAGGACATCAAGCTGACCGGCTGGGCGATGGAATCGCGGATCTATGCCGAGGATCCCTATCGCGGCTTCTTGCCCTCGACCGGACGCCTCGTGCGCTACCGCCCGCCGGCGGAGAGTGAGAGCGTGCGCTGCGATACCGGCGTCTACGAGGGTGCCGAGATCTCCATGTTCTACGACCCGATGGTCGCCAAGCTCTGCACCTACGGCAAGGACCGGATCGAGGCGATCGACCGCATGGCCGAGGCGCTGGACCGCTTCCATATCCGCGGCATCGGCCACAATGTGGACTTCCTCTCTGCCATGATGGCGCACGAGCGCTTCCGCGACGGGCGGCTGACGACCAACTTCATCGCCGAGGAATATCCGGACGGCTTCGAGGGCGCGCCTGTCTCGGAAGAGACCGAGAACGCGATGCGCGCCGTCGCGGTGGCGGCGGAATGCGCCAATGCCGAGCGCAATCGGATGATCTCCGGCCAGACCCCGGTCGGCGACCGCAACCCGCCGCAGAGCGCCTGGAAGGTTCGCCATGACGACGCGGCGGAGGATGCCGACGCGACGCATGTCGATGGCGGCTACGACGTGGCGATCAACGGCACGAAATACGAGGTGCGCGGCGCGCTGCGTGCGGGCGAGCCGGTCTTCGGCGGCACGGTGAACGGCAAGCCGTTCCCGGTGCAGATGGAACGCCGCGGGATTGACTATCACACCTCCATCGCGGGCGCGCAGCGCCAGTTCACGGTGCTCAGCCGCAAGGCCTCGGATCTGCTCGACCGGATGCCGAAGAAGGAAGCGGCCGATCTCTCCAAGTTCCTGCTTTCGCCGATGCCGGGGCTCCTGGTTTCGCTCGCGGTTTCCGAGGGCGAGCCGGTCAAGGCCGGCCAGGAACTGGCGGTGGTCGAGGCAATGAAGATGGAGAACGTGCTGCGTGCCACGAAAGACGGCACGGTCGCCAAGATCCACGCCGCCGCCGGGGCCAGCCTCGCGGTCGACCAGCAGATCATGGAATTCGAATAGGGGATGCATCGCCGGGGCGGTTTTGCAGGGGTTTTTCCCTTGCAACCGCCTCCGAAACCCACTAAGACAGCGCCCCTGAGATTGCACCGTCGGTGCAACTATGCCGACGAACCGAGGATAGAACGATGGCTGTTCCTAAGAGGAAAACGACCCCGTCCAAGCGTGGCATGCGCCGGGCGCACGACCGGGTGAAATCCGATGCGTATGTGGAAAGCCCGGATACCGGTGAACTGCACCGTCCGCACCACATCGATCTGAAGACCGGCATGTATCGCGGCCGCCAGGTTCTGAAAGTCAAAGACGCTTTCTGAGACCGGCACGGATACGTGTTGCGAAGAGGCCCCTCCCGAGGGGCCTTTTTCCGTTTCGGGGCCGGCGCTATCGTCTCTCCGTAATCGAGCGCGGGGGAGGGCGTGATGGGGCAGGCAACGAAACTGCGGGAACGGCTGGGCGAGGATCGGATCCTGACGATCCCCGGCTGTTTCGATGCGATGAGCGCGAAGCTGGTCGAGAAGGCCGGCTTCGAGGCGGCCTATGTCAGCGGCTACGCCGTGAGCGCCACGCAGATCGGCCTGCCGGACGCGGGACTGCTCTCCTATAAGGAAATCCTCGACCAGGCGCGGGACATCGCCGGCGCCGTCTCGCTCCCGTTGATCGGCGATGCGGATACCGGCTTCGGCAATCCGGTCAATGTCCGCCGCACCGTGAAGGGCTTCGCGGACGCGGGTATCGCCTGCGTGATGCTGGAGGATCAGGTCTTCCCGAAACGCTGCGGCTTCGCCAAGGGCGTCGAGGTGGTCCCGCGCGACGAGGCGACGACCCGGCTCCGCGCCGCGCTCGACATGCGGGACGAGATCCGGGCCGAAGGCGGCGACATCCTGATCCTCGCCCGCACCGACAGCCGCGTCGCGGAAGGTCTGGAAGAGGCGCTCTGGCGCTGCGAGGCCTTCGCCGAGATGGGCGCCGACATCGTCTATTTCGAAGGCCCGCAGGAACGTGGCGAGATGGAGGAGCTCTGCCGCCGCGTCGCCGTGCCGAAACTGCTCGCCCAACTCGAACGGGAAGGCCGGCCGTTGCTGAGCCCGGCGGAGGCCGAAGCGATCGGCTATGACTGCCTGCTCTTCGGCGTGACCCTGCTCAACGTCTCGCTCCGCGCCATGCGCGACGCGCTCTCCCTGATGGCCAACGGAGCGCATCCGGGACCGGACCGGCTGCTCACCTTCGACGAGCTCTACGAGACGGTCGGCTTCGACTGGTATTACGGGTTGGAAAAGAAATATGGCCCGGATGGGGATTAGGGCCGCTCACTCTTCTATGGACGTCATCCCGGCGCGTTGGCCGGGATGACGAATCAGGGTTTTAAACCTTCCGCACCTCGCACCATGAACAACGGAGCGGGATCGAGCCGCTGACCGGGTCCGCCCGCTCGGTCGGGACGGCGCCGTTCAGATTGGCACCGAGTGGCGCGCCCGGGACGGCGTCCGCAATGGTCCAGCCGTGCTGGGCGAAGACCGCGTCCGGCGCGAGGCCCCTGGCGAGTTTGGCGCGGGCACGGAAGGTGCCGGCCCTGGTTGAAATTTCCACCCAGTCCCGCTCGGCGATGCCGCGCGTCTCGGCGAGTTCCGGCGCTATCTCCAGGATCGGATCCGGCTGCAGGCGGCGGAGCGAGGGGATGTTGCGATGCTGGCTGTGGCAATAGACCACGGTCTTCGCCGAGCCCAGACGAAGCGGGAAAGGCTGCTCCAGCGCGGAGGGAAGTTCCGACGGGTCGAGGGATGGAACGGGGCGCTGACCGTGTTTCAGGAACTGCTCGGAATAGAGTTCCACCAGACCGCTCGGCGTGGGGAACCCGGCCGCGAGATACGGCTTCTCCTGTACTTCCCCGTCCAGCGTGACACCCTCGGGTTCGGCTCTGAGCGTTGCGACGTCGAGCCCGGCGGGGGCGAGCATGTGGTCATGGCCTTTGTCCGCATCGCAATCGAACATGGTCTCGGCGAGGCCGAGCCGTCGGGAGAGTTCGAGAACGATATCGGTGTCGCTGCGGGCCTCGCCGACGGGCGCGATCGCAGCCGGACGGAGCTGCACCTTCCGCATGCCCTCCAGACTGGCATCGAACCCGTTGCGCAGTCCCTCGCGCTCCCACGAGGTCGCGGCGGGGAGGACGATATCGGCAAATTCCGCGCTCGCATTCAGGAAGAAGTCGGTATGGACGTGGAATTCGAGCTTCCCGAAAGCCTGCTTCGCCAACGCAGTGTCCGGCTGCGCCGCAAGCGGGTTGCCACCAAAGGAGAAGAGCATGCGGACGGGATAGGGCGTGCCCCCCAGCACCGCGCGGTAAACATCGCGCGCCGTCACCCAGCCGTGCCGTCCGGGGCCGAGCGGGCGCTCGGCAAGACCGAGTGCCTTGGCACGCTGCGTATCCGAGAGCAGGTCCTGGCCCGAGATGTCGTTGAAGCGCGCCGCGCCGCCCGGAATGTTTCCGCCGGAGGCGCCATAATGCCCGGTCAGCGCATAGAAGCTGGAGATCGCCCGGTCGGTCTGCGTCGCCGTGACGCTTTGTCCGACGCCGTTCCAGGCGTAGTAGGCGACGGACGCGCTGCCGGTCAGAATCTCCGCCGCCTTGCGCAGATCTTCGGCCGGGACGCCGGAAAGCCCTTCGACCCGCTCTGGCGTGTAGTCCGCCGCGGCGTCGCGCAGGGTCTGCAGGACCGTGCGGCAGAGGACAGAACCGGAGAGGCTCAGGATCTCATGGCTGCCGAAGAGTTCCGCGCCGTCCGGGTCGTCCATCCAGTTTTTCGAAGCCGCGTCGTAACGCAGCGGCCTCGAGCCTCCGACGCCGGCCGCCAGCAGAATGTTCTCGCCGCCACCCGGCGCGACATCGCTTTCCCGCAGCAGGAGCCCGGTTTCCGGATGAACCAGCAGCGCGGCATTGCTCCAGCGTCGGGCGAAGCCCTGATCGAAAGCGTCGCTTTCGAGCTGCAGCTTGAGCAGGCCGAGCGCAACCGCCTGGTCCGTGCCGGGACGGACCTTGAGCCAGGCATCGGCCCGGCGCGCATACATCGTTGGACGCGGGTCGATGACCACCAGCTTCGCGCCCCGGCGGATCGCCTTCTGCACCTCGGTCGAGCGAGCGAGCCACGTAGCGGTGGGATTATGCCCCCAGAGCAGCACGCAGTCGGTCCGCGCGAAGTCCGGTGTGCCGATATCGGTGCCGTAGGTGAAACGGGAGGCGAAGTCCTTGTGCCAGTTGCAGATTTCCGTGCCGTAGATGGTATTTGGACTGCCATAGGCGCGAATGAAGCGTTCGATCCAGGAAATCGCGTCGGAAATATGCGTGCCGCTCGGCGTAGTGACGGAGAAGGAGACCTGCTCCGGCCCGTGCGTGTCGCGGATCCGCGCCATGTGGCCAGCGATCTCGTCCAGTGCTTCGTCCCAGGATATCGCCTCCCAGGTCGGATGGGCCGCGCCCTTCGGCGAGGTCCGGCGCAGCGGCCGCGTCAGCCGGTCCGGGTGATAGACCAGTTCCGGCGCGGCCAGTCCCTTCGGACAGAGCTTTGACCCGCTTGGATGCTCCGGCAGCGGCTCGATCCGGAGGAGTTTTCCGCCCGCCACTGTCGCCGTGCAGCCGCAGCGGGAGCGGCACTGTGTACAGAAAGCGGGAATGCGGGTCGGCTCGGACATGAGGGCTCCCGGAATGAGGGGTGGGAAGGAGGAGGGTAGGATATTCTCCCCCTATATTGAATCATTACCCCGTCAGGCTCTCCAACTCGCCCTCCGAGAATCCGAGCTTGCGGGCAGAGGCGAGGATGTCGTCCCAGACCTCCGGTGCCAGCGGCAGGCCGCCGGCGCTGCGCTCGGCCAGCGTCATCCGTTCCTTCTCGCCCGGAACCAGAACCTCGGAAACACCCTCGGCCGGGCGGGTGTTCTTCACGAAGGCGATGTAGCTGCGGATCTCGTCGGCCATGGCGTCGCCGCTGTCCATCCGCGCCGGGTCGATGAAGATCGAGAGCATACCGTTGCAGAACGGTCGCCGCTCGGGCTCGTCCGGTCCGCCGGCGCAGCCGGAGCCGGTGAGGGCGCCGGCCATCATCTCCATCATGAAGTTGAGACCCGAACCTTTGTGGCCTCCGAACGGCGTCAGCGCGCCCGGTCCGCCATAGGGCTCCGGTGCCTTGCCCGCCGGCACGTCGCCGTAGAGCGGCCAGGGATCGTTCGTCAGCTTGCCTTCGGCGTCTATCAGAGAGCCCTCGGGCAGCGCCTTACCGCCCTTCAGCGCGACCAGGGCCTTGCCCTCGGCGACGGTGGAGGTGGCGAAATCGTGCACCACCGGATCGCCGCCCTTGACCGGAATGCCGATGCAGAAGGGCGAGGTGCCCATGCGGCGCTCGCGCCCGCCGAAGGGGGCGACGAGGAGCGAGCCGCGGACATTGACCATGTGCATGGAGGCGATGTCGGCCGCCGCCGCGCGCTCCGCCCAGTCGCCGATGCGACCGAGATGGCCCGCATTGCGCAACGCCGTGAGGGCGAGGCCCTGCGCCTTCACTTTCTTCAGACCCAGATCGACGGTCTGCTCGCCGACGCTTTGGCCGAAGCCGTATTTGCCGTCGACGATCGCCATGACGTCGTTTTCCATGACGATCTCGATGGTCTGGTTGATCTTCTGCCGCCCGGCCTCGATCCATTGCAGGTAGCGCGGCACCCGGATCACGCCGTGGCTGTCATGGCCCCGGAGATTGGCGCCGGTCAGCCGCTCGGCGATGTCCCGTGCTTCCTTTTCCGAGCAGCCGGCGCGCGCGAACATCGCGCGCACCAGGGCGATCATCACATCCGGCGTGACCCGGACCTCGGAGGCCGCGCCCATCAGCCGCGCATGTCGCTGACGGTCTTCGAGACCGCCGCCGAATAGAGCCGGACATCGTTGGCCAGCGTCACCAGGTCGAAGCCCTGAGCCAGCATCTTCTTGGCGTAGCTGTTCTCGAGGCAGTGAATGCCGGCCTTGATCCCGGCCTTCTTGGCCGCGAGCCGGATCTTCTCGATCGTCTCCAGCATCTCAGGCTCGGTCCGGTCGAGGCCCGGCTTGTGCCCGAGAGAGATGGAGAGATCGCTCGGGCCGATATAGAGCCCGGTCAGGCCCGGCGTCGCCGCGATCTCGTCGACATTGGCGAGCGCTTCCTCGGTTTCGATCATCGCGAAGATGACCATCTGGTCATTGGCGCTCGTATGATAGTCGACGCCATAGACGATTCCTGCCCGGGTCGGTCCGGAAGAGCGGAACCCGTCCGGAACGTATTTGCAGATGCCGACGAGCTGCTCGGCGTCGGCGCGGTTGTTCACCATCGGACAGATGATGCCCAGCGCGCCCGCGTCGAGCAGTTTCATGATGATGCCGGGCTCGAGCCACGGCGGACGTACCACCGGTGTGGCATTCGATGCGCTCATCGCCTGCAGCATTCCGAGTGCGGCCTGATAGTCGACCAGGCCGTGCTGCAGGTCGATGGTGACGGAATCGAAGTCCTGCGCCGCCATGATCTCGGCGGTGAAGGTGTTCGGGATGGAGAGCCAGCCGTTGATGGCGCCCTTGCCGCTCGCAAGGCAGTCTTTCAGTCTCGTCTTCATTGGTCGGCTCCTCTCTCAGAGCACTTCTTTGTTGATGATGACGTTCGGGTCCGGCTTGCCGTCGAGCACGTTCAGCACGTTCTCCGCCGTCTGGTACGCCATGCGGAGGATAGACTGCTCGGTCACGCCGGCGCTGTGCGGGCTGACCATGATGTTGTCGAGCTGGAAGAGCGGATGCTCCGGCTTCGGCGGCTCGACCGCGAAGACGTCGATGCCGGCACCGGCGATGCTGCCCGAGGTGAGGGCGTCGTAGAGCGCCTCCTCGTCGATGAGGCCGCCGCGCGCGGTATTGACCAGATGTGCGGTCGGCTTCATCGCCGCGAGCTGTGCCTTGCCGATGAGGTTCACGGTCTCCGGGCTCTTCGGGCAGTGCAGCGATACGAAATCCATCTGCGGCAGCACCGCGTCCAGATTCGAGACAGGAGTACAGCCGGCGGCCTTGATCGCGTCGTCATCGACGTAGGGGTCGAGCACCGAGACATTCATGTCGAAGGCGAGAGCCCGTTTCGCGACGCGCGTGCCGATGCGGCCGAAGCCGACGAGAAGCAGCGACTTCTCCGCGATGTCCTGGGCGCCCATCTGGCGCTTGATCCAGAAATTGTCGTTCCGGGTCGCGTGATCGAACTCGACGCTCTTCTTCGCCAGCGCGAGGATGAAATAGAGCGTGTGCTCGGCGACCGAGACCATGTTGGAACTGGCGGCGACGCAGAGCGGGATGCCGCGTTCGGTCAGTGCCGCGACGTCGACGGAATCGTAGCCGACGCCGTGCCGCGAGACGACCTTCAGGTTCGGGGCCGCCTCGATCACCCGGCGCGGGATCTTCGTGGTCTGCACCGCGATGGCGTCGCAGGTGGCCGCTGCCGCGACCATCTCGTCCTCGGTCGGGAAGTGCAGCGTCGTGGTGACGACATCGTCGCGTGCGTCAAACAGCGACTGGCCGGCCGGATTGAGCTTGTCCGGCACCAGCACGTGGAACTTGTTCTTCATTTCTCGTCTCTTCGGCTGGTGGGGTCAGTGGATCTCGGCGGCGCCGGACATCGCGGCCTTCAGCTTGTCGATGTTGAAATCCGGGGCCTTGGCGGCATCGAGAATGACCTTCTCGCGGCGCTCCAGCAGGGCGATGGCGTCGGGCAGCTTCTTCACCGCTTCCGCCGGGACGACGACGGCGCCGTGCCGGTCGGCATGGATGATGTCGTTATGGTTCACCGCCATGCCGCCGACATTGACCGGCACGCCGAAATCGACCGGATGGACCCAGCCATGGCTCGGGCCGACCTTGCCGCCGAGGATCTGAAAGCCCTTGGCGGAGGCGTCGATATCGCGGAACGAGCCGTTGGTGACGCAGCCGAGGCAGCCGAGCCCCTTGTGCACCGTGGTATTCACCTCGCCCCAGAAGGCGCCGAAGCCGGGCTCGGGATCGAGGTCCTGCAGCACGACGATGCGCGGGCTCTCGCCCGAGGCGACATAGGTGTAATAGGCGGCCCGGTGCGCCTTGGCGTCACCCTGCGGCGGAGTGACGGCGCGCATGGTGGCCGTGCGGGCATAGCCGCAGATCGGCGGCAGCGACGGGTCGAGGGCGACGAGCGGCATGGTGGTGAAGCCGATCGTGCGGCGTTCCGGCATGACCACTTCGAGGCCGTTACAGATCGTGGGGGTATCCCACTCCGTCAGCTTGCGCAGATCGGATTCGGTGATTTCGGACATGTCCTCCCGTCCCATATCAGTTGTTTTCACTGGTGCTTTTTCTTGCAGCCTAACGGGCGGCAGGGGGACAGTGTAGCGCGCATTTGGAAACTATCGCGCCGGGTGAGGGAGCGGATTGCATGAACAGGAACAAGCGGATCGGGCTGATCGCCCACGATGCCCGAAAGGCTGCGCTCCGGGATTTCGTCCGGGCCCATGCCGGGAAGCTCAAAGGGCACGAACTTGTCGCGACGGGAACCACCGGCCGGATGATCGCGGAGGAGACGGGACTCGCGGTCCGGCGTTTCAGGAGCGGGCCGCTCGGCGGCGACCAGCAGATGGGCGCGCTGATCGCGGAAGGCGGCCTCGACATCCTGATCTTCTTCACCGATCCGATGACGACCATGCCGCACGACGTCGACGTCAAGGCGCTGGTCCGGCTCTGCACGCTCTACAACGTGGTGCTGGCCTGCAATCAGGCGAGCGCCGATTTCGTCCTGACCAGCACCCATTTCGATGCGCCATACGAGCGGGCGGTGCCTGATTACGACAGCTACATCAACCGCGAGATTTCCTGAGCGCGGAACAGTGTCGTCTCTGCATCGACTCGCCGATCGGCGACGTGAATCTGTTGCCGATACGCATCAGCGATTGCTCGCATTTTTCCGGAAAATGAGATCGATCAGTTTGCGTAAACCGTTTTAACGCAGACGGTTAAGCGGATGCCTTAATCCGGATAATTATCTTGCGTTGAATCGGTTTTTTGCATCAGTCAGTTCGGAGTCGGCTGGGAATATTCCCGAGCGGCAAGAAACTTCGGATTGGACAGTTTCAGCTTTTCCTCGATGAGCACGGTCAGCACCTGCTGTACCGAACCGGTTAGGTCTCTGTCATAGACGCCTTCGCGGAGCTCGCGCGCCAGATCGCGGCTCAGCGCATCGAGTTGGGCCTCCGGGTCCGCTCCGGCGCGCGCCACATTGTCCTCGCCATAGAGCGCAGCAAAGGCGTCCAGCACCCGGCGGACAGGATCCGCGTCTTCGTCGGCTTCCAGTTCGCGGACTGCCATGGCCAGCGCACTGGCGATCATCAGGCCGAGATATTTGCGGTCGCCCGCCAGCTCCGGAAGGATTTCCGTCTGGAAGCTGTCGAGCGCCGTCTCGATCAGCGCCTTGCGTCCCGGGGCCTCATACATCGCTCTTGCTCCGTTCGATTTCGGCGACCTGTTGCAGGACGTCGAGTTCCATCTCCGCCGCCTTGCGGCCCGTCAGGGCGAGCTCGATCGACCGTTCGGCACCTGAATTGTGGCGTTCGCCCTGCAGCAGCGCGATCGTGCCCCAGCGGACGGTTGCGAGCACTTCCCAGAACGGCACCTGGCTCCAGTCGAGCGCGGCGCCCGCCGTTTCGCTGTAACCTGCATAGAGATCCGCGCGGGCGCCCACACCTCCGGCTTCTCTGTCGTCGACGCCGAAGCGCCAGCAGCGGGCGCAGAACCAGCCGATATCCTCGAGCGGATCGCTCCAGCCGGCGAATTCCCAGTCGAGCACCGCGGTGAGTCGGCCGTCCGCGACCATGTAGTTACCGGTGCGGAAATCGCGGTGGCAGAGCGCAGAGGGTCCGGCGGCCGGCTTGTTCAGTTCGAGCCAGCGGAGCCCCCATTCGAGCGCGGGGTAGGCTTTTGGTAGGCTGTCGAGGAAACCATAAAGCTCGGCGATTCTCTGGGCGGCGGCATCCGACGGCGGTCTGCCGAGGAAATCGAGATCCGGGCGCGGCGCGCGAATCGCGTGCAGCGTCGCCATCTCGCGGCCGATCTGACGGGCCAGTTCGCCGCGCAGCGGGTCGATTTTCTCGTCGCGCGTCAGTATCCGGGGATTGGCGGTGCCGGCAGCGGCGCGCATGACGTAGAAAGGTTTGCCGATAACTGCGCCTTCGGCTTCGAGGATGAGCGGTTCGGGCACCGTCATGCCGGCTTCGAACCCGGCGGAGAGGAGGCGGAACTCCTCCGGGCGCCCGTGACTTTCATCGACTCCCGACGCCGCGTCGGTGCGCAGCACGACGCGCTCCGCGCCGTCGAGGCGCCCGCCGGAAACGTCCAGTTCGAGCAGCCAGTTTTCCTGGATGGCGCCGCCCGAGAGTAGTTTCTGTCCGGTGATCTCTAGCCTGTCGGCGCCCGTTTCCGTCTGCAGCCACTCGGCCAGCGCGGCGCGCGTTTCCGCTTGCATGTTTCCCGCTTGTCCCTCGCTCCGGCGGGATTGCATCCCGCACGTGTCCGGGCCCGATTAAGCCGGGCGAGGCCGGTCATTGCAACGCTCTATTGGGCCTGCCTGCGGGAGTGCCCGCTGTTCCCGCGCCGGCATGGGTGAGATTGGCGGATGACGCTATGCGGAAGGTGCCGGGCCCCACTATGCTGCGGGCTCTTTTACAGCTTCAGGAGCGAGGAATATGGGAATCAAGCGCTATCGCACAGGCGACCGGATGAGCCAGGTCGTGGTCCATGGGGACACCGTCTACACCGCAGGGCAGGTCGCCCAGAACGCGCCGGGCGCGAGCGTCGCCGATCAGACCAAGGACATCCTGGCCTCGCTTGACGCGCTGCTGGCGGAAGCCGGCACCGACAAGTCGAAGCTTCTCACGGCGACGATCTGGCTGAATTCGATGGACGATTTCGCGGAAATGAACGCGGTCTGGGACGCCTGGGTTGCCCCGGGCAACACGCCGTGCCGTGCCTGTGTCGAGTCGCCGCGTCTCGCCAGCCCGAAATACACTGTCGAGATCATGGCGATCGCCGCCCTCTGACTCTAACCTCTACGCGGCGCCGGCGCTTCTCGCCCAGTCGAGCTGCGCCGGCGTCTCGATCGTTCCCGGCCGCGCCGTGCGGACGATCCTGACGGCCTCGTCCGGATCGGTGCCACAGGCCATGAGCAGGCGCGCCGCGATCATGCCGCTACGCCCGAAACCGGCCCGGCAATGGATCACAATCCGTCCGCCATGTTTCAGCCGTTCCACGAGGATGGTTTCGATCGATTTCCACGCCCTCGTGTCGGCCGCCGAGGGGATGTCGAAATCCTTTATCGGAAAGTGCGTCCAGTTGACCATGTGGCTGAGAAAAGCGTCCCGCAGCCCCGGCGTTCCGAGATCGTGCAGCTCCTCGCCGGTTGCGAGCGACAGCACAGTGTCGAAGCCCTTCTCGGCAATGACGCGCACGACATCCTCGTCGGCTGGAAGCGGGCCGATGAAGAGGCTTCCCGAAGTGCCGGGAACGGAAATTTCTGTGAATCCGAGACTGTCCATCCGCCTACGTTAGGCTGACAGTCGTAAACACAAAATGAACACGAAAATGTTCAATCGAACGCGATCATGTTCGCGGCCGCTTCGCGGTCATAGCCCATGCTGGCGCGCAACAGCTGCCGGGTATAGGCCTCCCGCGGCTCCGAGGCCCGCAGCTGCGCCACGGTCAGTTCCTCGACGATGCGGCCCGCATTCATCACCGCCAGCCGATCGCACATATGGGCGATGACAGAGAGATCGTGGCTGACCAAGAGGAACGTCAGGCCGCGCTCCTGCTTCAGGCGTTGCAGCAGGTTGAGGATCTCCGCTTGCACCGAGACGTCGAGCGCCGAGGTCGGCTCGTCAAGGAGCAGGATCTCCGGCTCCAGAACCAGCGCCCTGGCGATCGCGACGCGCTGGCGCTGGCCGCCGGAAAGCTGGTGCGGAAAGCGGAACCTGAAGGCCGGGCCGAGACCGACGGCGACGAGCACCTCCTGCACACGGTCCTCGATCCCGGACATGCCATGAATCTGGCACGGTTCGGTCAGGATGCGGTCGACGGTGTGGCGCGGATGCAGAGAGCCGTAGGGATCCTGGAACACCATCTGGACGCGCTTGTAGAAGGACTTGTCCCGATCGGGGCCGAGCCGCTCGCCGCCGATCTCGATCGTGCCGCTCCAGTCCGGGTTGAGCCCGCTCATGGCGCGGAGCACGGTCGACTTGCCGGAACCGGATTCGCCGACAAGGCCGAATGTCTCGCCCTGCTCGACGGAGAACGAGACGCCGCGGACGGCATGCACGCTCTCGTCGCCGGAGCCGAAGCGGACATCGAGGTCGGAAATATCGATCAATGCCATCGGGCCGCTCTCACTTGAAATAGGCATCGACGCCGGGCTCCGTCTTCCAGCTTTCCTGGCGTTCCAGCACCGGCAACGGCCCGGGCTCGCGGTCGAGCCGGGGCAGGGAGTTCAGCAGCCCGCGGGTATAGGGGTGTTTCGCCTGGTCCAGTTCGTTCGCCTTACATGTCTCCACGATCTGCCCTGCGTACATGATGATCACGCGGTCGCAGAAGGAGGCGACGAGATTGAGGTCGTGGGAGACGAACATCAGGCCCATGCCGCGCTGGGTCACCAGATCGTCGATGATCGCCAGCACCTGCATCTGCACGGTGACGTCGAGCGCCGAGGTCGGCTCGTCCGCAATCATCAGGTCGGGATCGGGGATCAGCATCATCGCGATCATGATGCGTTGGCCCATCCCGCCCGACACCTCGTTCGGATAAAGCCCGAGCACCCGCTTGGGATCGCGGATCTTCACCGCGGCCAGCATCTCCAGCGTCCGTTCTATGGCCTCGCGTTTCGAGGCGCCGGTATGGACGCGGTAGGCCTCCGCGATTTGTTCGCCGATGGTCATTACCGGGTTCAAGGAATATTTCGGGTCCTGCATAACCATCGAGATCCGGTCTCCGCGGATCTGCCGCATCTCCTTCTCGGAGAGTTTCATCAGGTCCTTTCCGTCGAACTCCATCCGTTTCGCCGTCACCACCCCGGGCGGGCGGATGAGGCGCAGCACGGAACGGCCGGTCATGGTCTTGCCGGAGCCGGATTCGCCGACGATGCCGACCTTCTCGCGTCCGATGGAGAAGCTGATGTCGCGCACCGCGTCGACGATGCCTGTGCGGGTGTGGAAGCGGACGGAGAGGTCCTCGACCGTCAGAAGCGCCCCGTTGTCGCTGTTACCGCTCATTGGCCGCTCCTCGGATCGAGGATGTCGCGCAGCCCGTCGCCGAGCAGGTTGAAACCGAGGCTGACGACGAAGATGGCGAGGCCCGGCATGGTGGCGACCCACCATTGATCGAGCAGGAACTTGCGGCCGGCGGAGATCATTGCGCCCCATTCCGGAATCGGCGGCTGCGCGCCGAGGCCGAGGAAACCGAGACCGGCTGCCGTGAGGATGATGCCGGCCATGTCCAGTGTGACGCGGACGATTACCGAGGACAGGCAGAGCGGTACCACATGCCCCGAGATGATGCGTGCCGGGGAGGCGCCCTGCAGGCGGATCGCGCTGATGAAGTCCTGATTGCGGATCGTAAGGGTCTCGGCGCGGGCCAGGCGGGCATATGGCGGCCAGGAGGTGATGGCGATGGCGAGCACGGCGTTCTCGATCCCGGGGCCGAGTGCGGCGACGAAGGCGAGCGCGAGCACGAGGCGTGGGAAGGCGAGGAAGATGTCCGTCAGGCGCATCAGCACGGTATCGACCCATCCGCCGGCATACCCCGCCAGCGTGCCTATCACGAGGCCGAGCACGGGGGCCGTCGCCGCAACGAGCGCGACGATATAGAGCGTTATGCTGGCGCCGTGGATGATCCGGCTCAGAATGTCCCGGCCGAGTTCGTCCGTTCCGAATAAATGTCCGGGCGTGCCAGGCGGAAGCAGGCGGTTGTGGAGGTTCTGGGCCAGCGGGTCGTGCGGCGCGATCCAGGGCGCAATCGCGGAGACGACAATCAGCGTGACGAGGATTGCGAGCCCGATCATCGCGAGCGGATTGCGCGAGAGCGTCAGCCAGCCGAGATAGAACTGGACCATTCGGGCCTGCCAGCGCGATTCCGGTGTGTCCGTCGTCAGCCAGGCCTTCAGGCTGGGGGCGCTGGTGCGCGTTGTTTTTGCGATCATGTCTCTGGTCCTGCCTAACGGGCGCGCGGATCGACGAGCCGGTAAAGCAGGTCGGATAGCAGATTGAGGCCGACGAAGACGGCGCCGACCACGACGGTCCCGCCGAGAACGGCGGCCATGTCGGCCGAAAGCAGTGCGTTGGTGATATAGAAGCCGAGACCCGGCCAGGCGAAAACGGTTTCCGTGAGCACCGAGCCCTCGAGAAGCTGGGCGTAAGAGAGCGCGATCACCGTGATCAGCGGCACCAGCACGTTGCCAAGCGCGTGGCGCCAGATCACCTGCGTTTCCGAGATACCTTTGACACGCGCGGTGGTGATGTACTCCTGGCTCAGTTGCTCCAGCATGAAGCTGCGGGTCATGCGGCTGATATAGGCTATCGAGTAATATCCGAGGACGGCGGCCGGCAGCACGATGTGCGAGACCGCATTGGCGAAGATCTCCAGATCTCCGGCGATCAGACTGTCGATCAGGATCGCGCCGGTGACCTGCGGGATCATACCGTCATAGAAGATGTCGAGGCGTCCGGGGCCGCCGACCCAGCCGAGCACGCCGTAGAAGACCAGCAGCCCGATCAGGCCGAGCCAGAAGACCGGCATGGAATAGCCGAAGAGGCCGAGCACGCGGACGACCTGGTCCGGCCAGCGGCCCTGATTGACAGCGGCGAGCACCCCCATCGGAATGCCGAGCACGACCCCGAAGAGCGTCGCGATGGTGGCAAGTTCCAGTGTCGCCGGGAAGACGCGGGCGATGTCCTCGGCAACCGGGCGCGCGGTCAGCAGCGAGGTGCCCAGATCGCCCTTCAGGACGTCGCCGAGATAATAGGCGAACTGGACATAAAGCGGCTTGTCGAGCCCCATCGCGAGACGCGCCGCCTGATAGATCTCTTCGCTCGCCTTGTCACCGACTACGGAAAGCACCGGGTCGATCGGCATGACGCGGCCGATGATGAAGGTAACGAAGAGCAGGCCGACGAAGGTGACGGCGACGGTCAGAACGGTGTGAATCACCGCCCGTAAAAAACGAGGGGAGAGGGGCGACGCCCCCCTCCCGACGCTATTGGATGTATTGAGTGCCATACGGCAGCAGCGCTCCGGCTGTTATTTCTTGACCGTCCAGTAATAGACGGAACTCACGGCGCCGCCGGTATAGAGGCCAGTGACGTTCTTGCGCAAGCCGGTCTGCTCGATTTTCTGCAGCATCACGACGAACGGGCTCGCCATCTGATGATCCTTCTGGATCTTGCGATACATCTCGGCGCGGGTGTCGCGATCGCTTTCCTGCACCGCCGCTTCGGTCTCCTTGGACATTTCCGGAATATCCCAGGCGTTCCGCCAGGCGAGCTTGCCGGTGTTCTTCGCCTCGAACGCGTTGTCCGGGTTGTGCGCGAAGGTGTCGGCATTGGTGTGCGGATCCGGATAGTCCGGGCCCCAGGCGCCGAGATAGATCTCGTGCTTTCGGGCGCGATAGACGCCGAGCGTCTGCTTGCCGGTCGCGACTTCAAGCGTCGCCTTGATGCCGGCCTGCGCGAAGGTGTTCTGCAGAGACTGGCCGATTTCCAGACGTTCCTGGGCATTCCGTACGTAAATCTTCACGTCGAAACCGTCGGCTTCGCCAGCTTCCGCCAGCAGGGCCTTCGCCTTCGCGACGTCGAGCTTGTACGGCTTGTCCTTCAGTTCGCCGAGATAGGTCAGCGGAAGGAAGGCCTGATGCACGGTGTACTGGCCGCGCAGGAAGGTATTGGCCATGCCTTCGTAATCGACCAGGTACCTCATCGCTTCCTGGACCTTCGGCTTGGCGAGCACCGGCACTTCCTGATTCAGCGAGAAGTACATGATCCGGCCGCGCAGATCCTCGTCAATGCGCAGATCGCCGTTGCCGGAGATGCCGGCGACATCGTCCGGGGAGAGGTTGCGGGCCACGTCCACGTCGCCTTTTTCCAGCAGCAGGCGCTGGGTGGCGGACTCGCTGATATGGCGTACGAAGACACGCTTCATCGCCGGCGCGCCGCGCCAGTAGTTCTCGTTCGCCTCGAGCACGTAGTTCTCGTTCGGCTTCCAGCCACGCAGGGAATAGGCGCCGGAGCCTGCCGAATTGGTCTTCAGCCACTCGTAGCCCATGTCGCCATCCTTCTCGTGCTCCATCGCGAGCTTCATGTCGACGATGTTGCCGATGGTGGCGGTCAGGCAGTTGAGGACGAAGGAGGTGGCGTATTTCTTGTCCGTCTCGATCGTCAGCGTCATGTCGTCGACGGCCTTGATCTTCTCCTTCGCGTTCTCGGCGGTGAAGCCGAACTGGGTCAGGATGAAGGACGGGGTTTTGTTCAGGATCACTGCACGCTGCAGCGAGAAGGCTGCGTCATGGGCGGTCACCGGATTGCCGGAATGGAATTTGACGCCCGGGCGCATCTTGAAGGAGTAGGTCTTCCCGTCCTCGCTGATGGTCCAGCTTTCCGCCAGACCTGGGACGTAGCCGCCGGAGAGATTGGAGGGCTCGAAGGCGACGAGAGTGTCGTAAACGTTCTGGGCGAGGTCGCCGCCGGAAAATTCAAAAATTTCCGCCGGATCGAGCGAGACGATGTCGTCGATCCTTGTGGCGATCACCAGCGTGTCCGCCGGGGTCGCCGCGTAGGACTGCCCGCTTGATAAGGGGAGCGCGACGGATACGGCAAGCGCCGCGACCGCGAAGCTCTTTGCCAATGCGTTCATGTGAAGCCTCACAATTTATTTTCAAAGCTTGAGTGCTTTTCCACGATCCGGAACGGATCGGGTTAACGAAGCCTAATCCGGGCCTCGGGCAATCCACAACACTTGTTGGCGATGGTTTGTAAAATTATTGCTTTTGAGAGACTTTTGGGGATCCCGAGAAAACGATCCGAGAGCAGTCTCATGCGCGATCAACCCTGTTCCGGGTGATCGAGATCGACGATCGCCGTCCGAAGCTCCGGGGAGATCGGTGCCTTCTTCCCCGTCGAGTTGACGATCATGACGAAAAGCTGGGTCGACCAGTTGCAGCACCCTTGCTCGTCCCAGGTCGCATATTCCATGACCATGCTGGTATTGCGCATGGAGACCGCGCGCCCCGTGACGCAGATCGGCGTGTGGTAGGAGAGGCCCCGGATATACTCGATCTCGAGATGTTTCATGACCGGTCCGGGTACGTTCATCGCATGCCGGGGATGGCCGAGGACTTCGAAGTAGATGTTCCTGAGGCTCTCGTACCAGGCGAGATAGGCGGCGTGGTTCACATGGGCGAAGCCGTCGCAATCCCGCCATTCCACCAGCTTCGGCATCGCGAAGCTCCATTCCTCCGGAATATGGAAGTGCGCGCGGAGTTCGTCCGTGACCGCGTAGTCGGAGAGGGAGCCGTGTCCGCCGAGAGAGTTGGTCATCGGCTCAGCGCTCCAGGAAGGCGACGCGGATGCCGAGGAAGATCAGCAGCCCGCCGAAGATCCGGTTCACCAGCTTCTGTCCCCTTTCCAGCACCCGGCGAACCATGCCGGTATCGAGTGTGAAGACGAAGAAGATCCAGAACAGCGCGCTGACCGCCATCATGATCGCGACGAGCAGCAGCGTGGTTCCGGTCGCGGTCTCCGGCGTGATCACCATGGTGAAGACGCCGAGATAGAACAGCGTGCCTTTCGGGTTCAGGATGTTGTTCAGGAACCCCTGCAGGAACCAGCGCTGGTTCGCCGCGCGCGGCTCCAGATCCCTGACCGAGAGCTTGGTATCGCTCGCGAAGAAACTCATAACGCCGAGGTAGATCAGGTAGGCGGCGCCCGCATATTTCAGGATGTTGAAGGCGAGGATGCTCTGCGAGATCAGCAGGCCGATGCCGATCGCACAATAGGTGATGTGCACCAGATTGCCGGTGAGCACGCCGAGAGAGGATTTGAGGCCGGCCGCGCGGCCGCCGATGATCGTGTTGCGCATCACGATCACCATGTCCGGTCCCGGGCTGATCATGATGAGCGTGGTGATACCGAGAATGACGATGATCTGGTCGAGCATGGCGGGTCCCCAACAAATGTCCACTGAGGCTAGCGGTAGCCGGGCCGGCTGATCCAGAGGCAAATTGGGCCAGAGGCAAATTGGGAACGTCGAAATTTCCGTGTCAGGCGGGATCGGGCGGGGGAAGCAGCCTGCAGATCACGCCGCGCCGGAAGACCGGGGGCCGCTCCTTCAGCGGTGGAACGCCATGCGGAGAGGCGGCAACGGCTCTTGCCGCCGCGATAATTTCCTCGACCTGGGTTTCCGGATCGGCATCGCCGATCACATAGCTCCAGAGCCCGGGTCCGCGCAGCGCCAAGGTGACCGGCCGGTCGCACACCGCCATGCATTCCACGGGACGCAGGGCGATCCCGGGTTCGCGGGCGCAGGCGTCCTGGAGCCTTTCAAGCAGCAGCTGCCCATTGCGCTTCGATCCATCGGCGGCGCGGCAGGAGGTGCAGACATCGATTGTGACGGGATGGGGAGGGCGGTTCTCGCCGCCCTCCGTCGCGATATGCTCGCTCACGCGTCTGCGGTGGCGGAAGATGCCCCGGCCCGCTCCCAGACGAAGCCGGCAACGCAGCCGGTCAGAGCCCAGGTGACGGCGTGCACCACCAGGGACGCCGAGGCGAAATGCCCCGACAGTTCCGAGGGGACGTTGCTCGTGTAGCCGTCCGCGTGGGGAGCCCCGATCACGTGCGGGAGCGCGATCAGCGCAAGACCGGCGACGATCGCGAGCAGGCTGGAGACGCGGAGCGCGAGGAACAGGCCCGCCGCGGTGGCGATCGCGGTTCCGATCCACCAGATCTGCCGGTCCTCCAGAACCGCCGCCGCGGAGCCCGGAAGTTCGGGGCTGAGACCCAGGGCCGGCGCAAGGCCGGTCGCGGCGAACGCCGCAGCCCCCCAGGCGAGGCCTGTCCGGGTGGTGATCTTCGCGTTGGTCAGGACCATCACGGCGAGCAGGATCAGGGCGAAACCGAATGTGGTTCCGACCGTCGCCAGCGCCGTCGAGAGGCTGCGCTCGATCCCGTCCTCGGGCGCCCAGGCGTTTTCGTTGCCGTGATCCTCGCCGGCATGGGCGAGATGGACGAACGAATCGCTCTGGATTTCCGACGCATGCGCGACCAGGAAACGTCCCGCGCTTGCGATCTCACCCGACTCGTATTTTTCCGCTTCGAGGATCAAGGGGGTGGTGGTGACTTCCTGCAGGCCGGCTACAAGCGCGCCCGCAAGAAATCCGGCCGCGAGTGCGGCCTTCACAAATCTCGTCAGCATGGTGAGGTCCTAGTGGCAGGGAAATGCCATGCTGTGACGGGTGTCGTGGGCCGCGTTGTGGACCGTATCCGACGACGCGAATCCGGTCAGGAAGACGATCCCGAGTCCGCCGAGAAGGGCGAAGGTGGCGATCAGTTTCTTCGAGCTGCCGATGGAAATCGCGGCGGTCTGCTGAGTGGTTGTCGTCATGTGTCCCTCCGACAAGAGCCTGTCCGGGGCGGGCACTCCTGCCATTCCCGGATGTTGCTGTTTCAGACGCCCGGTCATCCGGACGCCACGTCGGCAGGTCTCCTGGCTCGCGGGTCACTGCTTCGTCCTGCCTTCCCAGTCCCCGGTGGGACCAGTGGCTCACTCCGGACGTCGCTCGCCGCTCACAGTTGCGGGGGCAGCCACGGATTTGGTCCCTGATGGGTACGCCGCACCGTGTTCCCTTTTAATCCTCAGCCGATCTTTCAGCATCGGAGCCAACATCAGATCAGAATATCGTCCCCTTCGCGCATGAACAAGCGATGATCCGGTCTCAGGCGATCCTGCAGCCGAATTCAAGGGCGCCGTCGCGCAACATCTCGAACAGATGCGCCGCATAGGAACGGTGAACATAGATGTCGTAGACCGGCTCCGCGCTGCGGCAATCGATCAAAACGGACGCGTGGAACAGACTGGTCATCCGGCTCGTACCCGGCTGGAAAGCATCGGGGTGAAGGTCGATTCCGCAGCCCTTGGCGAGCAATGTCCGCGCATCGCGGCCGGAGAGACGGAGACAGACTCGGGCGTGTGAGAGCCCGGTCACCGCCGCGCTTTCGGGCAGGGCGGCACGGAGATGGGCCGCGAGGTCCCGACTTTCCGGTTCGCTGACGATCCAGCGCCCGGTGCCGGTTCCGAGGATGCGCGGGCGGCCTGATCCGGTCGCTTCATTGGGCACGCTCGACGGCGCGACGCCGAGTGCCTCGCCAGCCGCAGCGATCGGATCGTCGGAGCCTGCCTCGATCTGAACAACGGAAAGAGGTCCGCGTTCCGCGATGAGGATGCCGGGACCGTTGAACGGGGCGGCGCCGAAATCGCCGGGTATGAGCAGGCCGGCAAGGGCGGAGCGGCGAAGAGGGGATGCAGGATCAGCCATGGAGGCGCGTTCCTTCCTCGTCATAGACCACGGGCGAGGTCACCCGGCACTCGACGGCTTCGTTGCGGAGCGGAAAGACCGCCCAGACGGTCTCCCCGATGCGCTCCCGTCCGTTCTTCAGCATGCCGAGCGAGATCGGCCGGCCGAGATTGGGGCTGAGGTAGGCCGTCGAACTGACATGGCCGAGCTTGGGCACCGGTGGCGGCGTCTTCGGATCGGCCACCAGTACGGATCCGGCGCGGATCTTGGTCTTGCCGTCGAGAGGTGTCAGGCCGACGAGTGTCGGGCGCGACGGGTCTGCCATCAGTTCCCGCGCCGCCATCGCATCGCCGACGAAGCGCTTCTTCGTGCTCATCATGCCGCCGAAGCCGAGGTCGGCGGCGGTGTGGCGACCGTCCACCTCGCTGACCGTCACGTGCCCTTTTTCGATGCGCAG
Organism: Nisaea sediminum; assembly: GCF_014904705.1. Taxonomy (NCBI): domain Bacteria; kingdom Pseudomonadati; phylum Pseudomonadota; class Alphaproteobacteria; order Rhodospirillales; family Thalassobaculaceae; genus Nisaea; species Nisaea sediminum. The sequence continues at coordinate 507,893 of NZ_JACZCQ010000001.1, forward strand.
GATACCCAGCGCCTCCATCCCGTAGGGCAGCAGGCCGTGGTCCGCACCGGCCTCGATGCAGCGTTCCCAGGCGGCCGTACCGTAGTCGGCTGGAACCGCGATCTCGTAGGCCAGCTCGCCGGAGAAGCTGATGCGGAAGATGCGTGCCGGAATGCCGCCGAGGCTCGCCTCGCGGACCCCCATGAACGGGAAGCCGTCGTTGGAGAAGTCCATGTCGGGGAAGAGTTCCAAGAGGATCGCGCGGCTGTTCGGCCCAGCGATCGCCATCGCTGCCCACTCGTCGGTGACAGAGGCGACCTTCACGTCAAGATCCGGCCAGTGCACCTGGAGCAGCACTTCCAGATGCTGCATCACCGGTCCCGCCTCCGCGGTGGTGGTGGTCATGTAGTAATGGTTCTCGCCGATGCGCGAGGTGGTGCCGTCGTCGAGTGCGATACCGTCCTCGCGCAGCATCACGCCGTAGCGCGCCTTGCCAACGGCAAGCGTCTTCCAGCCGTTGATGTAGACCCGGTTCAGGAATTCCGCCGCGTCCGTGCCCTGGATATCGATCTTGCCGAGGGTTGAGACGTCGGAAATGCCGGCGGCGTTCCGCACTGCGAGGGTTTCGCGGATGATCGCCTTGTCCATCGCGGCGCGGGACGGCGTCTCGCCGGGTTGGAGATAATATTGCGGCCGCATCCAGAGTCCCGCCTCGACCATCTTCGCGCCGTTGGCGAGGTGCCAGTCATGCATCGGCGTGCGCCGCACAGGATGGGCGTGGCGGCCGCGTTCACGCCCGGCGAAGGCTCCGATGGCGACCGGGGTGTAGGGCGGGCGAAAGGTCGTGGTGCCGACAGCGGCGACATCCATCCCGCGCGCTTCGGCCAGGATGCCGTGACCGTTGACGTTGGAGGTCTTGCCCTGGTCCGTCCCCATGCCGAGCGTGGTGTAGCGCTTCAGGTGCTCGACGGAGACATAGCCCTCGCTCTCCGCCAGTTTCACGTCCGAGGCGGCGACATCGTCCTGCAGGTCGACGAAGCTCCGGGCCTTACGGCCGGGCAGGGCCGGGACCTGCCAGAGAGTCATGAAGGCGCCGGTCGCGGGCTCGTTCGTAGCCGGAGTTGCGGGCGCCGCGCCGACGGCAAAACCAAGTTCCTGAGCCACATCTCTGCCGGCGGAGATACCGTCTGCGAGACACTCGGCGAGTGCGAACCTGCCGCGTGCCGCACCGATCGAGCGATCGTTCATGCGTGAGGTGCCGGGCACGAAGGCGGCGATCGCGGGGTCATAGACCGGGCGGCCGCTCTGGTGGCTATGCAGATGGACGTTCGGGCTCCATCCGCCGCCGGTGGCGAGCAGGTCGCAGGGAATGAACCGGGTCTCGGGCATCCGGCCGGACCGGAGCGTTTCGAGATCCGCAATATCGACCCCTGCGAGGCCGAGATAGCCATGTGTGCGGGCGACCGCCACGCCTTCGCAAATGTCGATCCCTTGGGCCGCGACCTCGTCTTTCAGCGCGCCCTGTCCGCCCTTACGCGGATCGATCACGCCGCGAACCTCGATCCCGGCACCAGCGAGGTCCAGCGCGGTCCGGTAGCCGTCGTCATTGTTGGCGAAGATCACCGCCCGTTTGCCCGCCTGAACGGCAAAACGGTTCGCGTAGGTCCTGGCCGCGCCGGCGAGCATCACACCCGGCCGGTCGTTGCCGTCGAATACCAGCGGACGCTCGGTCGCACCGGTGGCGAGAAGCACCTTCTTCGCGTGAATGAGCCAGCGGCGCTGACGCACCTTGAACGGCTGCGGCTCCAAGAAGTGATCGGAGACCCGCTCAACGGCGCCGATGGTGTCGCCGTCATAATAGCCAAAGGCGGTGGTGCGGGTGAGGAGGGTGACGTTCTCCATGTCCTCGAGCGCCGCAACGGTTTCCGCCACCCACGCCATGGCAGGACGCCCGTCGATGGTTTCCCTCTCGGCGCGGAGACGGCCGCCAGAGCGGTCGTTCTCGTCGATCAGGAAGACCCGCGCGCCGCTCTCGCCCGCTTGCCGCGCGGCGGCGAGTCCGGCCGGGCCGGCGCCGATCACAAGGATGTCGGCATGGCCGTGCATCTTGTCGTAGCTGTCCGGGTCGGGGATGTGCTCCGCCGCGCCCATGCCGGCCGCCTTGCGGATGAAATGCTCGTAGAAGTGCCAGCCCGGCATTCCCATGAAGGTCTTGTAGTAGAAGCCCGCGACGAGGAAGCGGGACGCGAGATCGTTCACGCCCATCAGGTCGAACTTCAGGTTCGGCCAGCGGTTCTGGCTCTTTGCTTCCAATCCGGCGAAAAGCTCGATCTGGGTCGCCCGCGTGTTCGGTTCCTGCCGGCCGCCCGACCGCAGATGCACCAGCGCGTTTGGCTCCTCAGGCCCGGCGGAATAGATCCCGCGCGGTCGGTGATACTTGAAGCTGCGGCCGACAAGCCGGACGCCGTTGGCGAGCAGGGCGGAGGCGAGGGTGTCACCCTGGTAGCCGATGTAGTTCTTTCCGTCGAAGCGGAAGCCGAGCGGCTGTGTGCGCTCGATCTCGCCGCCGCTGGAAATTCGGAAGGGCTGCTGTTCCTTGCCGCGGATCATCGCTCGGTCTCCGCATCGGGCATGGCGATCTCGTCGCCGGGACGTCCGGCGCCGAGGATCTCGTGCGTCAGCGTGTTGCGCAGCACTTTCACCACTTCCCGGCAACCGAGCGAATGGTGCCAGAGCTCGAGATGCGGGCCGCGTGGATTGTCGCGCAGATAGACATAATCGAACCAGGCGGAATCGGATTTCTCCGCGCTGTCGGGCCGCTTCTTCGTCGCGTCGCCGATATAGGTGAATTCCTCGTGTCCGCGGGAGCCGCAATAGGGGCAGTCGATATAGAGCATGGCGGCGCCTCCTAGTGCTTGCCCGGCACGGCGCCGGTGGCTTCTTCGTCGATCAGGTGACCGCGTTCGAAACGGTCGAGCCGGAGTCCGGCATTCAGCGGATGCGGCGCGTCCTCGGCGATGGTGTGGGCGAAGACCCAGCCGGATCCCGGTGTCGCCTTGAAGCCCCCGTAGCACCAGCCGCAATTGAGGTAGAGATTGTCGATCGGCGACTTGCCGATGATCGGGCTGCCGTCCATCGACATATCCATGACCCCGCCCCAGTGACGCAGCAGACGCAGCCGCGAGATCGACGGCACCATGGCGAGGCCGGCACGCATCACGTGGTCGATGGTCGGCAGGTTTCCGCGCTGGGCATAGGAATTGTACATGTCGAGATCGCCGCCGAAGACGAGGCCGCCCTTGTCGGACTGGCTGAGGTAGAAATGTTCGGCGCCGAAAGTCACGACATGGTCGAAGAAGGGCTTCAGCGGTTCCGAGACGAAGGCCTGCAGCACATGGCTTTCGATCGGCAGCTTGAGGCCCAGCCTTGAGGCGAGATAGCCGGTGTTGCCGGCGACCGCGAAGCCGATCTTGCCGCAGCCGATGGTGCCGCGGCTGGTCTCAACCGCCTCGATCCGGTTCCCGCTACGCTTGAATCCGGTCACCTCGCAATTCTGGATGATGTCGACGCCGAGCCGGTCCGCGCCGCGCGCCAACCCCCAGGCGACGGCGTCGTGCCGCGCCGTTCCGCCTCGGGGCTGCAGAAGACCGCCATAGATCGGGAAGCGCGCCTCTTCCGAGAAGTCGAGATGCGGCACCATCTTCTTGACCTGGTTGCGGTCGAGAAGCTCGGCATCGACCCCGTTGAGGCGCATGGAGTTTCCGCGCCGCGCGAAGCGGTCCATCTGCCCGTCCGAATGGGCGAGATTGAGCACGCCGCGCTGGCTGAACATGACGTTGAAATTCAGCTCGTGGCTCAGCTGTTCCCAGAGCTGCAGCGACTTCTCGTAGAAGTGCGAATTATCGTCGAGCATGTAGTTCGAACGCACGATCGTCGTGTTCCGCCCCGTATTGCCGCCGCCGAGCCAGCCTTTCTCGAGCACTGCGACATTGCGGATGCCATGCACCTTGGCGAGATAGAAGGCGGTCGCGAGGCCATGCCCGCCGCCGCCGACGATGACCACGTCATAACTCGGTTTCGGCTCGGGGTCGCGCCAAGCGCGCTGCCAGTTCTTGTGCCCCGTCAGCGCGTTCCGGACGAGGCTGAAGACGGAATATTCGGCCATGTGAGGATTGCCTTGTCGGCTGAAGCGGAAGTGACAGGTTAACGCCTAGCATCCTGCGCATCGATTCGAAAAGCCAGTTTGCGACCCGCACTCGCCGGTTTGCGTCATCGCCGTCCCGCTACATCCGCTCGACCCGCTCGGCGATCTGTTCGGTGATGCCGGCGGAGATCCGGCCCGCCTCGGTTGCCATCGCCTCGATGAAGACGACAAGCGGCTGGCCGAGGTGCTGAATCAGGCTTTCCTGGTCGGGCGGTGGGCCTGCCTCGTCCAGGGCCTGTTTCAGGATCGCCCGGAAGTCCCGATTGACCTGCTCGACCCTGACTTCACTGCTGGCGAGCCAGCGGGCTGCGGTCTGCCGCACATGTTTCAGGCTCTCGTCCTTGCGGATGAAGTCCTTCACGTGGCGTCCGCTCGAGTCGGGGCCGAGGCGGGAAATCATCTCGATGCTGATCCAGGCGAACCACCAGCGCCAGGGGTCGGCGCGCAGCTCGCCGTCATCATAGACAGTCTGCAGCAGGTGCAGCGTGGTGACGGGAGCATCGGATTTCAGATGGACCAGTTGGGGCGGCAAGGCGGTCAGGGCGAAAGGATGCAGGCGCTTGTCGGAGGACGCTTTCTTGTTCTTCAGGCCGGCCTTGATCCCGAGATCCCGCATGCGGTCCTCGGTGTCCGCGACCTCGAACCAGTGCCTTAAAGCCATGGCCACGCCCCGGATCTGATCTGCTTGCCATAGTTTCTCGTCCATGGCCGGGATTTTACCGCGTTCCTGAAGCGCCATGGTATAATTTCATGTGGTCTTAGAAAGAAGCTGCAGCCTTTTCCACGGCAACTTCCGGACATCCTGCCGCCTTGTTCCCCGGCTTGCTTTGGGACCGCCTCGCGGGTACTCTTGCTGCGGGGTCGTCGGAGAAAACCTACAAGGCTAATTGCGTATGGAAACGCGCAGCACTTCGCTTGCTAGCACCATAACAGCCTGGATCTATCACATTTTTCGCGAACGCGAGGTAATCCTCCGTTCTGATTCCCGTATCCGGTATTTCACCCTCAGCACCCGCATGCAGATCGGCGTCGTTCTGGTCTGGGTGATGATGGCGGGCTGGCTCGGCTTCGCTTCCGTCGGCGTCTACATGCAGGACGGTCTGCTGCGCGGCAAGGATGTCGCTATCCAGCGCAGCCAGGACTCCTACCGGCAGCTGCTCGATCAGGTTTCCGACTATCAGCTCTCCGTCGTCGCCATTACCCGCGACCTGAAGGAGACCCAAGGCCAGCTGCAGCGCCTGTTCGACCAGAACGAGGGTCTCAGGAGCGACCTGACCTCGACCGAGTCGCGGCTGCGCTACACCCAGGTCGAGCGGGACCGCATCAATGCCGGACGCAAGGCGCTGAACGACCAGTTCAGCCTGCTCGGGCGCGAGCTGCGGCGGATGACCGCGAAGAACAACGGGCTCGAGACACATATCAGCAACCTGCGAACGCATCTCGAGACGCTGGAAGCCGAGAAGAACGAGATCGCGGCCGAGCGCGAGAAGCTCGACGGCCGTCTCTGGCGGCTCAACAACGAGCTGGCGGAATCGGTGGCGCAGCGCGAGCATCTGACCGACACGATCTCGCAGCTCCGGTCCGACCTCAGGACCGTCATGCTCGAGCGCAGTTCGGGGGCGTCCGAGAACGACTCCCTGCGGTCCCGTATATCCTCGCTGGAAGCGCGTCTCGCCGATATCGACTCGGAGCACCAGCGCCGCCTGCAGCTGATTTCGGACCGCGCGCTGAACAACATCCACGCCGTCGAGGCGGTGCTGCGCCGCACGGGTCTGGATCTGGAACGGATCGCACCGATGCCGGAAGGCATGATCATGGGGCAGGGCGGTCCCTTCATCCCCTACCATCCGGAGCTGCAGCAGGACAGGACGGAAACCGAGTCGACGGAATCCCAGCTGGAACTCCGACTCTCGCGCTGGGAACAGCTGCGTGACGTCTATCTGTCGGTACCGCTCATCGCTCCGATGAAGGACTATTACTTCACCAGCGGCTTCGGACGCCGCAAGGACCCGATCAACAAGCGCTGGGCCATGCATGCAGGACTCGACCTGTCCGGGCCGCGCAAACAGGAAATCATGGCCGCGGCACCCGGCAAGGTGATCCGCGCCAAGCGCGAGCCGTTCTATGGACGCATCGTCGAGATCGATCACGGCAACGGCATTACCACGCGATACGCTCATATGAGCAGTATTGCGGTCAAACTCGGCCAGGAGGTCGGGCTTGGTGAAGTGGTTGGACGTATGGGCAATTCGGGGCGGAGCACCGCGCCGCATCTGCATTACGAGATCCGATTCAAGGACAGACCCCTGAATCCGCGAAATTTTCTGAAGGCGGGACGTTATGTTTTCAAAAAAGGATAGCCGAGGTCAGCAGCAATCGCCGCAGAAGCAGGCGGCGCCGTCGATCCTGAGCGCCGATCTGGTCGTCAACGGCAATCTCGTCAGCGAAGGCGACATGCAGGTCGACGGAACCGTCGAGGGCGATATCACGAGCAAGAAGCTGACGATCAGCGCGACCGCGGTCGTGCGCGGCTCTATCGAGGCCGAGGCGATCGTGATCGCCGGCGCCGTCACCGGGCAGGTCAAGGCCCGGCATGTCACGCTCAACAAGACTGCGCGGGTTATCGCCGACGTGGTGCAGGAGCGTCTGACGATCGAGCCGGGCGCGTTCTTCGAAGGCAATTGCCGTCATTTCCCGGAGGAAAAGCCGGGAGAGAAGAAGGCTCTGGAGCGGATCGGCGCGAAGCCGGACTTGGCGCCGGCAGCTCTTGTCGGAACTTCGAAACCGGCCACGGGTGAGGCGTCTGCCTCCGAAAAGGAAAACCGCGCCCTGGCCTGATTGCCGGAGCGCGACTCTATCCGGGACGCTTTCCCGTCAGTCGGACTGACGGGAAAGCGCGCGCGCGAACATTTCCGTATCCGCATTGCCGCCGGAGCAGACCACCGCAATCGTCTTGCCTTCGATGTCGAGTTTGCCGCTGAGTGCTGCCGCAAGAGCGACGGCGCCGCCGGGCTCCACGACGATCTTCAGATATCGGAAGGCGGCGGCCATGGCGTCGAGCGCCTCTTCGTCGCTGACGGCGAGGCCACCGGCGAGCAGGGACTTGCAGATCCCGAAGGTGATCTGTCCCGGGGTCGGGGTGACGATGGCGTCGCAGATCGAACGCGCTGCGGGATCGTTGCTCTCATGCTTGCCGCTCGCGAGGGAGCGCGCCATGTCGTCGAAATTCTCCGGTTCCGCCGAATAGACCGCAACGCCCGGCGCGGCGCCATGGAGCGCCAGCGCGACACCGGAAACCAGTCCTCCGCCGCCGCAGCAGACGATCACCGCATCGAGCTTCGCGCCGATCTCGGCCGCCTGCTCGGCGATCTCGAGGCCGATCGTGCCCTGACCGGCGATCACGCCCGGGTCGTCATAGGGCCGCACGAGCGTCGCTCCGGTCTCCGCAGCGACGCGCTGACCGATCTCCTCGCGGTTTTCCGAGTAGCGGTCATAGAGAATGACCTCCGCGCCATAGGCCCGGGTATTGCCGATTTTCATCTCCGGCGCGTCTTTCGGCATGATGATGCTGGCCTTGATGCCGAGCTGGCTGGCCGCGTAGGCGACGCCTTGGGCGTGGTTGCCGGAGGAATAGGCGAGGACGCCCTTCGCGCGGTCCGCTTCCGGGATCAGCGAGAGCCGGTTCAGCGCGCCGCGATACTTGAAAGATCCCGTGCGCTGCAGGCATTCCGGCTTCACCAGCAGGCGCGCATTCAGCTTCGCATTCAGCAGCGGCGCTTCCAGAAGCGGAGTGCGGACGGCTTTACCGGCAAGACGCGTCGCCGCGGCCAGGACATCGGCGTAATCGGGCGCGGAAAGCGTTGGCGAAAGCTCGTTCATGGCACGCAGGCTCCTGGCTGACAGAGTGGCGGCACCGGAGGCGGTGCCGCTGCCGGAACGATATGGGCCCGGGTTCAGCGGCGCAATGGCGCGATTGTCATGGGATCAATCGCCGAGAAGGGGCGGCAGCTCGTCCAGCGTCCGGAGTTCGGCATCGGGTTCGCCCGGGAGCCGCTCGCGCGCCTGTCCGAAGCGGTTGCACCAGGCCACCTTGAACCCGAAGGCCGAGGCGGCGGTCGCGTCCCAGGCATTGGAACTCTGGAACGAAATGTGGTCCGCATGCACGCCCAGGCGGTCGACGGCGAGCTGGTAGACGGACGGATGCGGCTTGTAGACCCCGACCTCCTCGACCGAGAGCACGGCGTCCATCAGGGCGCCGACACCGGAACTCTCGCAGACCTTTTCCAGCATCATCGGTGAGCCGTTTGAGAGGATTGCCGTCTTCAGCCCACGCGCTTTGAGTTTTTCAAGGACGCCGAGCACTTCGGGATAGGCATGCAGCGTGAGATAGCTGTCCATCAGCGCCTCGCGCAGGCCGGACGGACCGAGATTGCCGAGGACGGATTCGAGGCAAAAATCGAGCGCATCGCCGGTCACCTGCCAGAAATCGGCATGACGGTTCTGCAGCCCCCTCAACCAGGTGTATTGAAGCTGCTTCATCCGCCACATCTCGGACGTCCGGTCCGCCTGCGTCTCGGGTTCCGGAAACAGTCCGCGACATTGCGCGACGGCGGAATGGACGTCGAAAAGGGTTCCGTAGGCATCGAACACGCAGGCTTCGATCCCCGCGAAAGACGGATGGGCCGACATTGAGCGTTACTCCCCGAGTGGCGCCGACGCTTGATGCGCGTCGAGCAGGATTCCGCAAGCCGTAACGCACCAGACGTCGCGGGGGGAGACTTTATCCCAGGAAATCACGGGACTGTGACGCCCGCCGAGGCGGGCGCGGTACACGACGAGACCCTCGAGTACGCGTTGCACATAGTTCCGGGTCTCGCCGAAGGGAATGCGCTCGATCCAGTCGATCACGTCGATCCCGCCGTCGCGCGGGTCGCCGCGCTCGCGCAGCCAGCGGTCGACATTGCCGGGACCGGCATTGTAGGCGGCGATCGCAAGCACGTAATTGCCCGCGAAACGGTCGATCAGTCCGGAGAGATAGGCACGGCCGAGGCTGATATTGAAATAGGGATCCGCCGTCAGGCGGTTCTGTGAATAGCGCTGGTTCACCGATTTCGAGACCTGTCGGGCGGTCGCGGGCATAAGCTGCATGAGCCCGCGGGCTCCGGCGCGGCTCTGCGCCTTCTCGTCGAAACCGCTTTCCTGCCGGATGATGGCGAGCATCAGCGCAGGCTCCAGTGGACCGTGCTCCGTCGCGTAGCGTGTGGGATAACCCGTCTCCGCCAGCACGATGCCCTTGCGCGCGGCGTTCCTTGCGGCGCGGACGGCGATGTCGAGGTAGCCGAGTTCGCGCGCCAGCCGGGCGACCAGAACAGCCTGCGGCCCATCGTCGGCAAGCCAGGCCAGATGCAGGACGAAATCGCGCGCGAGCTCGTCCTGTCCGATCCGGCTGAGAGCGGAGGCGACCTGGACGAGTTCCGTCTGCTCGAATTCGCTTCGCATCTCGCGCGTCGGCTGCGGCTCGCGCGGGAGCTTGAAGTTGTCGGCGCTCAGCCGCGCCTGGGCGAGCTGACCGTAGAAGGTGGCCGGGTGTTCCGAAGCGCGCTTGTACCAGGAGCGCGCCAGGACGGTATCCTTGACGGTCTCGGATGCGCGGCCGGCCCAGTAGGCCGCCCGGGCGAGGCTGATCGATGTGCTCACGCCGTCATAGAGTCGGGTGAATGCGGCGAGCGCTTCCGCCGGCTTGTCGGCGAATCGCAGCGCGATCCAACCCGCATGCCATTCGGCCTCCGCGAAGGTCCGCCCGTCCTGCTGGATATGGGCCGCCGACAGCAAGTAGGCGTCCTCACTGCGATTCTCGTCGAGCGCGTAGCGGATCTGACGCGCCCGTTCGCTCCACCAGAGGTCGGCGAATTCCTGTTCCGCCGGAACCGACCAGAGCAGTTCGAGCGCGGAATCCTTCATGCCTTTCCGGTGGCGCCAGCGAAGCCGTTCATATTGCAGACCCGGATCGGACAGCAGCGCCTCCGGGACCCGATTGATCGCCCCGTCGACGCCCGGCGACTGGGTGCGGAGCGTCATGCGGGCAAGCGCAAGCTTCTGCTGGTCCTTCCCGACCAGCGGCAGGACGCGGCGGGCCGAGGTGATGTATCCGCGCCAGAGCATGCGGTCGAGCCGTATCCAGTGATCGTCGGCCCTGAGAAGGGACCGGTAGCGTTGCAGGAACGCCCGATGATCGGCCCGGCCGAAAGGCGTCTCGTGCCAGTAGGCGCGGGCGGCGGCGGCCAGGGCCTCCCGGTCGTTGCCGTCTTCAAGGCTACGGAGATATTTCAGCCGTCCTGCGGCGGAACGCGGAGCGGTCTCGGCGAACCAGGCGCGCTGTGCGGCAGGCGGAAGATCGTCCGGCATCCGCAGTTCCGCCAGATCGATCAATCTGCGCCGGTCCGGCCATGACGGGTTCTTCAGCAAGAAAGACGAGATCTCGTCGAAGCCTGCTCCACCGGCCGTGTCCTTCAGCCGGAGCCAGAGAAGGACCTTTTCCAGCTCCGGCCGCGCGGGTTCCCTGGCAAGATCAGCAACCGCGTTCCATTTCCCCTGTGTGGCGAAAGCGAAAGCGCGGCGGTATGCGGTCGAGCTGTCTTTCGGGACCAGCAGGTCGCCGGGGCGCGGCCTCGGCAGGGGCGGAGCCGCGTCCGCCGGCCGGATTTCGGGCAGCGGAACAGTTGCGGAACCCGCTTCCACCGGCAGGAATGCCACGACACCGCCCAGCAGGAACCCGGCGACGGACAGTGCCGCGCGCGGGATCGATCCATGTCGGAACAGCATTCGCAGAATTGTCCCCCAGTCGGTCAACATGACGCGCAGGATCGCCCAAGGTATCGAGAGACCGTGGGGAGCCCGTGCCCACAACATAATAGCAGGAAATAAGCGCAACGCTAAGTCACCGCGCGATATGGATGATTGCCGGCGAGGATTGCCGGGCTGCTCGGGCAGAGCCGTCCGGCCCGCGGAAAACCGCCGGGCCCGAAATGCTAGTTCTTGTCCCTCTGCGGCGCTGGGCGTATGGTCGCCGTCTTTCTAAAACCAATGCCAATCGGCAGGAGACGAGTCGTGGCCTACAATGCTGGAAATCCGATGTTCAAGGGATCCCTGGTAGCATTGATCACGCCGTTCAAAAACGGCGCGGTCGACGAGGCCGCGTTCCGAAAATTTGTCGACTGGCAGATCGAGGAGGGAACGGAGGGCCTGATCCCGACCGGGACGACGGGCGAATCCCCCACCCTCAGTCATGACGAGCACAAGCGTGTGGTTGAGCTCTGCATCGAGCAGGCCGCCGGCCGCGTGCCGGTGATTGCAGGAACCGGTTCGAACTCGACCGAAGAGGCGATCGAGCTGACGCAGCATGCCAAGGAGGCAGGCGCCGACGCCGCGCTGATCGTCACCCCCTACTACAACAAGCCGACCCAGGAGGGCATGTACCGCCATTTCAAGGCGATTGCCGATGCGGTTGATATTCCGATCATCATCTACAATATCCCGCCGCGTAGCGTGATCGACATGTCGGTCGAGACCATGAAGCGGCTGGCGGAGATCCCGAACATCGTCGGGGTCAAGGACGCGACGGCGAGCGCCACGCGTCCGATCGAGACCCGCCTCGCGATCGGTCCGGACTTCTGCCAGCTTTCCGGCGAGGACGGAACCGTGGTGCCGTATCTCTCCCAGGGCGGCCATGGCTGCATCTCGGTGACCGCGAACGTGGCACCGGGCCCGCTGTCGCGGATGCACAAGGCCTGGGGCGAGGGCGACCTCGACACCGTGCGGACGATCAACGACCGGCTCTATCCGCTGCATCAGGCCCTGTTCTGCGAGAGCAGCCCGGGCCCGGTGAAATATGCGGCGAGCCTGCTCGGCATCTGCGAGGCGACCGCGCGTCTGCCGATCTGCGAGATCGCCGACAGCAGCAAACAGAAAGTGGAATCCGCCCTCCGGCATGCCGGTCTGCTGAACTGATCAGCGGGCCGGGACCGGTCCGGCGGTTGAAGGAAATCTCCCATGTCGGGACAGACATCCGGCGATCACGTGATCGCCAAGAACCGCCGTGCGCGGCACGACTACTTTATCGAGGACACCATCGAAGCCGGTCTGGTGCTGACCGGCTCCGAGGTGAAAAGCCTGCGTGACGGCAAGGCGAGCATCGGCGAGTCCTATGCGGGACAGGACCGGGGCGAGCTGACGCTGTTCAATGCGCATATTCCCGAATACCCCGCGGCCGAGCCGTTCAATCACGAACCGCGCCGGCCGCGGCGCCTCCTGGTGCACAGGAAGGAGCGGGACCGGCTGCTCGGCCTGATCCAGCGCGAGGGCGCGACTCTCGTGCCGCTGCAGCTCTATTTCAACCGCCGAGGCATCGCCAAGCTCGCGCTCGGCATCGCCAAGGGCAAGAAGAAGCTCGACAAACGCGAGACCGAGAAGAAACGGGACTGGCAGCGCGAGAAGGCGCGGCTGATTCGCGATAAGAACTGAGGCGGCGCTTCAGCCGCGGTCGACGATGCCGCGGATCGTTCGGAACACATCCTCAAACATCTCTTCGGTGAGCTTGCCCGTGTTCGTGTTGTAGCGCGAGCAATGGTAGGAATTGACCAGCGTCAGACCGCCGCCGGGTTCGTGCACGCTGTTGTGGCCGAACTTGAAGCGGTTCTTCGGAATACCCAGCGCGGAAAGCACCGCGCCGTGGGCGAGGCCGCCGAGCGCGAGCACGACGCGGCGCGGACCGCCGAGTTCCATCTGCAGAAACGGCGCGCAGGCCTTCACCTCGGCGCCGATCGGCTTGTTCTCCGGCGGCACGCAGCGCACCGCGTTGGTGATGCGGCAATCGACGAGTGCGAGATCGTCCAGGCCCTCGCGGTCGTAGCTGCCGCTGGTGAAACCGAAACGGCCGAGCGTCTGGTAGAGCAGGTCGCCTGCATAGTCGCCCGTGAAGGGCCGCGCGGTCCTGTTGGCGCCGCGCAGACCCGGGGCGAGACCGACGATTAGGAAGGCCGCGTCCTTCGGGCCGAAAGAGACGACCGGGCCGTTATGCCAGTCGGGAAACTTTTCCCGGTTGGCTATGCGGAAATCGACGAGACGCGGGCAGAGCGGGCAGTCGCGTCCCGGCTCGGCAAGAGAGGCAGTCGCTGAGGGCATGGAATCGGAACGCGTCCGCTCAATAGTTCGGGCGCCGCGGCGTCACTTCCGCCTCGTCGAGGTCCTCGTAATCGTCGTCCTCGTCGGCATCGTCCTCGAACCGCGCCTGCTGCGGACGCGGCGGACGGTCCTGGTGGCTGCGGGCGATCTTTGCCTGGAAGTCCTGCAGCTCGAGGAAGTGGTCCGCCTGACGGCGGAGTTCGTCGGCGATCATCGGCGGCTGCGATTTCACCGTAGAGACGACCGTAACACGGACGCCTTTGCGCTGAACTGCCTCGACGAGTCGGCGAAAATCGCCGTCGCCCGAGAACAGCACCACGTGATCGAGATGTTCGGACATTTCGAGGACATCGATCGCCAGTTCGATATCCATGTTGCCCTTGATCTTCCGGCGGCCCGATGCGTCTGTATATTCCTTGGTCGGCTTGGTGACCATGGTGTAGCCGTTATAGTCCAGCCAGTCGACCAGCGGCCGGATCGGCGAGTATTCCTCGTTCTCGATCAGGGCGGTGTAATAGAAAGCCCTGACCAGCCGGCTTTCATCGGCAAAGACGGAGAGCAGTTTGCGGTAATCGATGTCAAAGCCCAGCGACCGGGCCGCTGAATACAGATTGGCGCCATCGATAAACAGACCGGTTCTCTCCTGAGGGTAAAAATGCATAAAGGTTTTCCTTTGTTTTTATCTGCTCTTCCGCGCAATAGAGCAATGGCTGCGGCTGTCCGCAAGTAACGTCAGGTTGTGATTGTGCCGCGCCAAATTTCAGAAAAATTGCCGTTCTTTTCTGCCGGACAACTGGCTATACCAAAGTTTCCCCGCTGGCTCAATTTCATTGCTTCCGACCAGAGACGGTAGAACCTTGCCCATGATATTTTTAGGTGTCGGGGCCAACCTTCCGAGCCCGAGCTTTTCCTCTCCGCGCGAGACCCTGGAGGCGGCGGTGCGCGACCTCGGCAGAGCCGGCGTCGTCGCGCGTGCGGTGTCCCGCTGGTACGAGACCGCGCCGGTGCCGATGTCCGACCAACCCTGGTATGTGAACGCGGTCTACCGGGTCGAGACCGACCTGGATCCGGTTCGGCTTCTCGAGGTGCTGCACCGGGTCGAGTCGGACTATGGACGCGTGCGCGGAGAGGTGAACGGACCGCGTGTGATCGATCTCGATCTGCTGGACTATCGCGGGCTGTGCCGAGACGGAGCCGAAGGCGGTCCGGTGCTGCCGCACCCGAGGCTCCATGAACGGGCCTTCGTGCTGCTGCCGCTGTGCGATCTGGCACCGGGCTGGAAGCATCCTCGGTCCGGAGCGTCAATCGATAGTCTGATCGCTGAGCTGGATCCGGAACAGGCGGCGCACGTGCTCGGTTCCTGAAAGAAGGGCGCGTTTCCTGACCTAAATCGCTTGCTCCGGCTCTCTCGAACCAATATATATCTTCCTTTCCGGTATCTTTTGAAACGGGACGCAAACCCATGGCACGGGTCACGGTTGAAGACTGCATTTTGGAAATTCCGAACCGGTTCGATCTGGTGATGGTCGCTGGCCAGCGCGCGCGGGACATCTCCGCGGGCAGCCAGCTGACGGTCGATCGGGATAACGACAAGAACCCGGTCGTGGCGCTGCGCGAGATCGCGGACCGCACGGTCGATATCGAGGGGCTTCAGGAAGCGCTCGTGAAGGGGCTGCAGCGGATTGTCGAGGATGACGGTCCGGAAGAAGAGGACATGAGCGCGCTCGAAGCCGATGGCGGGGCCGCCATCGAGGACGCTGCGGACGCGCTGGGCATGCAGATCCAGTCCGCACAGGATGAAAGCGCCGGCGGCGGATTCGAGGACGTTGATGACGAGGTCCTCGGACGCGAGGGGTAAGCCTCTCCGGCTTCCCGTTTTTTGCTCTCTCCACCGCAATGGAGCCGGAGCCGCTCTGTGCGGGTCTGACACCGTGAGCGCGCTCCCGCATAGTCCCGAGGGGCGCGCATGATCCGCCAATACGAGCTGGTCGAACGGGTCAAGAGCTACGATCCAGGCATGGACGAGGATGCGCTGAACCGCGCCTATGTCTATGCCATGAAGATGCACGGCTCGCAGAAGCGGGCGTCGGGCGATCCCTATTTCTCCCATCCGCTCGAGGTCGCCGGAATCCTCACCGACATGCGCCTCGATACCAGCACCATCATCACGGCGCTGCTCCACGACACTATCGAAGACACCGACGCCACGCCCGAGGATATCAAGCAGCTCTTCGGCGCCGATATCCTGCGGCTGGTCGACGGCGTCACCAAGCTGACCCGGATCGAGCTCCAGTCCGACCGGACCAAGCAGGCGGAGAATTTCCGCAAGCTTGTCCTCGCCATGAGCGAGGATATCCGTGTCCTCCTGGTGAAGCTGGCCGACCGCGTGCACAACATGCGGACGCTGCACTTCATTTCCTCCGAGGAAAAGCGCCGCCGCATCGCCGCCGAGACGATGGATATCTACGCTCCGCTCGCCGAGCGCATCGGTATCCAGTCCATGCGGGACGAGCTCGAGGATCTGGCCTTCGCGGAACTGAATCCGGATGCGCGGACCTCGATCCTGAAGCGCCTCGACTTTCTCTATGACGAGGGCAGCGACACGGTCGACCGGATCATCGGCGAACTGCTGGAGACGTCGAAAGGCGTCGGCCTGGAGCCGGATATCTCGGGGCGCCGCAAATCGCCCTATTCGGTCTGGCTGAAGATGCAGCGCAAGGATGTCGGCTTCGAACAGCTCTCCGATATCATGGCGTTCCGCCTCGTCGTCGAAAACTTGGGCGAATGCTATCAGCTTCTCGGCGCCGTTCACGGCAAGTACCCGGTCATTCCGGGCCGTTTCAAGGATTACATCAGCACACCGAAGCCGAACGGCTACCAGTCGCTCCATACCGGCATTATCGGCCCGCTGAAAAAGCGGATCGAGATCCAGATCCGGACCCGCGAGATGCATCAGGTCGCCGAACTCGGTGTCGCCGCGCACTGGGTCTACAAGGAAGGCCCGGAACATAGCCGCGAAGGCAAGAAGTACCGCTGGATACGCGAGCTTCTCGAAATTCTCGAGCATGCCTCGGGACCGGAGGAATTCCTCGAGCACACCAAGCTCGAGATGTATCAGGACCAGGTCTTCTGCTTCACGCCGAAAGGCGACCTGATCTCGTTGCCGCGCGGCGCGACCCCGGTGGATTTCGCCTACGCGGTGCATTCCGAGGTCGGCGACCGCTGTGTCGGCGCCCGGATCAACGACCGGCTGATGCCGCTGACCACGCCGCTGAAGAACGGCGACCAGGTCGCGGTCTCTACCTCCAAGACCTCGACCCCGTCGCCGACCTGGGAGCAATTCGTCGTCACCGGCAAGGCGAAGGCGCGGATCCGGCGTTTCGTCCGGCTGCAGCGGCGCCAGCAATTCGCCGATCTCGGCCGCGCCATCATGCAGAAGGTGTTCCGCCAGGAGGCGCAGAAATACTCTGACAAGCTGCTGGAACCGATCCTCTCCAAGTTCCAGTCCGAGACCGTCGAGGATCTTCTGGCCGGCGTCGGCGAAGGTGTGCTGAGCGACCGCGAAGTGCTGCATGCCGCCGTTCCGGAGACCCGTCCGGCGCCCGGCAAGCAGAATGTCGTGCCGATCACCCGGGCGCGCACCAAGACGCGCAAGGGGTCCGCGGACGCGGTGCCGCTCCGCGGTCTTATTCCTGGCATGGCGGTGCATTACGCGCGCTGCTGCCATCCGCTGCCGGGCGAGCGCATCGTCGGGATCGTGACCACGGGCAAGGGCGTGACGATCCACACGATCGATTGCGACACGCTGGAGAATTTCCATGCGACGCCGGAGCGCTGGCTCGACGTTTCCTGGGATCTCGAGTCGGAAAACGGTATGCATGTCGGCAGGCTCGACGTGGTTCTGGCGAACGAGCCGGGCAGCCTCGGCAGTCTCTCGACCGTCATCGGCAAGAGCCGCGGCAATATCATCAACCTGAAGATCGTCAATCGTTCGACCGACTTTTTCGAGCTGTTCATCGATGTTGAGGTGGGCGATGTTCGTCATCTGACGGAAATCATCGCGGCTCTGCGCGCAACTCCCGTGATCAATTCTGTGGATCGCGCGCGAGGCTGACCCAAATATAAGAGGGCGCCGACGCTCCGGTGGCAGGAGCTTTGAAACGGCGTCCATTGACTTCGCAGTGGGAAAGGTTCGGCGTCCATGTTCAAGCGCCGGCAAATGCCGGGTATTGGATCGAAGGTCAGGGAGTTGGTCTGGCCGCGGATGGGGTTTGCGCGTCTCTGGCGCTATCTGCTCCATCGGCTCGGCCGCATGCCCGGGACGCCCTACAGCATTGCCGCCGGTTTCGCCTGCGGGGCGGCGGCTTCCTTCACTCCTCTGATCGGTTTCCATTTCATTCTGGCGGGCCTTTTCGCCTGGGCGATCCGCGCCAACATCCTCGCCTCGGCGATCGGAACCGTGATCGGCAATCCCTGGACCTTTCCTTTCATCTGGCTCTGGATCTACAAGGTCGGGGGCTGGATCATGGGCGCGCCGGAAGACGGACCGCCGCCGCAATTGACCTTCGATATGGTCGTGGGAATCATTTCAGGAGAAACTCTGGGGCAGAGCCTTGATCTGCTTCTGACCATGATGGTCGGCGGCCTTCTGACCGGAGCAGGCGTCTGGGTTCTCTTCTACCTGCCCTTGTCGGGGATGATCCACGGCTACCGGGCGCGAAAGATCCAGCGGCGTGCGGACGTCGTGGCCAGAAAATCCGCGCGGGACCGTCTGCTCGAGGGACAGGTCTCCGAACAGGGAGCGGGAAATCGATGAGTTATCTCAGGCTCGGTGTGAATATCGATCACGTGGCGACGATCCGGAACGCCCGGGGCGGTCAGCATCCGGACCCTGTCCGCGCAGCGCGCCTCGCGGCGGAAGCAGGCGCGGACGGCATCACCGCGCATCTGAGGGAAGACCGCCGGCATATTTCCGACGGCGATATCGAGCGCCTGACCCGGGAAATCGACCTGCCGCTCAATTTCGAGATGGCGGCGACCGACGAGATGCTGGAGATCGCTCTGAAACACCGGCCGCATGCGGCCTGCATCGTGCCGGAAAAGCGCGAGGAGGTGACGACCGAGGGCGGCCTGGACGCGGCCGGTCTGCACAATCATCTCACCCGTTTCTGCTCCGAGCTGAAAGGGGCGGGGATCCGGGTCTCGCTTTTCATCGAGGCGGACAAGCGGCAGATCGACGCCGCGGTTTCGCTCGGCGCGCCCGTGGTCGAACTGCATACGGGCGCCTATTGCGAGGCCACGACCGACGCGGAGCGGGCGGCGCATCTGGAACGGATCCGCGAGGCGGCGCGCTATGGCGCCGGACGCGGCATCGAGATGCATGCGGGACACGGCCTTTCCTTCGACACCGTCGGCCCGATCGCGGAGATGCCCGAGTTCCACGAACTGAATATCGGACACTTCCTTATCGGAGAAGCGATCTTCGGAGGATTGGACAGCTCGATCCGACGCATGCGCGCGCTGATGGACAAGGCTCGCGCCGGCGCCTCCGGCAGGGTCGGCGCCTGAGTTCGGCATGATCCTCGGCATTGGCAGCGATCTCGTCGATATCACCCGCATCGAGCGGTCCATCGAGCGCTTCGGCGACCGCTTTCTTGCCCGGATCTTCACCGAGAGAGAGCGCGCGCGGGCAGATGCGAAGGCCAATCGCGCGGCGGTCTACGCCAAGCGTTTCGCGGCCAAGGAAGCGATCTGGAAAGCGCTCGGCGAGGAAGACCGGGCCGGAATCCAGTGGCGCGAGCTGGAAGTGGTCAATGATGCGTCCGGCAAGCCCTCCTTCGAACTCAGCGGCGTCGCTGCCGCCCGTCTGAGAGCGATCACGCCGGACGGCTATGTCGCGCGTGTCGACCTCAGCCTGACGGACGAGCCGCCGATGGCGCAGGCCTTCGTCGTCATTTCAGCCGAAGCTCCCGGTCTGCGGGACAAAGTCCGTGCCTAGGGCGTCCGGCTTGCCGTTGCCGGGCGAATGCGGCATACATGGCGCCTTGCCCGCCGCTGCCGCGGACGGCCGATGACGGACCCCCGCCATCGATCAGAGATCTGAAAGACCATCACCGCGCCCCCGGGAGTACCATGCGGGAATTTATCAAGACTCTCGTCTACGCCATTCTGATAGCGGTCGCCTTCAGGACCGTCGCGTACGAGCCCTTCAATATCCCCTCGGGCTCGATGTTCCCGACTCTCCTGGTCGGAGATTATCTGTTCGTCTCGAAGCCGTCCTATGGTTATAGCCGGCATTCGCTGCCGTTCTCGCCGCCTCTGTTCGATGGCCGCATTCTCGCCTCTGCGCCGGAGCGGGGCGACGTCGCCGTGTTCAAGAAGCCGACGGACGAGGCGACGGATTACATCAAGCGGGTGATCGGCCTGCCGGGTGACCGGATCCAGATGAAGCAGGGACGGCTCTACATCAACGGCGAGATCGTGCCCCGGCGACGCGTCGAGGATTACGTGATGACCGATCCCTACGGCCGCACGGTGTCGATCCCGCAATATATCGAAACGCTTCCGAATGGCGTCGAGCACCACATTCTCGAGCAGCTGGGCGACCGCGCGCAGCATGACAACACGCGAGAATTCGAAATCCCCGAAGGTCTCTATTTCATGATGGGCGACAACCGGGACAACTCCCTCGACAGCCGGGACGGCTCCGTCGGCATGGTGCCGTTCGAGAATTTCGTCGGCCGCGCCGAGTTCCTGTTCTTCTCCACCGACGGCAGTGCCCGGGGCTACGAGTTCTGGAAGTGGCCGTTCGCGACACGCTACAGCAGGTTGTTCCAGGCCATTGAGTGACCGCACGATGGAAGCCGACCTCGGAGAACTCGAAGACCTTCTCGGCCACAAATTCGGTCATACCGACGTGCTGCGACGTGCGGTCACGCATGCGAGCGCGGAACCCCGGGCCTGGAACGCTTACGAGCGGCTGGAATTCCTCGGAGACCGGGTGCTTGCGCTGGTGATGGCGGAGCATCTGCTCGACCGGTTCCCGCATGAGCGCGAGGGCGCGATCGCGAAACGCCATGTCGGTCTGGTGCGCCGCGAGGCGCTTTCCGAGGTCGCGCGGCAGATCGGGCTCGGCCGTTTTCTCATCGTCTCGCGCGGCGAGACGGAAGCCGGGGTCCGGGAGAGCGAGACAATTATCTCCGACGCCATGGAAGCGGTGATCGGCGCGCTCTATCTCGACGGAGGCCTGGAGGCGGCTCGGCGCTTCATCCTGCAATGCTGGAACCCGCTGGTCGAAGCCGAGCGGCGGCCGCCGCAGGACGCGAAGACGACCTTGCAGGAATGGGTCCAGGCCCGGAAAATACCTCTGCCGACCTACGACACCGTCGGTCGGGACGGACCGGCCCATGCCCCGGAATTTACCGTGCGCGTCTCCGTGGAAGGCTTCGGCTCGGAGACAGGGACCGGGAAATCGAAACGGATCGCCGAACAGGATGCGGCGGGCAAGATGATGGCAAAACTGGATGACTGAGCAAACCCGCGCGGGCTTCGTTGCCGTCGTCGGCGCTCCCAATGCCGGCAAGTCGACGCTGGTGAACCGGCTGGTCGGCTACAAGGTCTCGATCGTCACCCGCAAGGTACAGACCACCCGTACGCGTATTCGAGGCGTCTGCATGCATGGGGATACGCAGATCGTTTTTGTCGACACCCCCGGCATCTTCGAGCCGAAACACCGGCTCGACCGCGCAATGGTGCATGCCGCCTGGGAAGGGGCGGGGGATGCCGATCTGGTCGTTCTGATGGTCGATGCCTCGCGCAAGAAGCTCGATGCCGACACGCGGCGCATCATCGAAGGGCTGCAGAAGACCGGCCGGAAGGTCATCCTTGTGCTGAACAAGATCGACGCCACCCAGCGCGAGGCATTGCTGCCCTTCGCCGCGGAACTGGCAGAGACCGGCATTGCCGAGGAGACCTTCATGATCTCGGCGGAGACCGGCGACGGCTGCGGCGACCTGCTGGACTATCTGGCGGGACGGATGCCGGCCGGGCCCTATCTCTATCCGCCGGACGAGGTGACGGACCTGCCGCTGCGGCTGCTGGCGGCGGAGATCACGCGCGAGGAAGTCTTCAACCGGCTGCACCAAGAGCTGCCCTATTCGGCGACGGTCGAGACCGAGCAATGGGTCGAGAAGGAAGACGGCAGCGCGGTCGTCAACCAGGTGATCTTCGTCCAGCGCGAAGGCCAGAAGAAGATCATGCTCGGCAAGAACGGCTCGATGATCAAGGCGATCGGAGCGGCCGCACGGCGCCAGATGCAGGAGATCTTCGACAAGCGGATCCACCTCTTCGTCTTCGTCAAGGTGCGCGAGAACTGGATCGACGATCCGGAGCGCTACCGCGAATGGGGACTCGATCCGGACGCCTGAACCCGCGATTGATTTGCGCGTCCGTTTGTGCCCGACTGAAGGACGTAATGTTCGTCTCTCTGCATAAGGTACTTTGCCTTGGATAGCCTCCGGAGCCGGGTCTGGCGTGAACTCGACGTCGAGGCACAACCCGGGCAGCCAATCTCGCTCAGCAACAAACTGATCATGGTGGCCATCTTTATTTCGGTCGCCGCCGTCGTGCTTGAGAGCGAGCCGACGATCCGTGCGCTCGCGCCGGATCTCTTCGGCACACTTGAGTTCGCGTTCGGCTGCCTCTTCGTTGTGGAGTATGTGGCGCGGGTCTGGTGCAAGGCGGAGCGGCGCGAATTCGCGGGACCGCTCGGGCGTGTGAAATACATGCTGACCCCGGTCGCTTTGATCGACCTGTTGGCGATCCTGCCCTTTCTGCTTCAGCTGGCCGCCGTTCCGGTTGCCGGACCCTATTTCTACATCCTGCGTCTGCTCCGTGTGCTGCGGCTGCTCACTCTTGCGCGGGCAGGTCCGTTTACCTCTGCGGCCCGGGAGGTCTGGGAAAGCATCGCCGAACGGCGCCACGAACTGGTCTTCACCAGCATGATCGCCTTCGCGATGATGGTCGGAGCCGCAGCCTTGCTCTATGTGGCGGAACGCGAGATGCAGCCCGAGGCTTTCGGCAGTATCCCGAGGGCCATGTGGTGGGCGATCGCGACATTGACGACGGTCGGCTATGGCGACGTCTATCCCGTCACCACGATGGGAAAGATATTCGCCGGACTGATTTCCCTATCAGGGGTCGGCCTGGTGGCCATGCCGGCGGGTATCTTCGCCTCGGCGCTGTCCCATGCCTATCAGGAGCGCAAAGCACACAGACAGCACGAGGCCGTGACGCGTCACGCCGGCGAGAGCGAGAGGCACGGCAGTGGAATGGACTGATTCGGGCATCGTTCTCTCGGTCCGTCCGCATGGCGAATCCGGGGCGATCGCCGTTCTCATGACTGAGGAACACGGGCGTCACGCGGGACTGGTCCGCGGCGGAGCGTCCTCGAAGCAGAAAGGCGTGCTGCAGCCCGGGAACGCGGTGTGGGCGACCTGGCGTGCGCGGCTGGCGGAGCAACTCGGCAGTTTTACGCTCGAGCTCGGAGCAAGCCATGCCGCGGTTCATTTCGACGACCCGCTCAAGCTCGCCGGCCTGACCGCCGCCTGTGCCGTCGCCGATAGGGCTCTGCCGGAGCGTGAACCGCATCCGGCGATCCATGCCGGCCTGCTCGCGCTGATCGGGGCGATGGCGAACGAGGAACTCGGCGATCTCTGGATCGCTGTCTATGTGCGCTGGGAACTCGGCCTGCTCGCGGAACTGGGATACGGCCTCGATCTTTCCGCATGTGCTGCGACCGGCGGAAACGACGATCTTGCCTATGTCAGTCCCCGAACCGGGCGTGCCGTCTCGCTTTCCGCCGGCGAGCCCTATCGGGACCGGCTGCTGCCGATGCCGGACTTTCTGATCGGCCGCGGCGGCGGCGACATGGCCGATCTGCTGAAGGGACTCGATCTCACCGGGCATTTTCTCGAGAAGAACCTGTTCAATACCCAGGGCGAACAGAACCCGGCCGCGCGCACCCGCTTCCGGGAGCGGATCGAAGGCCGCGCAGTGCCCGATCCGGTGGTTTGAAAATCTCCATATCCCGTCTTTGGGGGATTCTCTTTCCTTGGAAGCGCCGACCCGCTCGAATACAATATCTCGCGTATCGTTAGATGAAGGTCCACAAGATCCATGCTGCCTGACATTCGGGACACCCCGCTCAGCGATGCCCTGAGCGAACGTTACCTCGCATACGCCCTCTCCACGATCATGGCCCGTTCGCTGCCCGATGTGCGCGACGGCCTGAAGCCCGTGCACCGGCGTCTGCTCTTCGCGATGCGTCAGCTGAGGCTCTCGCCCGACGAGGCCTTCAAGAAGTCGGCCCGCGTCGTCGGCGACGTCATGGGTAAGTTCCACCCGCACGGCGACGCGGCGATATATGACGCGATGGTGCGCCTGGCGCAGGATTTTGCGGTCCGCTATCCGCTGGTCGACGGGCAGGGCAATTTCGGCAATATCGACGGCGATAACGCGGCGGCCATGCGCTACACGGAAGCGCGCATGACGGCGGTCGCCGAGCTGCTGCTCCGCGGCATCGACGAGGATGCGGTCGACTTCCGCCAGACCTATGACGGCGAGGGTAGCGAGCCGGTTGTGCTGCCGGCGGCCTTCCCGAACCTGCTGGCCAACGGCGCCCAGGGCATCGCGGTCGGCATGGCGACCAACATCCCGCCGCACAATGTGGAGGAACTCTGCGACGCGCTGCTGCATCTGATCAAGCATCCGGAAGCGCGCATCGAGACCCTGGTCGACATGATCCCCGGCCCGGATTTCCCGACCGGTGGCATTCTCGTCGAGGACCGGGCGCAGGTCATCGAGGCCTACCGGACCGGCCGCGGCAGCTTCCGGCTGCGTGCCAAGTACGAGGTCGAGCCGCTGAAGAACGGCACCTGGCAGATCGTCATCACCGAGATCCCCTACCAGGTGCAGAAGTCCCGCCTGATCGAACGTATCGCGGAACTGCTGCAGGCCCGCAAGCTCACCATGCTGGGGGACATCCTCGACGAATCCGCAGCCGACGTGCGCATCGTGCTGGAGCCGAAGAGCCGCAACGTCGATCCCGAAGTGCTGATGGAGAGCCTCTACCGGCAGACCGATCTCGAGATCAAGTTCAGCCTGAACCTGAACGTGCTCGACGCCGACCAGACGCCGCGGGTCATGTCCCTGCCGGAGACGCTGAGGGCGTTCCTCGATCACCGGCACGAGGTGCTGGTGCGGCGCTCGAAGCACCGGCTGGGCAAGATCGAGGACCGTCTCGAGGTGCTTGGCGGTTACCTGATCGCCTTCCTCAATATCGACGAGGTGATCCGCATCATCCGAGAGGAGGATCATCCCAAGGAGGAGATGATCCGGCGCTTCGAGCTGACCGAGCGTCAGGCCGAGGCGATTCTCAATATGCGCCTGCGCAGTCTGCGCAAGCTGGAAGAGATCGAGATCCGCAAGGAATTCGAGGAGCTGACGGCGGAGAAGGCGGAGATCGAGACGCTGCTCGGCGACGAGGGACTTCGCTGGAAGGCGGTTTCCGGCGAGATTTCCGAGATTCGCCGGACCTTCGCCAAATCGACGGAACTCGGCCGCCGCCGGACCGAGGTCGGCGCGCCGCCGGCTGATGTGGTGATCCCGATGGAGGCCATGGTCGAGCGCGAGCCGATCACGGTCATCTGCTCCGACAAGGGCTGGGTCCGGGCGATGAAGGGCCATATCGCGGACGACAGCGACCTGAAGTTCAAGGAAGGCGACGAGGGCAAGTTCCTGGTCCGCGCCGAGACCACTGACAAGATCCTGATCTTCGCCAGCGACGGACGTTTCTTCACCATCGCCGCCGACAAGCTGCCGAAGGGCCGCGGTCATGGCGAACCGCTCCGGCTCATGATCGATCTCGGCAACGAGGAGGATATCGTCGCCATCCTGCCTCACCGCCAGGGACAGCGCCTGCTTCTCGCCTCCACGGATGGACGCGGCTTCATCGTCAACAGTGACGACGTGATCGCCCAGAAGAAGGCGGGCAAGCAGGTGCTCAGTCCGGGCAGCGGCGCGAAGGCGCAGGTCTGCCTGCCGGTCGCGGGCGATCTGATCGCCGTGGTGGGCACCAATCGCAAGCTGCTCGTGTTCGAGACCGCCGAGGTCCCGGAAATGGCGCGCGGCAAGGGCGTGATCCTGCAGCGCTATCGCGATGGCAAGCTCGGCGACATCACCTTCCTCAAGGCGGAGGAGGGGCTCTCCTGGTCCCTGCAGGGCGGCCGGACGCGGACAGAGACGGATCTCACCACCTGGCGCGGCAAACGGGCCGGCGCCGGCAAGATGCCGCCGACCGGATTCCCGCGTCCCGCGCGATTTACGTGAGCGCGGAGGGGATGCCGAAGGTCCGTCCGGCAGTCCCGGGCGACCTGCGGCGCATCGCCGAACTGACTGAACTTTCCTATCGTCCCTGGGCAGAAATACTCGGCTATCCGCCGTTTCCCGTGACGGCGGATCACGCGGAATACGTCTCCGCCGGCCTGACATGGCTTGCGGAGAACGAGGACGGGGCAATTCCGGCACTGATCGAGATGGAACTCGAACCCGGCGCATGGGGCATCTTCAATGTCGCCGTGGACCCGGCTTTCCAGGGACGGGGGCTCGGACACCTGATGCTGGATTTCGCCGAACGCGAGGGAATTTCGAGAGGCTTCGCGGCGATCACACTCTACACGAACCGGAAAATGATCCGGAACATCGAGCTCTATCGCCGCCGCGGCTACGCGATAACGGCTGAGCGGGAAAACCCGAAGCGCCCGGGGCATTTCATCGTCGATATGAAGAAAAAGTTCGCAGGACCTTCGGCCTAGTCGGCTGGCTTCGCCTCGACCCAGCCCTTCGGTGTCAGCAGCTCGTAAGGCCGGTATTTCGTCTTGTAGGCCATCTTGCGGCAGTCCGGGATCCAGTAGCCGAGATAGACATAGTCGAGCCCGCGTTCGGCTGCCCGCTGGATCATATCCAGCACCATGAAGGTGCCGAAGCCGCGCGTCGGATCTGCCGTGTCGAAATAGCTGTAGACGGCGGAGAGACCGTCCGCCTGCTCGTCCACCAGCATGATCGCCAAAAGCTTCTGGGCTTCGTCGCGGTACTCGATCAGATAGGTCTCGATCGGCGAACGCTCGATCATTTCCGCATAATCGGCAAAATCCATCATCGCCATCTCGCCGTCGCCGTGCCGGCCCTGCTGGTAGGCACGGAAGAGGGCATACTGTTCGCGCGTGGCGATGGCCTGGACCGGGCGCGCCGTCAGGTCCGCGTTGCGCTTCAGCAGCTTGCGGAAGGTGCGCGACCAGTGGAAATCGGCTGTTCGGACCCGAACCGGATGGCAGGCGTTGCAGCCGGGGCAGGCCGGTCGGTAAGTCAGGTGCTGGGTGCGGCGGAACCCTGCCTTGGCCAGGGAGTCGTGCGCGTGCTGGCCCCGCCGGCTCGAAATGTCGGCGATCAGGCGTCGCTCCGTCTTGCCCGGCAGGTAGGGGCAGGGCATCGGCAGCGTATGAAAGAACGCCAGCGGGCGGGCTCTGAGATTATTGAACATCGGCTAAAGGTTAGCCTCCGGATCTGACCGGCGGAAGGGCCGAACCGTTATCGGGCAGAATTGTGGGCAGGGTGGTCTCGGTCGGCTGCACGGCCGGCTCCCGCTGTTGCTGGCCTGCCGCGGCGGCACTTGCGGCCTGATCGCTGAAGTCCGTCCTCAGCAGAACGATGCTGATCCGCCGGTTGCTGGGAGCGGTCGGGTCGTTCGGCTCGATCGGATCGGTGTCCGCCATGCCGACGACCTGGGCCACGCGCTCCTGCGGGATGCCGTTGGCGATCAGGGCGCGGCGGCTGGAGAGCGCACGGTCGGCGGAAAGCTCCCAGTTGGTGTAGGTCGCACCCGGCGGGAACGGCCGCGAGTCGGTATGGCCCGAGATCTTGATCTTGTTCGGAAGCTTCGAGATGATCTCGGAAACCTTGGCGAGCAGCTTGCGGGTCTGCTCGAACATATCGGCGCTACCGAGCGGGAAGAGGGCAGTCTTTTCCTGATCGAGCAGCTGGATACGGAGGCCTTCCGGAGACTGGTCGATCTGCAGACCGCCATCCTCGACCATCTTCTTGACCTCGGGGTCTTCCGACTGTTCGATCGCCTGGCGCAGCATCTGTTCGGCCGCCTTGAACTGGGCCGCCTCGCGTTCCTCGAGCAGTTTTTCCAGATCCTCGGCGCTGATCAGGCCCTCGGCGTCGTCGTCGCTGCCAAGGCGGGATTCGATGTTCTCGGGATCGTCGGAGTCGGCATCGAGGCTCTCGGTCCGCTCCGCCTGGGGGCGGGCCACCTGCGGGGTCGAGATCATCGGCGGGGAGGAGGCGGATTTCAGTGCGCCCGGCACGGTGATCGAGGTGCCGCCGAGAACGCCGCCGGAACCGCTTCGCGTCGAACGCGAGATGGCAGTCGGGTCGAAATAGTTGGAAATGCCCATTTTCTGCTCTTCGGTGGTCGCGTTCAGCAACCAGAGAAGCAGGAAGAAGGCCATCATCGCGGTCACGAAGTCGGCATAGGCCACCTTCCAGGCGCCGCCATGGTGTCCGCCATGGCCGCCCTTCTTGACCTTCTTGATGACTATCGTGGCGTGGTTGTCCAAGCTCTCGTATTCCCGATTGGCAGGCGACCGGCATTACGCCAGGCCGCTCTGATTGCGTTCTGCATGCCCATATCGGTCTGTTTTAGACCGGCGGCAAGGCTGCGACAGCCTCCTCGACTTCGAAGAAGGACGGACGGTCCTTGGACATCAGGGTCTTGCGGGCGAATTCGACCGACACGGCCGGGGCATAACCGGAGACGTGGGCAAGCAGCCCCGCCTTGATGCAGCCCATGTATTTCGAGTCGGCATTGAAGGTCTGCCCCATCGTTGCCGCCAGCGGGCTAACGAATCCGTAGGACAGGAGAATACCGAGAAAGGTTCCGACGAGCGCGCCGCCGATGAGCTTGCCGAGCACTTCGGGCGGTTCGGTGATCGAACTCATGGTCTTGATCACACCGAGCACCGCCGCGACGATGCCGAGCGCCGGGAAGCCGTCGCCCATGGTCTGGAACGCTCCCATGACCGCCGCATCCTCAGAGTGGTGGGTCTCCAGTTCCTCGTCGAGCAGGTCGGCAAGTTCGTGCGGGTTGTCGGTACCGAGCGTCATCATCCGCAGATAGTCGCAGAGGAACTCGAGCGCGTGATGGTCGGAGGAAAACTTTGGAAAGGCCTGGAAGAGCGAACTCTCCTCCGGTCTCTCGATATGGGATTCGATCGCGAGCATGCCCTTTGTCTTCGCGAGCTTGAAGATCGCGTACATCAGGCTGAGCAGTTCGAGGTAATCGTCCTTGTTGTATTTAGGGCCTTTGAGCGCGGCACTGAACCCGCGCCCGGCCTGGCCCAGCACATGTTTCGGGTTGGCGACGATGAACGCACCGACACCCGCGCCGCCAATGATGACGAGTTCGAACGGCTGCCAGAGCGGGCCGAGCTTGCCGCCCATGGCCATGTAGCCGCCGATGACGCAGGCGGTGACGACAATCCATCCGATGATCACCAGCATCTGATTCTCCGCGCGGTTACGTTGCCTGAACGTATATCGAGAAACACCAACGCATAATATCTCTCAAATTTCGGTATTTTGTAAACATCAAGGGGTAAACATTTGATTTACGGTACGGATTGCGCAATGTCACCACATGGGAGTCGCGCGGCTACGGGGAACCGCTGGCGCCGCAATGCACAGTACCGGGAACGGGGACCGCAATGTCCATAAGCGCCGAACAGTTCCGCGACGTCATGGGACGATTTGCCAGCGGCGTCACCGTCGTGACTACGGCGGGCGACGGCGGATATGCCGGGTTTACCGCAAGTTCCTTTTCCTCGGTCTCGCTCGATCCACCGCTTGTGCTGGTCTGTCTTGGCCGTGACGCCGCCTGCCACGAAGCGTTCGTCAGCGGTACAGGCTTTGCCGTGAACATCCTTTCGGCGAGCCAGGCGGATCTTTCCGTCCGCTTCAGCTCCGAGGTTGGTGACCGGTTCGAGGGCGTGCCCTACAAGACCTGGGTGACCGGTGCGCCTGTCCTCGATGGTGTGCTTGCCGCGATCGATTGCCGTCTGCGTGCGGTGCATGACGGCGGCGATCACTCGATCCTGGTTGGACGGGTAGAGCGCCTCGGTCCAGTCGCCGCGGACGCCGAGCCGCTGCTCTATTACAGAGGGGCCTACCAGACCCTCGGCTAGAGTCAGAGCGGTGCCTGTTCCATCGCCATGTTGCTCATCACCCGGGTTTTCAACCCGGCGGCATTCAGCGCGGCGACGATTTCCAGCACATGGTCCGGATTGCGGGTCTCGATCAGCACTTCCAGCTCGGCCTTCTTGATCGGCACGTCCTGGAACATGCGCTGATGGTGGACCTCGACGATGTTCGCTTTCGCCTCGCCGATCACGCCGGCGACCCGGGCGAGGGTGCCCGGCTGGTCCGAGATGTCGATGCGCAGTCGGGCAAGGCGGCCGTGGCGTGAGAGGCCGCGCAGCAGAACCGTCGCCAACATCCGCTGATCGATGTTCCCGCCGCAGATGACCGTCCCGACCTTGCGTCCCCGGAAGCGTTCCGGCGCCTTCAAAATGGCCGCGATCCCGGCAGCGCCCGCGCCCTCGGCGACGAGGTTCTGGTGTTCGGCGCAGCCGTTCACCGCACGTTCGATCTCCACCTCGCCGACAAGGATGATATCCTCGACGAGGGCACGGCAGATCTCGGTCGTCAGTTTCCCGGGGGTCTTCACCGCGATGCCCTCGGCCAGGGTCTCGCCGCCGGAGCTCGGCGGCAGGCCGCGCAGGGCCTCGTACATCGAGGGAAACTGTTCCGTCTGCACGCCGACGATCTCGATCCCGGGATTGAAATGCTTGGCCGCGACGGCGATACCGGAGATCAGGCCGCCGCCGCCGATCGGCACCACGAGTGTGTCGAGATCCGGCATGTCGCGCATCAGCTCGAGCCCGGCGGTGCCCTGTCCGGCGATGATGAGGGGATCGTCATAGGGATGGATCAGGATATAGCCGTGTTCGGTAATCAGTTCCTCGACCTTTTCGCGGCTTTCGGCGAGCGTTGCGCCGTACTGCACGACGTTTGCGCCGAAATTGCGGGTCTTTTCCACCTTGGTGAAGGGCGTGGCGGCAGGCATCACGATGGTCGAGCGGATGCCGAGCTGCGTGGCATGATAGGCGACGCCTTGGGCATGGTTGCCGGCCGACATGGCGATGACGCCGCGCGCGCGCTCCGCCTCTGAAAGGCTCGCGAGCTTCACATAGGCGCCGCGGGCCTTGAAGGAGCCGGTGCGCTGCAGGTTCTCCAGTTTCAGCGAGAGGTCGACGCCGAGCGCGTCGCCAAGGGCAGGAGCCGCGATCGCCGGTGTCCGCAGGATTTTTCCTGAAAGGCTTTCCGCCGCTTTTTCAATGTCTTCGAAGGAGACGGGTAGGCCCATGTCGCTGCTCCTGATGGCGTGGCCCCGATCTTGCGTGCCGTTCGGACCACCGAGTCCTATTCACGTGACGCCGATTTGAATTCCCGCATTTGCTAGAGCATGCTAAGAGTCCGAGCAAGCGGGGAGGCGAGATTCAGCGCCGTTCACGGGAGAAGTAAGGGACTCACCGGGAACGCAGTGTTGTTGGAGGGACTAGAAATGTCCTGCCTTGACCGTATTGTGATGCCTGCCGTGTTGAGCCTCGCGATCGGGGTATGGACGACTCCGTCCTTTTCCCAGGGAATGACGCCTGAGGCAGGCAAACAGTCCCAGAGATCCTGGTATTTCCTTGGTGCCGAGACCGACCGCAACGGGCTGGTTGAGACCGATTCCGCATTCGAGTCCAATGCACGGGACCGCCGCGGCCTCGACGAATTCCGGGCCGGCGAGCGCTATACCTTTTCCTTCCGCTATTCGGATCTCGGCGCCCCGACGGGCCAGATAGGCCTCGGGCGTGGTCCTGATCCGTATGGCAATGGCGATGTCCTCTCGATCTATTTTGATCACGCCTTCGATACTCTCGGGGACAGCGGCGTGCGCCCTCACATGATCGCGGGACTGGGATTCGCCTACGGCACCGGGCTCGATCGACAGGACGAGATGTCGCCAGCCCTCGAACTCGGTTTCGGCGCGTCCTATTCGATCAACGAGAACTGGGATTTCTTCACCGAGTATCGCGCCTTTTATACCGGTCATGCGGAGCCACGGCTTCGCTCGCAGGATGACGTTTCCGGTTTCGCGCAGAACTTCATGCTTGGCGCGCGGCTGCGCTTCTGATCCGAGGGTCGCTATTCCGGCCTGAGGATCAGCGTCCGCCCGCCTTGGGACGGCGTTGGTCCCAGCGCGCGATATACGCCGTCCGCCCAGGGCGTTGCCAGATCCTGATAATGCTCCGAAAACGGATTGCCGGATTGCCCGAAGGCGATGCTGAAACCTGAGGCGTCTAGATCCGAGAGATCGTAGACCGCGCGGAAACCGGCGCCGTGGACATGCGGAAAGCTGAAATCCCCGTCCGAGATCCTTTGGCTCGGGCTCCCCCGGTTGACCGAATAGTCGCCGCCGTCCGTCGCCGGACTTGCGCCGAGCAGATCGCGCAGGAGCGGGACGCGGGACCAGAGCAGATGCCGGAACTCGGCGGTATGTGTTTTCCCCCAAAGCCAGCCGGTTTGATCGGCCCCGAACTTCGCCGACAGACGGGCGACGGCCTCCTCCAGACTCTCGCGGAGCGCACTCTCGCAAGGTTCGACCACGTCGGTGCGAATATCGTCGCACCATTCCGGTGCCTCTATCAGGACCGAGGCGAACATGTGCGGGCGCACCCGGCGGTACTCCCCGATCAGGTGCCCAAGCTCGTCGCCGAAGATCTCCCGGTGTAGCAGCGACGTCCAGAGCGTGTAGATCGTCGCCTCGGGGCTGTTGCGATCCATGCGTCCGTCCCAGCTCCGGAGCCGTTCGACCGCTTCGGCGGCGGGCGCACCGAGTGCGGAAGGCTTCAGACGCGGAAGCAGCAGCCCCAGCATCAGCGGCATATCCAGGGATAGCGTGTCCATCTGCAGATCGCGCTGCATGCGCGGGCTGGCTTTCGGTTCCATCGTCTCGATCACGGAACGGATCCGCTCTGCACGGAACGGGGCCTCGAACTCGCGGCCGAGGTCGAGATCCGGGTCCCGCGGCGGGATCCGGTCATTGGCCTGGATAACGAAACCCTCTTCCGGGTTCAGGATCAGCGGCAGGCGGGACCGGTCGATCCAGCCGGCCCAGTCTCCGTCTGTGCCCGTCCCGTCCGCCGGCGTGAAACCGTCGCTTTCCAGCCGCTCCGGGATGCGGCCGGCGAGCATCAGGGCAATGTTCCCGTCCGTATCCGCGAGCGTGACGTTCTGCGCCGGACTGGAAAAATCGGAGAGAATATCCAGTGCGTCCGGAACCGACCTTGCGCTGGAGAGCGCGAGAAAGGCCTCCGCGGTCCTATCGTCGCCGGCGAAAGAGGGAGCGGCGAGGGCGAGGACCGCCTTGTCGTCGGTGCGAGCGGCCGGCGCCCAGATATCGGAGATGACCGGGCCGTGGCGGGTCGCGCGGAAAGTCTCTGTGATCTCCTTCGAGCCGATCCTGAAAC
Organism: Nisaea sediminum; assembly: GCF_014904705.1. Taxonomy (NCBI): domain Bacteria; kingdom Pseudomonadati; phylum Pseudomonadota; class Alphaproteobacteria; order Rhodospirillales; family Thalassobaculaceae; genus Nisaea; species Nisaea sediminum. Next base: position 540,950 of record NZ_JACZCQ010000001.1, read on the forward strand.
GCTCTTCCCGTGTCTCGAAAGAGAGGGGACCGTCCGGCCCGAGATACCGCGCGGGATCGTCGGGGTCGATCTGCTCGATAAAGAGGTCCTGGCTGTCTGCATGCGGCGTCGTGAAGCCCCAGGCGATATGTCCGTTATGGCCGAGGACGAGGAACGGCACGCCGGGAACGGTTCCGCCCGCGCGCACCCCGTCCGGGGTCTCGATGCGGACGAGGTACCAGAGGTTCGGGTTGGTCAGCCGGAGATGCGGGTCGCTTGCGAGCAGCGGTTTGCCGCTTTCGGTCCGTGTGCCGGCGATGGCCCAGGCGTTCGAGGCGCCCTGCGGCGCGAGGGCGTCCGGCAGCGCGGCGGCGAAGCGGGCGGCGCGATCGAGCATGTCCGGGGCGATCAGGCCCTGCTTGATCCCGGTCTCGGGCTCCAGCAATTCGCCCGCCTGCTGGAAGAGAAAAGCGATCTGCTCGGGCCCGAGCCCGGCCTCGGCCATGCTCAGGCGCGTCAGTTCGTCCGGCCAGTTGCTGCCGAGCTGAAACGCCATGAGCTGCTGCCAGACGAGGCTGTCCGCCGGGCGCCAGGGCTCGGGTTCGTGGAAGAGGGCGACGAATTCCGGCGGTAGCGGGCCTTCGCGGGTGGCGAGATAGGCGTTCACCCCGTCCGCATAGCGGTCGAGGGCCACCTTCATTTCTGGCGAGGCGCGCTCGTAGACTGCCTCGGCGCGGCGGTAGAAGGCGAGACCGCGGGTGAAACGGTCGAAGGGAAAGACCTGCTCGCCGAGGGATTCCGAGAGGTTTCCGACGATTTCCGCGAAGCGACCGGCGCCGATGCGCCGCATCGACTCCATTTGCCAGAGCCGGTCCTGGGCATGGGCGAAGCCGAGGGCAAAAAATCCGTCCTCGAGTGAACCTGCACGGATCAGCGGCACGCCGGCATCGTCACGGTGGATCTCGACCGGTCCCGCGAGACCGGAGAGGCGCTTTTCCCCCTCAATCTGCGGCACCGAGCCGCCGAGCCAGACCAGCAGTCCGGCGGCCGCGAAATTGACACCGAGGACCGCGAGGACGAAGCCGACGGCCAGACGTTTACCCCATCCCGGCATCGGCTTCCCCTCGGTCCCGGACGTGGATCGCCGAGGCGATCAGGTCTTGTTGAAGATGATGGTCTTCTTCTTGGTGAAATGCTCCAGCATCGCTTCCAGCGTGGCTTCCTTGCCGATGCCGGACTGCTTGATGCCGCCATAGGAGAGACCCGGCTGCACCACGAGGTTCTGGTTCACCTGCACGAAGCCGGCTTCCAGCTTCTCGGTGAAATTCAGCGCGGCCTTAAGGTCGTTGGTCCAGACCGTCGCGGCCAGGCCGTAGTCGCTGTCGTTTGCGGCGGCCAGCACTTCCTCCTCGTCGGTCCATTTGAGGACACAGGTGACCGGGCCGAAGATCTCCTCGCGGGCGAGCTTGCTGTCGTTGGTCATGCCGAGGAAGACGACCGGACGGACGAAGAGGCCGTCCTTGAATTTCGGATCGGTCGGCATGGCGGAACATTCGACCGCTTCCGCGCCTTTCTCGCCCTTGCCGTGATCGATATAGGCCTTCACCTTGGCGAACTGCTCCGGCGAGATGATGGTGCCGATATCGGTCTTCTCGTCGAGTGGGTCGCCCATCACCATGGCGTCGACCTTCTCGCGCAGCTTGGCGACGAATTCGTCATGCACGTCGGCATGGACGAACATGCGGCTCGCCGCGGTGCAGCTCTGGCCCTGGCGGGTGAAGCGCATGCCGGTCACGGCGCCGCCGATCGCCTTATCGATGTCGGCATCCTTCATGACGATCATCGGGCTCTTGCCGCCGAGCTCCAGCGTCACCGGGATCAGCTTCTCGGCCGCGGTCTTGTAGACGATCTTGCCGGTCTCGACGGAGCCGGTGAAGGTCACCTTACCGACCTTCGGATGGGCGACCAGCGGGGCGCCGCATTCCGGGCCGAAGCCGGAGAGCATGTTGAAGCAGCCGGCCGGCAGCACCGAGGCGAGGATCTGGCAGACGCGCAGCACGGTCAGCGGCGCTTCCTCGGCGGACTTCACCACCACCGTATTGCCCGCGACCAGAGCTGGGGCGATCTTCAACGCCATCAGCAGCAGCGGCACGTTCCACGGAATGATCGCACCGACCACGCCGATCGGCTCGCGCACGGTGATGGTGAGCATGTCCGGATGGTGCGGGACGGTCTCACCCTTCAGTTCGGAGGCGAGGCCGGCATGGAAAAGGAAGGCGTCGGCGAGGATCGAGGCCTCGACGCGGCTTTCCGTGCGCAGCGCCTTGCCGGTCTCGAGCGCGATCAGGCGTCCGAGTTCCTCGACATGGTCCATCAGGACCTCGCCGCATTTGTGGATCAGCGCACCGCGGTCGCGGGCGCGCATCTTGCCCCAGCTCTTCTGCGCGGCGGCGGCATTCTCGACAGCCGCGTTCACGTCCTCGGCGTCGCCCTCGGCGCCGTAGCCGATGACGGTGCCGGTCGCCGGATCGATGACCTCGAAGCTCTTTCCGGATTGCGCCGGGACCAGCTTGCCGCCGATCAAGTGGCGGCCCGATAGCGCCTTCGCCAGCGCGTAGGGATCGGTGTTCGGAGTCAGCGGCGGTTCGCTCGAGAAATCGAGCTCGTTGCGCATCAGGTTCATAGTCCCAGCTCCTTCAGAATGCGTTCGCGGTCCTGATCCAGGTTCGGCGCGGGCACGCGGGTGTTCGGGTCGTCGAATGCAGTCAGCTTGATCGGGTTGCCGACGATCTTCATCGGCCCGGTGACCGGGTCCTCGACATCGACGATCATGTTGCGGGCGGCCGCCTGCGGATGTTCCGCCGCCTGGCCGACATTGTTGATCGGGCCATTCGGCACGCCGGCATCGTCCAGGATCTTGCCCCAATGGGCTGTCGTGTTGGTACCGAGGATCGCCTCGATCTCGACCTTCAGATAGGCCTGATGCTGCGCCCGGAGATCGTTCGTCGTGTAACGGTCGTCGGTCTTCCAGCCGGGCTTGCCGAGGGCGTCCGCCATCTTGTGGAACAGGCCGTCATTGCCGGCGGCGATGATGATGTAGCCGTCCTCGGTCTCGAAAGCCTCGAAGGGCGTGATCGAGGGATGCCGGGCGCCGAGCGGTCCCGGCGCGGTGCCGGAGACGAAATAGCGCATGATGGCGTTCTCCAGCAGCGCGAGCTGGCAGTCGAACATCGAGATGTCGACCTTCGTCGCCTCGCCGGTGGCGCCGCGGTGGACCAGGGCGGACATGGCGCCGATCGCGGCATAGAGGCCGGAGCCGATATCGCCGATCGAGGTGCCGATGCGGGTCGGCGGCGCGCCCTCGTGGCCGGTGATGCTCATGATGCCGCCCATGCCCTGCACGACCATGTCATAGGCCGGGCGGTACATGTCCGGGCCGGAATGGCCGAAGCCGGAGGCGGAGACATAGATCAGCTTCGGGAACTTCTCGTGCAGCCGCTCCCAGCCGAAGCCGAGCTTCTCCATGGTGCCGGGCCGGAAGTTCTCGACGATGATGTCGGCCTTCTCCAGCAGCTTGTCGAGGATCGCCTTGTCGCCCTCGTCCTTCAGGTTCAGCGCGATGCTTTCCTTGCCCCGGTTGACGGACTGGAAATAGGCCGACTTGCCGTTGATGAAGGGGCCGTAATGGCGCGCGTCGTCGCCGGTCTCCGGCGTCTCCACCTTGATCACCCGGGCGCCGAGCTCGGCCATCATCATCGTGCAATAGGGTCCCGCGAGGATCCGCGAGAGATCGACCACCGTCACCCCGGAAAGGGGACCTCCTGACGCTGCCATGCGCTTTTTCCTTGTCGTTCGTCTGCCTTTTTCAGGGGCCGCCTTTGTAAAATATGGATCGACACGGAGCAAGGAGCGCCGCATTGCGAATTAAGCACCATTGAAGTTTCGCATTTGCCGCCCGTGCGGCCTTTGGCTTTGACCCAGCGTATCTTGAATTGGGACCTGGATGTTCTCGGGAACCGTATCCCGAGTCCGTCATGGGCCGGAATCCTGTCTCTCCTATGTTTCGCAGCAGTCGCTAGAACGGCAATGTCGAGCCGATTGTGCTCATGAACGCCGGCACGGCGGTCGGCGCGAGCAAGGCCGTCACCTGGGCGAACTGAGCACTCGCGGAGATCGTCAGTTTGTTTTCTTTCAGGACCTCTTCCTGCTTCGAGGTACTGTCGTCCGGATACATGGTGCGCACCAGTTTCCATGCCCGTTTTCGCAGGATGAGGACATTCGGAACCAAGACGACGATCAAGACCATCGAGAAAACGACCCCATATCCCAGCGACAATTCGCCGATACGACCTGTCATCGCTTCGGTGACGTTGGAGCTCGCTGCGCTGATCGGATTGACGCCGCCGATACCTCCGACGAACTTTTTTTGCTCGGATAGCAAGTAAGTGGGCCAGCTGAGCAAAGCTTTATAGTGATAGGTTGCGACGCCCAGTAGGATCGATGCCAGATAGACTGCGACCCGAACGCGCTCGAAAGAACGAACAAGGTACTGGATATAGATTGTTCGCTCGGGACTCAGCTCGCTAGCCGCGTTCTCGTCGGTCAAGTCGATCTTGCCCGCGTCGAATGCTGATTTCCTCCCTGGATGATCCAAGAGCGTTGCAGCCGCTGCCATGATCAAGGTCAAGAGCGCGATCCAGACGAGCAATCCGGCCCATTCCAGCTTCGTTCCAATGTCGGGCAAGGACTGTTCGTAGGGCTTCAGGACCTGTTCTTTCAACGTAGGAAGATTTAGGTGCAAGATCGTCGATATATTCGATGTAATGTTGAAAGCGATGAGCCCACTGACTGCCGTTAGTATGGCCGCGAAGCACAGATGCGCTGTTGCCTCGCGGAGGAACCGACGTGCGCCATTGCCCGTCATGTCTTCGACGGCGACCACGATCACCCAAATCGCGCCGAACATTGCGACCACGCTGACGACGAGCAACAATACATACGCGGTGAACCATTTCGCCTTTCCTGCCGATTGTCGCGCGGCACCGATGGTTCGCCATTCGGCCAATTCCAATTTTTTGCTGGCGGGCATCTCCTCCTTTTTGGCTCTGGTGATTCTGACGAGGTCGGCGTGTGTTGCCGCGAGCGAACCCTCCAAGGTGATCGGAGCGCCTTCGTTTCCACAGGGCTCGCTGCCGGGGCAGGAAAAAGGAGCAGGCCCGAAAGCGCTGGCGATCGAGACGGCCATCACTATGATCAGGGCCGCGAACAGGGGTGGCAACTGACAGCGCCAATTCCCGTCGGGTTTCGTCGATTGGGACATCGTGTGAATTCGACCGCCGGTCGCGCGGGTCAGGCGGCGGCTAGCGGGCCATTCCCGACGGTCATTTCGGCGATCTCGATCGATGTCGACAGAATAACTTGAGCGGTCGCGTTCTGTGCGTTCAGTTGGACCAGATTCCGGACCGCTTCCCGGATATCCTTGACATGCTGGTCGGTCGGGGGCGTGAAGGCCTCGCCTTCGGAGATTTGGCGCTGACGTATATCGATTTGTTCCATCCGTAGAAGAATATCCTGGCGCTCGGTTTGCGTAGAGGCTTTTTCCAATGCGATCTGGAGGCTTTGCAGCTTGCGGCCGAGGGCGTGGAACGCTTTGTACATTTCGGGAAGGCTGGCGATCTCGTCGTCGGTCAGGAAACCCTGGTCATCGGGCATTTGTCTTCTCCGTCGTCAGGGCGATAAGGGGTAACGTTATTTCTCACTTGTACTCTTGGGTGCCACCGGTGCCGGCGAGACCTCGGACTTGGCCTCCTGAAGCGCTTTGACATCGTCCGCGACATCCTTGGCGAATTTGCCGAAAAACTTCAGAGTCTCCCGGCCGCTGCGGCCTTCGCGCACCTTCAGATATTGTTTGAGAATCTCATCGTAGGGAGCGGCATCGACCTTCAACTTCGCGAACGTCTTGCCAGGCTCGCCTAAACCGGTGGCCGCCGGCTTCTGTCCGAACGGATCGTCGCGGAGCCTATCGTCACCTTGTTTATGAATGTCCATTGTCTTCAGGCCCGTATCGCGATCGCCTCCGGTGAGCGCCCAATTCCGCCGCAACCGAACCTCGTTCTCACGCAGTGTTTGCGCGGTTCCCTCGAGACTTCTGAGCGTGTCTTCGGAGTCATCGCGCATCGCGTTCCGCGATGTGACGAAGGTTCCAAGCTCCGACTTAATGGACGTCACTTCTTTGATCCCCGTATCCAGTGCAGCGTTCACCTCAACAGGTGTCTCGCAAGCCGAGAGGCCGAGAAGCAAGGCGACGGACGTGATCATCTTTTTTGCAGAATATCGCATCAGTCATTCACTCCATAGGCGGTCACGATCAGGCCGACAGCCTGAACGAGGCGGGCGATATCGGCGGTTTTGATGCCCGATTCTCCGTAAACCTTGAGCTGCGAGACAATCGGCCTGAGCAAGTCGACCCGCGCGGCAAAGGCGGCGCCGTCAAGTTCGAGGTTGCGTTCGCGAACGATCTGCAGTTCGCGATAGCGCGACAATTGATCCGGCAGACGCCCGACGTCCCAGGACTCTTTCAGTTCGGTCAAGCCATAGACTGCATTGCGTGCCGACGTGGAATTCGGGCTCTTGGTAACCAAGGCATCGTAATTGCCGGCTTCTTCGGGGATCTTGGCCAATAATTCCTTCGCCCGTTTGAGGTGGACGACTTCACGCACCAAGGCGTCGCGGCGCAAATTGTAGAGTGCAAGAAGCTTCTTCAGCGCGGTTTCGCTGAACTTCGCCGTATCCGCCTTGAATTGCTGATAAGCGTAGGAAACCAGCGCGATATCCGCATTCGACGCCGGGTCACTCTCGGCGGCGATCTCCTGGATTTTCATAACCGCGCGGAAAACGGTGAGCAGAATCTTGGCGTTCTTGTCGTCCGGAGTTTTCGACGGATCCGCGATCGCCTCGAAAAGCTCCAACGCCGTTCCGCTCCGGAACTCGCTAATTGCGGTCTTGAACGCGTCGTCCTTGATGGCGGCGAACTCCAATACGCCATCGAGTCCTTTCCTCGCGTCGTTCAGAGTGCCGGTATCGATGCCGGCTTTCTCGGCCAATTTTTCAAGCGTGGGAAGTGCCAGATCAGGCTTTTCACACTTTGGCGCCTTTGATTCTTCTTTTTCTTTGTCGGCTTCTTCTTTGTCGGTTTCGGCTTTCTTCTCTTCGGGCAACGGCTTGCCCTCAAGGAAATCCATGAAAGCGGCAATCAGCGATTGTGCATTTGCAATCTCCGTCTCGAGACCGGAGCTTGTCTCCGCCGCCTTCAGCAAGCACTCGTAATGCGCCTTTCTCTTCTTAAGCTCGTCGGCAGCGGCCTTGGCGATCCCGCTCTGCACTTTCAGGAGAGTCTTTGTTGATTCGATCCTGGCGTTAGCTTCAGAGATATCGCCACTCTTAACCGTATCCAGATTGCTGACTTCGGCCAGCGCCTCCCATTCCTCTTTCGCCTTTTTCAGGGAAGGGCAGTACGATCGGAGAAGGATGATAGCGCCATTCGCTTCCGCTTTTTTCGACTCTGGAACCTTGCTCATGTCCGGATTGTCGAGAGACTTGCAAATGTCCTTTCCCTGTCCGCCGGCTCTCAAAAAATTAGCCGCCATGAGATTGACTTGGCTCTGAGCCGTGAACAGCCTGCGTTCGGCGTTGACTATTTGCCGACGGAAATCGGCGGCGGAAAGCACCTTGAGGTTGTCGAACGTGGCGGCCGATCCGACCAACTGCTCAGATCGGCTCGCAATGTAAGTTCCCATTAAGTCCCAGGATAACAGGGATTGTTTGCCGGGTTCCTCGAAACCGGCGATCCATTCCATGAGGACGGCGTCCCGGGCCGCCAGAACTCTCTCGACGACGACTTTGTCCGTCTTGGATTTCAGCTCGGCGAGGAATGCCCTCTCCGTGTCCAGGATGGTTTTCGTGTCTATCTTGCCGAACGCTTCAGCAGCGGCGGTTGTTTGCTTTTCCCGCGCCGGATCATGCAAGTGCGGACTGGCGCAACCGGCCAGAAGACTCGTGACGAGGACCAGGCGAAGGCTTGAGAGAACAATGCGGCATCGGCTGCTGCGTGCACAGACTGCCTGTGTGTGAGTTCCCATAGTAGTTCCCCCCAGCCGCATGCCCGGTTTGATCCAACTCGACCGACCATTCCAGATTGTTATCTTGTGGTGATCGTAGGGAGGAGATCAACAAAAAATAGAAATAATTTAAATGTTATACATTCTTTGGGGGTGGGAGATCGCAGCCGGCGTCCTAGATTTCCTCGCTCTCAAGAGGACGGGTGCTCCCGCGGGATAGGGCGGATCGGAGTGCCGAGAAAGTGGATCATCCCCAATAACGGCCGGTCGCGCCGACGAGGACGGTGATCCAGCCGAGCCAGAGATTGGTGAAGACGATCATGCGGATGCGGTTCAGCCGGCCTCCGGCCGCCGGGAAGTCCCCGGCGTCGACCGCCTTGCGGAACTTGCTCCATTCGGCGAACCAGAGATGGCCGAAGAGGCCCATCATCAGGAAGCCGGTCAGGTTCATGATGTGGACATGGATGCCGACCCCCGAGAAGCCGCCATATTCCATGAACACCATCCAGTAGCCGCTGCCGAGCAGCAGCACGATCTCGACGATGACGATGCGGAAGAAGCGGGCGAAGACCGCGCGCCAGAGCCTCAGCCGGTCCGGCGCCTGTTCCAGCGTGCCCATCGACGGGCGGAGGACGGAATAGGCGAAGAACATGCCGCCGACCCAGATCACCGCCGAGACGATGTGGATGGCAAGCGCGATAATCATCGTATAGGGCATCGGTCTCTCTCCCGTTCGGTTGAGTTCGGCGGATCAGCTCTTCGGCGTGTCGCGCTGGTAGAGGATGAAGGGCGTCTTGGTCGCGATCCGGTCATAGGCGGAACGGCCGCGATAGTTGAACTCCTGGGTCAGCCAGCGGACCATCGGCCAGCCGTTCTTCTGCGCCATCTCGTCCATCGCCGCGAACAGGGCCTCGAACACGCCCTTGCCGCGCGCCTCGGGATCGACGAAGAGATCGTCGAGGAAGCCGCATTCGGCGCCGGAGAGCGGGCGCGGCATGGCGCGGATATGGGCGAGGCCGATCGGTTTTCCGTCCGAATCCTCCGCGACCAGGCAGTTCAATACATGCGCCGGATCGTGCAGCCAGCCCCAGACCCGGTCCGCGATCTCATCGGTCATCGGCACCTTGTAGAAGGCGGCATAGCCGTCGTAGAGGCGGCGCCAGTCCTGCCTGTGCCGCTCCGCCACCGGAACCACCCGGACGTCGCTCTTAGCCATGTTTTAGCTCTCCTGCTTTGCGTGACGCCGGACATTAACAGCCTAGACGGGCCGGGCAAGATGTCCCTCGCTCACTCTCAGGAAGGAGCGTTCCGTGACACCTTGCGGTATCCGCAGCAGCATTCAGGCCATGTCACGCTTGTAAAGGACGAAGGGCATCTTGTCGGCGACCCGGTCGTAGGCCGAGCGTCCGCGGTAATTGGCTTCCCGGGTCTGCCACCGCACGCTTTGCCAGCCTTTTTCCTCGGCAATCTTGTCCATGGCCGCGAAGAGCGCCTCGAAGACGCCTTGACCGCGCGCTTCCGGGGCGACGAAGATATCGTCAAGAAAGCCGCATTCCGAGCCCGAGAGGGGGCGCGGCATCGCGCGCACATGGGCAAGGCCGATCGCCCGGCCGCTTCCATCCACAGCGATCAGGCCGAGCAAAACATGCGCCGGGTCCATCAGCCAGCCCCAGACCGCTTCAGCGGTATCGTCGGTCACCGGCAGCTTGCAGGCGTCGCCGTAGCCGTCAAAAAGCCGGCGCCAGTCGGCCTTGTGCCGCTCCTCGACGTGAACAACCTGCACCTTTGCCATGTTAGCTCTCCCACTTCACGCGATGGCGGACCTTAGCAGTATGGAAAGGGGGGGCAAGGGGCTGCGTACTTGACGCGGCTGGGCCGCTCGGGATGATGGCGCGAGGCATTTGAAAGGCGTTTCAATGAGACCGGACCAGGGCAGCTTTCCCTTCAAGGACGATCACGGGACGATCTGGCTCGCCTTCACCGACTGGGGCAGGCGCCAGTTGCCGCGCACCCTGATCTGCGCCCACGGCCTGACCCGCCAGGGCCGGGATTTCGACGCCTTTGCGCGAATCGTCAGCCGGGATATCCGCTGCATCGAGATCGACGTCGCTGGGCGCGGGCGGAGCGGCTGGCTCGCCAACAAGGACGGTTACAATTTCGAGACCTATCTGCGCCATGCCGACGGGCTGCTGAACTATCGCGGCCTGACCGAGGTCGAATGGCTCGGGACCTCGATGGGCGGCATCATCGGCATGCTTCTGGCGGCGCGCGAGGACGGGCCGATCAAGCGGCTGATCCTGAACGATGTCGGCCCGTTCATTCCGAAGGCAGCGCTGGAGCGGATCGGCGAATACGTGAAGGATCCGCCGGTCTTCGAGAATCTCAACGCGGCTGCGGCGTATCTGCGAGAGACCCTCGCCGGGTTCGGCGAACTCTCGGATGCGGACTGGTCGGAAATGACCCAGCACAGCGTCGTGCGCGAGCCGGACGGGACCTACCGGATGCACTACGATCCGGCGATCGGAAACGCCTTCGACGGGCCGATCGAGGATGTCGATCTCTGGGCGATCTACGATGCCATCAAATGCCCGACCCTGGTCCTGCGCGGCGGGGACTCGGATCTGCTGACGCGGGAGACCGCCGAGGAGATGACGGAGCGGGGTCCCAAGGCGGACCTGATCGAATTCGAGGGCTGCGGCCATGCGCCGGCGCTGATGGACGAGGCGCAGATCGCCGCCGTGCACGAATGGCTGATGCAGTTCGAGCCGGTGGAGGACGAGGACGAAGTCGAAGACGGGGAGGGCGACGCGCCCGATGCTTCCTGACAATCCGGCCTATCCGCCTTTCCGGGCGGCAATGCCTTGGGTCGGCGCGCATTTGCAAACCCTGAGGAGCTTCCTTGTCGGCGGGACGCCCCGGATCGGTTCGGCCCGCTCGGAACGGCTCACCTTCCCGATGGAAGACGGCAGCGGCGATAAACTGAGCGCGGTTCTCGAGCGTCCCTCGTCGCCGCTCGAAGGCGCCCCGCTCGTGGTCGTCATTCACGGCCTGACCGGCTGCGAGGACAGTTTCCATGTCCGCGACGCGGCGCGCTATTTCGTCTCTGCCGGGCTCCGCGTCCTACGCCTTAACCTGCGCGGTGCGGGACCGACGCGGGCGGATTGCACGCGCTCCTATCATGCCGGGCGCACCGCGGATCTCGATGCGGTCCTGGCGCAGCTCCAGGCGACCGGCGTGGCCCAGCGCTTCGTGCTCTACGGCGTCTCGCTCGGCGGCAACATGATGCTGAAATATCTGGGCGAACGGACGCGGCCGCAGGTCGCGGCGGCGATCTCGGTTTCGGCGCCGATCGATCTCGCCCGGACCTCCGAGCGTTTCATCCAGCCGCGCAACCGGCTCTATCACAACTGGCTGCTGAAGAGCATGAAGCAGGAGGCGCTGGCGACGCCGGGGCTCTCGGCAAGCGAACAGGCGGCAGTCCGGACCGCGCGCACCACGGTCGAGTTCGACGAGCGGCATATCGCCGCCCGCAACGGCTTCGACGGCGCGCGGGACTATTACGCGAAAAGCTCGGCGAAGGGATTCCTGAGGGGGATCTCGGTGCCGACGCTGGTCATCCACGCGCTGAACGATCCCTGGATCCCTGGCGGGATCTATCTCGACTTTGACTGGGCGGCCAACCCGCGCCTGACCCCGCTGCTGCCGCTCGACGGCGGCCATGTCGGCTTCCACGATGGCGGCAGCTGGCATCTCAGGATGGCGGAGCGGTTTCTCGAAGAAACCGGCGTGCTCTAGAATCCGCCGCTGACGCACTTTCGCTGCATTGCAGCAAAACCGCCGCCGTGATTAGAGTTAATTCCGCAAAAAATAAAAGGAGGCTTCCATGTGCGATATCTGTGTGATGAACGCTGTGAAGGAGAAGATGCTGTCCCGCCGGGCGCTCTTCAAATCCGCCGCGATGGCGAGCGTCGCCGCGGTGGCGGGAGCGACGGTCTCGGCGCCTCCGGCGATGGCCAAGGGGCACAATCGTGTCGAGGACATGACCCACACGCTGCACCGTGACTTTCCGACTTATTTTGGCGCGCCGCAGTTTTCGATGGAGCAGAAATTCAACTACGCGGAGCACAAGTTCAACCTGTTCGAATACACGGTGAATGAGCACACCGGCACCCATATCGACGCGCCGCTGCACTTCTCGGCGGACGGCACCTCGGTGGACGAAATTCCGGTCTCCAACCTCGTCGCGCCCCTTTGTGTGATCGACATCGCGGCGCGCGCGGCGGACAACCCGGACGCTCAGGTCACGCCGGACGACATTCGCGACTGGAAGGCGAAACATGGCGACATTCCGGAAAATGCCTGCGTCGCGATGCATTCCGGCTGGGGTGGGAAGGTGAATACTGATGCCTTCCGTGGTTTCGACGGAAAGGCGCAGCACTATCCGGGCTTCCATGTCGAGGCGGTGAAGCTGCTGATGGAGGAGACCGGAGCAAGCTCGATCGCCGTGGACACGCTCTCTCTAGACTACGGCATGTCCGGCGATTTCGCGACCCACTATGCCTGGCTTCCGACCGGCCGGTTCGGCATCGAATGCATCGCCAACCTGGACAAGGTTCCGGCGTCGGGAGCGACACTTGTCGTGGGCGCCCCGAAGCATAAGGGTGGCACCGGCGGCCCCGCGCGCATCTTTGCCATGGTGTGATGGCTGCAGCTGATTACATAGAAAGGCCCGCGCCGGATGACCGGTGCGGGCCTTTTGTTTTCCGGGTCCGGAGGTGGGCTATCCGGCCTTCAGCCGCTTCGCGACCTCGACGGCGAAATAGGTCAGGACCCCGTCGGCGCCGGCGCGTTTGAATCCGAGCAGGCTTTCCATCATGGCGCGGTCGCGGTCGATCCAGCCGTTGAGGCCGGCGGCCGAGATCATCGCGTATTCGCCGCTCACCTGGTAGGCGTAGGTCGGCATGGCGAAGGTGTCCTTCGCGCGGCGTACGATGTCGAGATAGGGCATGCCCGGCTTCACCATGACCATGTCGGCGCCTTCGGCGATGTCCAGCGCCAGTTCGCGGATCGCCTCGTCGCTGTTCGCCGGGTCCATCTGGTAGGTCGACTTGCTCGCCTTGCCGAGCGTGCCGGAAGAGCCGACCGCGTCGCGGAACGGGCCGTAGAAGGCGGAGGCGTATTTCGCCGAATAGGCCATGATCTGCACGTTCTGGAAGCCGTTCTCGTCGAGCGCCCGGCGGATCGCGCCGATACGGCCGTCCATCATGTCGGACGGCGCGATGATGTCGCAGCCGGCGCGGGCCTGGGCCAGCGCTTGGCGGACCAGGATCTCGACGCTCTCGTCGTTCAGGATGCGGTCGTCCTCGAGCACTCCGTCATGGCCGTGGCTGGTATAGGGATCGAGCGCGACGTCGCACATCACGCCGATATCCGGCACGTCCTTCTTGATCGCGCGCACGGCCTCGCAGACGAGATTGTCGTCGCGCTCGGAATAGCTGCCGGTCGCGTCCTTAAGCTCCGGTTCCGTGAAGGGAAAGAGCGCGACGGCCGGAATCCCGAGGTCGCGCGCCTCGGCCACCACCTCCGCGATTCGGTCGACGGAATGGCGCATCACGCCCGGCATGGAGGCGACCGGCTCCTCGAGGCCGTGGCCGACCCGTACGAAGACCGGCCAGATCAGATCGTCGATCGACAGGCGGTTCTCGGCGACGAGGCGGCGCGACCATTCGGTTTGCCGGTTGCGGCGCATGCGGATGGTCGGGAAACCCGGTGCCGTGCTCTTGCTGCTCTGCTCTGCGGCGGCATGCGGGGCGGTTCCGTTGAGGGGCATTGATATCGGCCTTATTCTTGTCACCAGCGGGCGATTCTCTCGCACCCGATGTTAGAGCGGAGCCGGTCCGGTGAAAAGACACCGCTTGTCGCAGCCGGGGCGCGGGCATTGAACGCGACAATTTGCGCCCCTATGATCCGCCGCCCGTGAGGCAAGCTCGACAAAAAACAAACGGGCGAGGGAGACGAGGGATGGATTTTCAGCTCAACGAGGAACAGCGCGCGATCCAGGATATGGCCCGCGCCTTCACCGCAGAGCATTTCACGCCCAACGCCGCGCGCTGGGACGAGGAGGAAATCTTCCCGGTCGAGGAGATCCGCAAGGCGGCGGAACTCGGTCTGGCCGGGATCTATGTCGGCGAGGAACATGGCGGCTCCGGCCTGACCCGGCTCGACGCCGCGATCATCTTCGAGGAGTTGTCGGCGGGCTGCCCCTCCACGGCGGCCTATATCTCGATCCACAACATGGTTTCCTGGATGGTGGACCGCTTCGGCTCCGACGAGGTGCGGGCGCGTTTCCTGCCGAAGCTGACGACCATGGAGGCGATGGCGAGCTATTGCCTGACCGAGCCGGGCGCGGGTTCCGACGCGGCCTCGCTCAAGACCAAGGCGGTTCCGGAGGGTAACAGCACCTTCCGGATGAGCGGTGCCAAGGCCTTCATCTCCGGCGGCCCGACGAGCGACGTCTATGCCGTTATGGCACGCACCGGCGGCGAGGGGGCGGGCGGCGTCTCCTGTCTCCTGGTCGAGAAGGGCACGGACGGTCTCTCCTTCGGCAAGAAGGAGCGCAAGATGGGCTGGCACAGCCAGCATACCTCGATGGTGAATTTCGAGGACTGCCCGGTGCCGCGGGACAATCTCGTCGGCAATGAGGGCGACGGTTTCAAGATCGCCATGGCGGGGCTCGACGGCGGGCGCATTAATATCGCCGCCTGTTCTCTCGGCGGCGCTCGCGCGGCGCTGGAGGCGGCGCTGTCCTATGCAGGGGACAGGGCGCAATTCGGCAAGAAGCTGAACGAGTTTCAGGCGATCCAGTTCAAGCTCGCCGACATGGCGACCGAACTCGACGCGGCGCGGCTGATGGTGCACCGGGCGGCGGACAGCCTCGACCGGAAGGATCCCCAGGCGACCAAGCATTGCGCCATGGCGAAACGCTTCGCGACGGATATCTGTTCGAAGATCTGCAACGAGGCGCTGCAGATCCACGGCGGATACGGCTATCTTGGCGACTTCCCGCTCGAAAGACTGGTGCGCGATCTCCGCGTTCATCAGATTCTCGAGGGCACGAACGAAATCATGCGCGTGATCATCGCGCGCAAACTCCTTGCGGATTGGACGGAATGACTGACGACGTACGGTTTGATGTCCGGGGCGGCTTCGGCTGGATCACCCTGGACCGGCAGCGTGCCCTGAATGCCCTCACGCTCGACGTGATCCGGGGCATGCAGAAGCATCTCGACGGCTGGGCCGAGAATCCCAAGGTCGGCGCCTTCCTGGTCGAAGGCGCTGGCGAGAAGGCGTTCTGCGCCGGCGGCGACGTGGTGGCTGTGCGCCGATCGCGGATCGAGGACGGCGAGGGCAATGCGCCGACGCAGTTCATGCTCGACTTCTTCGGTGAGGAGTACCGCCTCAACCGCACCATCTCCGAGGTCCCGAAACCCTATGTCGCGCTGATGGACGGGGTGACGATGGGCGGCGGTGTCGGCATCTCGGTTCATGGCGATTTCCGTGTCGTCACCGACCGCACGCTCTTCGCAATGCCGGAGACCGGGATCGGACTCTTCCCCGATGTCGGCGGCGGCTGGTTCCTGCCGCGCTGCCCGGGCGAGACCGGCACCTATCTGGCGCTCACCGGCGTTCCCGTAAAGGCTGCGGACTGCCTCTATGTCGGCGCGGCAACTCACTACGTGCCGAGCGAAAAGATCGATGCGCTGCGCGACGCCCTGGGGGATCTGCCGTCCGGAGAGAATCTCTCGGACGCGATTTCAGCGGTGCTGGGGAATTTCTCCGAACCCGCCGGCGATGCGCCGCTGGCGGTACATCGCGAGCTGATCGATTCCTGCTTCCGGCATGACAGCGTCGAAGAGATCCTGGAGGCGCTCAGGGCCGAGGGCAGCGAATTCGCGTTGAAGACGGCGGAATTGCTCGAATTGCGTTCACCGACCAGCCTGAAGATGACCCTGGAGCTGATGCGCCGCGGGGCGCGCTGCGCCAGCCTTGCCGAGGACCTCGAAACCGAGTTCGCTCTGGTGCAGAGTTTCCTGACCGGTGAGGATTTCTTCGAAGGCGTTCGGGCCCTTCTGGTCGACAAGGACCGTTCGCCGAAATGGTCGCCGGCGAGCTTGGCTGAAGTGACCGACGAAACGGTCGAGGCCTATTTCTCGCGAGATGGCAAAGCGGGACTCTGAAGCCCGCAATCCAGAAAAGCGAACGAACACGTTAGGGACAGGGAGCAGGAAACATGACGACAATCGCCTTCATCGGCCTCGGTAATATGGGGCTTCCCATGGCCAAGAACCTGATCGGCGCGGGCCATCAGGTCCGCGGCTTCGATCTTTCCGCCGAAAGTCTGGAAAAGCTTGAAGCGGCGGGTGGCACGCCCGCATCCAGCGCGGCCGATGCGGTTTCAGGCGCGGAAGTCGTCGTCACCATGCTCCCGGCGGGCAAGCATGTCCGGGCGGTCTATGACGAGAGCGTCTTTCCGAGCGCCGCGGCCGGGACGCTTTTCATCGATTGCTCGACCATCGACGTCGATACAGCCCGCGCGGTGGCGGCGGATGCGGCCGCCAAGGGGTTCGCCATGCTCGACGCCCCGGTCTCCGGCGGCACCGGCGGGGCGGAGGCGGGAACTCTGACTTTCATGGTCGGAGGTGACGATTCGGCCTTCGCACGGGCCCGCCCGCTACTCGATGTGATGGGGGCGACTGTGGTGCATGCGGGTTCCAGCGGCAGCGGTCAGGCGGCGAAGATCTGCAACAACATGGTGCTTGGGATTTCGATGATCGCGGTCTCCGAAGCCTTCGCGCTCGCCGACAAGTTGGGGCTCGACCGCCAGAAGCTCTTCGACATCAGTTCGAAGTCTTCGGGCCAGTGCTGGGCGATGACCAGTTACTGCCCGGTGCCCGGCCCGGTTCCGACTTCTCCTGCCAACCGTGACTACCTTCCGGGCTTCACCGCGGCGATGATGCTGAAGGATCTCGACCTCGCGCAACAGGCAGCCGATTCGGCCAAAGCCACAACCCCGATGGGGACAAAGGCCGCCGAATTCTATGCCGCCTTTGTTGACGAAGGCCACGGCGCCCTTGATTTCTCTGCGGTCTTCAAGAAACTGCGCGGCAATTAGGTTGCGTATTTGACGTATTTAACGTTACAAGAATGGCGCTATTGTTGCGAATTCTAATCTAATTCGGAGTTTGAATGCCTATGCTTGGCATGACGGCACCGAAACAAACCGCGGCGGACCCGTCTGTGATTAAGAACGAGTATCTCGAAGCGATCAAACTCATCGAACGGCTTCATCGTCAATTTCTTGAAGTCGTGAAAATGGAACTCGACCGTAAAGGGATCGAGGACATTAACAACATTCAGGCTTTGATCCTCTTTAATATCGGTAGTGAGGAATTGACCGTCGGAGAACTGACGAACCGCGGGTATTACCTCGGCTCGAACGTTTCCTACAATGTTCGCAAGATGGTCGAGAACGGCTATCTGGTGCAGGAACGCTCGGCGCATGACCGCCGGTCGATCCGCGTGAAGCTCTCCGACAAGGGGCTTGAGCTTTGCGGCTTCGTTTCCGACATGTTCGACCGCCACGCGGCGGCGCTTGGCGAAGCGGGCGGCAGCCCTGACCGGCTGACCGAGTCGAGCCAGACCTATCGGGAACTCGAGCGCTTTTGGATGGGGCTGCTCAACTTCGGAATTCGCGGCGGTATTCCGCCGGTTTGAGCCAATCCGGCCGGTTCCGATCCTGAAGACATGGTGAGTGCGCGGCCGGCTTTCCGGCCGCGTTTTCGTTTGGACAGCCGATAGTCCATTTCATAGAGTGTCGCGGCGTTCAGCCGGGCCCGGGCCCGGATTTCAGACCACAGAGGACTCCATGCGTCTTTCCGCTTATTTTCTGCCGACCCTCCGGGAAAACCCGAAAGAGGCGCAGATCGTCTCCCACCGCCTGATGCTGCGGGCCGGCATGATCCAGCAGGCCAGCGCCGGGATCTATTCCTGGCTGCCGCTCGGTTTCAGGGTGCTTCGGAAGATCGAGCAGATCGTGCGCGAGGAGCAGGATGCGGCCGGCGCGCAGGAAGTCCTGATGCCGACGATCCAGTCCGCAGATCTCTGGCGGGAAAGCGGCCGCTACGACGACTACGGCAAGGAAATGCTGCGGATCGAGGATCGGCACGGGCGCGACATGCTCTACGGGCCGACCAACGAGGAGCTGATCACCGATATTTTCCGGACCCATGTGCGCAGCTACAAGGCGCTGCCGCTGATGCTCTATCACATCCAGTGGAAATTCCGCGACGAGGTCCGTCCGCGGTTCGGTGTCATGCGCGGCCGTGAATTCCTTATGAAGGACAACTATTCCTTCGATACGGACTATCAGGGAGCGGTCGATGCATATAACCGGATGTTCGTTTCCTATCTGAAGACTTATGCGCGCATGGGATTGAGTGCGATCCCGATGAAGGCCGATACCGGCCCGATCGGCGGCGACCTCAGCCACGAATTCATCGTGCTGGCCGATACCGGCGAGAGCGGCGTGTTCTACGACAAGGCCTGGGAAGCGCAGGACTTCGCCAATATGGACGTGAACTACGCGGACATGGGCGAAGTGAACGGCATCGTCGACAAATACACCTCGCTCTATGCCGCGACCGACGAGAAGCACGATGCCGCCTCCTGCGGAGTCGCCGAGGCGGACCTGAAGGAACGGCGGGGCATCGAGGTCGGGCAGATCTTCTATTTCGGCACGAAATACTCCGCCCCTCTGAATGCGGTCGTGTCCACGCCGGAGGGCGAGGAGGTTCCGGTGCATATGGGATCCTACGGCATCGGCGTTTCGCGTCTGGTGGGTGCCATCATCGAGGCGAGCCACGACGACAAGGGCATCATCTGGCCGGAGCAGGTTGCGCCGTTCCAGGTCGCCGTCGCCAATCTCAAATCCGACGATGGGGGGTGCACCACGGTCTCCGAGGACCTATATGCAAAGCTCTCGAAGGCCGGCATCGAGACCCTCATCGACGACCGCGACGAACGTCCGGGCGCCAAGCTCGCCAATCTCGATCTGATCGGGGTACCCTGGCAGATCCTGGTCGGGCCGCGTGGCCTCAAATCCGGCGTGGTCGAGGTCAAGAACAGAAAGACCGGCGAAGTCGTTGAAATGACGCCGGAAGCGGCGCTGAACAAGTTCGCTTCCTGATCCGGGTCCGGCAAAGGGGATCGGCATGTTCGGCATTTTCGAGCGCATGGTGGCCATGCGGTACCTGCGCTCCCGCCGCCAGGAAGGTTTCATCTCGGTCATTGCGGGTTTTTCCCTGCTCGGTATCGGGCTCGGCGTCGCGACGCTGATCATCGTCATGTCGGTGATGAACGGTTTCCGGGCCGAACTGATCGGCCGGATCCTGGGGCTGAACGGTCATATGTCGGTCTACAGCAAAGGTGCGCCGATGCAGAGCTTCGACGATCTGGC
Organism: Nisaea sediminum; assembly: GCF_014904705.1. Taxonomy (NCBI): domain Bacteria; kingdom Pseudomonadati; phylum Pseudomonadota; class Alphaproteobacteria; order Rhodospirillales; family Thalassobaculaceae; genus Nisaea; species Nisaea sediminum. The sequence goes on from NZ_JACZCQ010000001.1 coordinate 560,561, forward strand.
GGTCCGGATCGGCGAAATCCCGGGCGTGATCACCGTGACGCCGCAACTCGAAGGCCAGGTCATGGCGATGGCGAACGGTATCGCTTCCGGCGCCCTGGTGCGCGGTCTCCGGGCGAGCGCGCTGCTCAGCCGTCAGATCGTCCCGGACAACATCACCACCGGCTCGCTTGAGGAGTTCAGCTCCAGCAGCGGTGTGATCATGGGGGCTCGCCTTGCGCGCCGTCTGCGCGTCGGGGTCGGAGACAAGATCACCCTGATTTCGCCAAGTACCACGGTGACGGTGATCGGCAGCGTGCCGCGGATGCGGGCCTTCACGGTCTCGGCGCTGTTCAATGTCGGCATGTACGAATACGACAATACCTTCATCTATATGCCGCTCGGGGCGGCGCAGCTCTTCTTCAAGAGCGGCGATGCGGTGAATGCGGTCGAGGTCATGGTCGACGATCCGCAGCGCGTCGACGAACTGCGCGTGCCGCTCGCGAAGGTCATCGGCGGGGACAAGTACGCGGTCGACTGGAAGCAGCAGAATTCGAGCTTTTTCAATGCGCTTGAGGTCGAGCGCAACGTCATGTTCCTGATCCTGACGCTGATCATCCTGGTCGCGGCCTTCAACATCATTTCCTCGATGATCATGCTGGTGAAGGACAAGGGACGGGACATCGCCATCCTGCGCACCATGGGTGCTTCCAAAGGCATGGTGATGCGCATCTTCTTCATGTCGGGTGCCAGCATAGGGGTGATCGGGACCGTCGCGGGCTCCATCCTCGGGCTTGTCTTCTGCCAGAATATCGAGGCGATCCGGCAGGCGCTGCAGAGCCTGACAGGGACGGAACTGTTCTCCGCCGAGATCTATTTTCTTTCCAAGCTCCCGGCGGAGGTCGATCCGCTGGAAGTCGTCACGGTCGTCGCGATGGCGCTGTTCCTGACCTTCGCGGCGACGATCTATCCGGCCTGGCGCGCCTCGCGCCTCGATCCGGTGGAAGCGCTCCGTTATGAGTAAGGGCGCGGGCATGTCGGATATCGAACGGATCGCGGCCGGCGAAGCCGCGGGAGATGCTGTGCTGGAACTGCGCAATGTCTCGCGCAGCTTTAAGGATGCGGGCGGTACGCTGACTGTGCTGCATGATATCAATCTCTCCCTGAAAGCGGGGCAGGTGACGGCGCTCGTCGGCCCGTCCGGTGCCGGCAAGTCGACGCTGCTGCATATCGCGGGCCTGCTGGAAGCGCCGACCTCGGGCCACGTCTTTTTCCGGGGCCAGGACTGCGGCGATGCGAGCGACTGGGAACGCACCCTGATCCGCCGCGACGGGATCGGCTTTGTCTATCAGTTCCATCACCTGCTGCCGGAATTCTCCGCCTTGGAGAACGTGATGATGCCGCAACTCATCGCGGGGCTCTCGAAGGGTGAGGCGCGGGAGCGGGCGCGCCAGCTGCTCAACCTGGTGGGCCTCAGCGAACGCGAGACCCACAGACCGGCGAAGCTCTCGGGCGGCGAGCAGCAGCGCGTCGCCATCGTCCGCTCGATCGCCAATGTCCCCTCCGTCCTGCTCGCCGACGAGCCCACGGGCAACCTCGATCCGCACACGGCGGAAGAGGTCTTCCACCAGCTCCGCCGGATCATTTCGGCAACGGGAATCGCCGCTCTGATCGCGACTCACAACCACGAACTCGCAAGCTCCATGGACCGGATCGTGGAACTTCGCGACGGCACGCTCAACGTTTATAAATAAACAATTTCAGTATCTTGTTGAGTCCGCTTAAAGGTTCGCGACCTGTTCCGGCTGACGGCGTCCGCCTCCTGTGAAACACTTCGGGCCTCAGAGTTTCGAGGGCTCCATGTCTCACGCCGATTTCGTTCATCTCCGGGTTCATTCCGCCTATTCGCTGGCCGAAGGGGCGATCAAGGGCAAGGAACTGGTGTCGCTCGCCGTCCGGCACGGAATGCCGGCGGTGGCGATGACGGATTCCGGCAATCTCTTCGGCGCGCTCGAGTTCGCGGTGACGGCGTCGGGCTCCGGCGTTCAGCCCATCGTCGGCGTTCAGCTCGCGCTCCGGCGCGAGGAATCGGAACCGCGCGGCAGCCTGAAGGTCGTGGGAGGAACCTCGCATACGCCGAACCAGACCGACCAGATCGTCCTGATCGCGCAGAACGAGCGCGGCTACAAGAACCTGATGGAGCTGGTCAGCCGATCCTTCACGATGACCGATCCGGGAGAGTCGCCTCGGGTTCCGTTCGCGGATCTCGAGGGGCGCAGCGACGGGCTCATCGCGCTGACAGGCGGTCCCTTGGGCAAGGTCGGCCGATTGCTGCTGGAAAACCGGCCGGAAGAGGCGGAGACCGCGCTGCTCGATCTGAAGGCATTGTTCGGCGATCGCCTCTATGTCGAGATCCAGCGCCATTTCCTCGATACTGAACGGCGCAGCGAGGCGGGTTTTCTCGATCTCGCCTACAAGCACGACATTCCGCTCGTGGCGACCAACGAATGCTATTTCGCCAGCGAGGAGATGTACGAGGCGCATGACGCGCTGCTCTGCATCGCAGAGAGGACGACGATCGGCAATCCGAACCGCCGCCGCGTGACGCCGCACCACCGCTTCAAGAGCGCGGAGGAGATGCGCGAGCTGTTCTCCGATCTGCCGGAAGCGGCCGACAACACGCTCGCGATCGCACGGCGCTGCAGCTTCATGCCGGAAAAGCTGGCACCGATCCTGCCGCCTTTCGATACGGTCGGCGGGCGTAACGAGGCGGAGGAACTGCGCGCGCAGGCGGAGCAGGGTCTGAAGAAGCGGCTCGAGGCCCATGTCTTCACCGAGGGCATGGACGAGGCGGCTCGTGCGGCAGCCGCGAAGCCCTACGAGGAACGTCTCGATTTCGAGCTCGGCGTCATCGAGCAAATGGGCTTTCCCGGTTACTTCCTGATCGTCGCGGACTTCATCGGCTGGGCCAAGGAGCGGAACATTCCGGTCGGACCGGGCCGCGGTTCGGGCGCGGGCTCGCTCGTCGCCTATTCGCTGACCATCACCGATCTCGATCCGCTGCGCTGGGGATTGCTGTTCGAACGCTTCCTCAACCCGGAACGCGTCTCGATGCCTGACTTCGATATCGACTTCTGCCAGGACCGTCGCGGCGAGGTGATCGAGTACGTGCAGAAGCGCTACGGCCGGGACAAGGTCGCGCAGATCATCACCTTCGGTAAGCTGCAGGCGCGCGCGGCCCTGCGCGACGTCGGGCGTGTACGGGAGATGCCCTACGGCCAGGTCGACCGGATCTGCAAGCTGGTGCCGAACAATCCGGCCAATCCGGTCACGCTCGCCGAGGCGCTCGAGGTCGAACCGGAACTGAAACGGCAGCGGGACGAGGACGAGGAGGTCGGCGATCTCATCCGCATCAGCCTGCAGCTCGAAGGGCTCTACCGGAACGCCTCGACCCACGCCGCCGGCGTCGTGATCGGCGACCGGCCACTGCATGAACTTTGCGCGCTCTACCGGGACCCGAACTCGGACATGCCGGCGACCCAGTTCAATATGAAGTGGGTCGAGCAGGCGGGACTGGTGAAGTTCGATTTCCTGGGCCTGAAAACCCTGTCGGTGCTGCAGACGGCGGTCGACCTGCTGAAGCGGCGGGACATCGAGATCGATCTTTCGCAGGTCCCGCTCGACGACAGGAGAACCTACGAGATGCTGGGGCGGGCGGAATCGACCGGCGTGTTCCAGCTGGAAAGTACCGGCATGCGTGACGTGCTGCGCCGGATGAAGCCTGACCGCTTCGAGGACATCATCGCGCTGGTCGCCCTCTACCGTCCGGGCCCGATGGCGAACATTCCGAAATACATCGCCTGCAAGCACGGCGAGGAGCAGCCTGACTACATGCACCCGGTGCTGGAGCCCGTGCTGAAGGAAACCTTCGGTATCATGATCTACCAGGAGCAGGTGCAGCAGGCGGCCCAGCGCCTTTCCGGCTATACGCTCGGCGGCGCCGACCTTCTGCGCCGCGCCATGGGCAAGAAGATCAAGGAGGAGATGGACGCCCAGCGAGAGACCTTCGTGAAGGGCGCGGTCGAGCAGAACGTGAAGGCAGAGAAGGCCTCCGAGATCTTCGACCAGATCGCCGCCTTCGCCGGATATGGCTTCAACAAGAGCCACGCGGCGGCCTATGCGCTGGTCGCCTATCACACCGCCTATCTGAAGGCGAACTACCCCGTCGAGTTCCTCGCGGCCTCGATGACCTACGACATGAACAACACCGACAAGCTGAATGTCTTCCGCCAGGAGATTCAGCGCCTCGGCATCCAGCTGCTCGGCCCGGACATCAACAAGTCCTTCGTCGATTTCGTGCCGGAAGAGACGCCGGACGGGGCGCTTGCGATCCGCTACGCGCTGGCGGCGATCAAGAATGTCGGCGAGAACGCGATGGAGGCGCTGGTCAAGGAGCGCGGCGAGAAGGGTCCTTACAAGTCCATCGGCGAGTTCGCCGGCCGTATCGACGGCACGGTGGTGAACAAACGCCTGATGGAAAACCTGGTGCGCGCCGGGGCTTTCGATTGCATGACCCAGAACCGGGGACAGCTCTTCGAAAGCGTCGAGAAGATCCTGCGCCACGCCAACGCGGCCTCGGCGGAACGGAGCTCCGATCAGGTCAGCCTCTTCGGCGGCCCGTCTGGCGCGTCCGAGCCGGAGATCGCGCTCGCCGACCGGCTCGACTGGCCGGCGATGCAGCGCCTGAAGGAAGAGTTCGACGCCATCGGCTTCTATCTCTCCGCCCATCCGCTCGACGCCTATGGCGCCTCGCTCGAGCGGCTCGGCGTGGTGCGCTCCGACCAGATCGCGGCGACGGTGAAGGAGAAGGGCAATTCGGCCCGGATCAATATCGCGGGCATCATCGTCGGCTCGCGCATTCGCACCTCGAGCCGGGGATCCCGCTATGCCTTCGTGCAGCTCACCGACCAGGCCGGCGTCACCGAGGTGACCGTCTTCTCCGAGGTTCTCGCGGTCAGCCGCGAGCTGCTGGAGGCCGGACAGTCCGTTCTGGTGAAGGCGGATGCGCGGATCGAGGACGAGGGTGGCCTCCGTCTGACGGTCTCCCGCATCGAGGCTTTGGACAAGGCGGTGTCCGGCACGGCGGCCGGGCTCAAGATCTATGTTCGCGACATGGGGCCGATCCCTCACATTTCCGAGATGATCGCGCACGAGAAGCCGGGACGGGGTAAGATCAAGATCGTCGTGGACACCGACGATGAGGAGGTCGAACTGGCGCTTGGCAAGACCTACAACATCTCGCCTGACTTCCGTGCGGCGGTGAAATCGCTGCCGGGCATCGTCGACGCGCGCGATATCTGAGACGGGATCGGCCTCGATCATGGATGGCCTCGTTCAGCGGATCCTTTTCCTGGTTGGCGGGGTCGCCGTGACTTTCGCCGCGGCCTACAGCCTTTATTCGCTCTGGGAAGAGCATACCGCCACGGGCCGCTGCTTCTCGGCCGAGCGGAAACTGGAGCAGCACCGCTTCGGAATGGACCTCCAGAAGGCGATGAACCTTGCCGACGAAGAGGCGAACCGGAAACGGTCGGTGGAAATCTGCCTGACGGATGATGGGGCCTGCCTCGACGGCTTTGCAGACGATCTGAAGGATTTCTGTAACGCGCAAATCGCGCCCGGGGGCTAGGCAGGTGCAAGCCTGCAGCTTAGGGTGGAAATTTACTGATTTGGTGAGTATTCGAGCTCACAAGCGGTAGGTTTCTTAAGTTGCGAGCAACGATCAAATGAGCGAACGATGCCCAATCTGCGATTCGGAAATAGAGCCTCCAACCGAACGTGACTACGGTGATAAAAAGCGGTTTGTTTGCCCTCGCTGCGGTACCTTCGAGGTTTCTGGCACTGTACTAGCAATGCTGCCGTCCCGTTTGGAAAACGACCCAAGGAGACGGGCAAGATTAAGCTACGGAATAAGAAAAGAAAGTCGTGACGACAGCAATTTTATGCTTACCAGTCACAATCTTGATCCGTTGTTAAATACAGAGCTTCCCTCAATATCCGAGCAGAAAGAAATTCTGGTAGATTTTCTGGCGGAAGAGCTCGGTGATGATGAACTTGGGACCATACCTCTACCTTGGCTAGACGGATTGGTAGGGATTCTGGGGACCATCGATGAAAGACGGGTGGAGCGGCTTTTCGAGCGGGCGATTGACGATGGGCTGATTTTTAAGGAGCCCAACAACGATCACTATGGCTTAACGGATGAAGGTTGGAAATCTCATAAGAGGCGTGCAGGAAAAGAAGTTGATTGGAAAGAAATTACTGATTTCATTGAAAATCGACGTAATGAGAAGAATTCTAATAATGCCGGCTCGAATTTGACCGGTGAAGTGAATGAGGCGGATCTTTTTGCTAGGTCTTGGCGCAATAAATTTGGCGAAAAATCTAGATTGAATGCGAGAACTGTTCAATGGAATGAACTGAGATCACGGGGAAATTTCCCGATATTTGTGCGCTTTGTGGTTGTGCCTCGATTGAGAAGGACTGATGAGCCGATTGATATTGATGAGTTGGTCTCTGTCTTAGGATGGGACAACCCAATCATTGAGACAGGCGATTTAGACAATTTTCACGAACAAGCCTTTAACTTGATCTATGGCTGGGTTCGGGAGTGTATTTCCCAACTGGGGCAAGAAGAGGTAAGCGATCAGTTTTTAAAAGCAGTTTTGACTGACGCGTGGATTAGTCACCATCATAATCCGATTACGTCTGAAAATTTGAAAACACTCCTTTTAACAACGACATATATAATCAGACATCCGTTCAAGTCTGCATTCAGTGTAATTGTCGTTGGGGGAGCGATTGTTGTTGCGACGGTTGGTTATCATGCAGCAGACGAAATCGGAGACGCTTTAGGTAAACTTGGCGCCGAGTGGATTGATGACCGCAAAGAGGCAGAATCCGCAGTTGAGCGCTTAGACTTATTTGCAGAGATTGAGAGTTTGGAAATTTAATATTAGATCTGATGTGAAGGTCATAGTAGATCGTTGGTAGATGAATCTGTGAGATCGCCTTTGGCTCGTTGCAGGAATTCTGTAACGCGCAAATCGCGCCCGGGGGCTAGGCAGACGACCGTTCGCGGCCTAGGCTGAGCTTCCTTCCTGCCGCGCGGCACACACCACCGGACTGGCGTCTCATGAGCAAAAAACGCATTGCAATCTGCGGGTTCAACCTCGAATCCAACCGTTTCGCCCCGACCTGCTCGAGGGCCGATTTCGAGGAGAACATGTATTTCCGCGGCGCCGAGATCGATCTCCAGGCACGCGCCGAATATCCCTCGATCCATGTCGGGATCTGCGGTTTCTACGACGTCATGGACGAGACCTTCGGCGGGCCGACCGGCTGGGAGCCGGTGCCGGCGCTGGTGATCGGTTCCTGTCCGGCGGGACCGGTCGAGGAGGGCTTCTTCAAGGAATTCCTCGGCGAGCTCCGCGAGGCGCTGGAGGCCGGCGGCAAGGTCGACGGCGTCTATGTCTGCCAGCATGGCGGCGCCTGCGCGACCCATACCCACGACCCCGACGGCGACGTCTTCCGGCTGGTGCGCGAGGTGGTCGGCCCGGACGTGCCGGTAATCGCCACGCTGGATCTCCATGCCAACGTCTCGGACGAGATGATGACGGCGACCGATCTCATGATCGGTTATCTCACCAACCCGCATGTCGATCTTTACGAGCGCGGCTGCGAGGCGGCGAAGGCGATGCTGGAGATGTTCGGCGGCGTCAAGACCGCCTCCTACAAGGTCCGTTTGCCGCTGGTCGCGCCGTCCGTCACCCAGCTCACCGCCGAGGGGCACCCCTATGGCGACCTGATCCGGCTCGGGCAGACGAAGCTTGACGAGAGCGTGATGAACGTGACCTGCCTCTCCGGCTTCGCCTTCTGCGACACGCCGAAGAACGGCATGACGGTGATCGTGACGACGCGCGGCAACGAAGCCGACGCGAAAGAGGTCGCGGCCGAGCTCGCGGAGGCGGCCTGGGCCGACCGGCACCGCTATGTGCCGAAAATGATGCCGCTCGCCGACGCGACGGCGCTGGCGAAAGCGGTCGGCGACGATCCGGCCCGCGAGCCTATCCTTTTCGCCGACCCGGCGGACAACCCAGGCGGCGGCGGGCGCGGCAACACGATCTATATCCTGAAATCCTTCCTTGAGGCCGGCGTCACCGGCTGCACACTCGCGGTGTTTTACGATCCGGCGGCGGTGAAAGCTGCGCATGCGGCGGGCGTCGGAGCGACGATCGACGTCACGCTGAATTCCGAAGAAGAGAACGAGTTCTCCGGCAAGCTCGACGTGAGCGCCGAAGTTCTGCATGTCTCGGACGGTATCTTCGTCGGCAATTACGGCATGGTCGAGGGCAAGACCGTCGATCTCGGCGCGACCGCGGTGCTGAAGATCGGCGGCATCAAGCTGGTCTGCATCACGAAACGGACCCAGTGCCTCTCGCCGGACTATCTGAGCGCCTTCGGGATCGATCCGAACGGCGAGCGCTGCATCGTCGTCAAGTCGCGCGGCCATTTCCGCGCCGGTTTCGCGCACATGTTCCCGCCCGAGCGCATCGTCGAGGTGGACGTGCCCGGCCTGACGTCTCCGAATCTGGCGAATTTCGACTGGAAATATGTCGAGCGGCCGTTCTTCCCGGTCGACGGGGACAAGGCCGCCTGGGACAGGAGCAAGGCATGAGCGATCAGAAGACCTGGGACGCCGTCGACGGGTATTTCACCGAGGCCCTGGTGCCCGAGCAGACAGAATTCCAGAAAGCTCTGGATGCGAGCGAGGCCTCGGACCTGCCCGCGATCAGCGTCTCCGCGAATGTCGGCAAGTTCCTGCAGCTTCTCGCGCGGATGATTGGCGCCCGCAAGGTGTTGGAAGTCGGCACGCTCGGCGGTTACAGCACGCTCTGGTTCGCGAGCGCGCTGCCGGCGGACGGTAAGGTGGTGACGCTCGAGTTCGAGCCGCTGCATGCCGAGGTCGCGCGGGGCAATTTCCGCGAGGCGGGATATGCGGACCGGATCGAGGTCCGGGTCGGCCCCGCTCTGGACAGTTTTCCCGGTGTCGAGGCGGACGGGATCGGTCCGTTCGACCTCGCCTTCATCGACGCCGACAAGAAGAACAATCCGGGTTACTTCGAATGGGCTCTGAAGCTGGTTCGGCCCGGAGGTTTGATCCTCATCGACAATGTCGTGCGGGACGGACGTGTGCTCGACGCGGCGACGCGGGACGTGAACGTGCAGGGCGTGCGCAAGGTGATCGACATGATTGCGAAGGAGCCGCGGGTGGACGCGACCGCGCTGCAGCTCGTCGGGATCAAGGGCTATGACGGGCTCGCGATTTGCCTCGTGAAAGAGTGATCGCCCGGGCCTTGCGCCGGTAATCGGCTCTGGCAAGATGGGGCCTTGGAGAAGAGAGGGAGCGAGGGTAATGGAACGCGACTTCACCGCGCGCGGGCACCACGATATGGGCGGACTGGACGCCGGCGAGATCGATCGGGAGGAGCACGATTACGCGCTCTGGGAGAAGCGGGTGGATGCCTTGATGATGCTCTGCACCAACAGGCTGAAACTCATGACCGTCGACCAGCTCCGCAAGGGCATCGAGGCGCTGCCGCCCGAGGCTTACGACAATATGACGTACTACGAGCGCTGGATCTCCTCTGTCACCAATACCTTGCTGGAGCGCGGCGTGTTCACCGCCGACGAGCTCGGCGCCAAGATGGAAGAGGTCAAGGCGCGCTATCCGGACGGTGTCATGCCGGGCGGCGCAGCCGGGGGAGGCTGCTGATGACCCGCTTCGCCGCAGGAGACAGGGTCCGGGTTCACAAGCAGTTCCCGCCGACCCCGCCGAGCCATATCCGCACGCCCTATTACATCCGCGGCCTTTCCGGCACCGTGGAACGGGTCTGCGGCGCGTTCAGGAATCCGGAGGAACTCGCCTTCGGAAGGCCGGGAACGCCGGAGGTTCCGCTCTACCGGGTGCGCTTCCGGCAGAAGGACGTCTGGCCGGATTACGATGGCAACGAAGCCGACAAGATCGAGATCGAGATTTTCGAATTCTGGCTCGACGCAGAGGGAGACGAGGCATGAGCGGCGATCATCACCACCATCATCACGATCATGATCACGATCACTTGCATCCCTACGATCCGGAACACCATCATCCACACCGTCCCGACCAGGACGACACGATGACCTATTACCGCCTGATGGAAGAGGCGGTGCGCGAACTGATGATCGAGAAGGGGCTGGTGACGCAGGACGATATCCGCGCCGAGGTCGAGGCGATGGACGCGCGGGTCCCGGCGAACGGCGCGAAGGTCGTGGCGCGGGCCTGGACCGATCCGGCGTTCAAGAAGCGGCTCATCGAGACGCCGAAGGAGGCGATCGCCGAGGTCGGTCACGATATCGGTCCGATGAAGCTGGTGGTGCTGGAGAATACGCCCGAGGTGCACAACGTCGTCGTCTGCACCCTCTGTTCCTGCTATCCGCGCTGGATCCTCGGCATTCCGCCGGACTGGTACAAGAGCCGTTCCTACCGTTCCCGCGTCGTCCGGGAACCGCGCACGGTGCTCCGGGAATTCGGTACCGAGATCGCGGACAATCGCGAGGTGCGGGTGCACGACAGCACGGCGGACATGCGCTACTTCGTGCTGCCGATGCGCCCCGCCGGAACCGAGGGAATGAGCGAGGCGGAACTCGCCGCGCTCGTCCATCGGGATTCGATGATCGGAGTGACGGAAGTCTCCGCCTGACGCCTCAGGCGAAGTAGATGCGGTGGAAGTAGACCGCCGTCAGAACCACACCGAAGCAGATGATGCCGCTCCGCAGCCAGCGGGTATTGATACGCTTGGCGAGGCGTCCGCCGAAGTAGCCGCCGATAGTGCTGCCGATCATCATGGCGATGGCGGCCGGCCAGGAGATCAGGCCGCCGATGCCGAAGACTGTCACGCTCAGGATCGTGAAGAAGGTGGCAACGAGGTTCTTCACGCCGTTTGCCGAGTGATAACCCTCGAAGCCGAAAATCTGCACCACGCCGAGCAGAACAATCCCGAGTCCGGCGCCGAAATAGCCGCCGTAGATCGAGAACCCGAACATCGCGAACAGGATCAGCATGCGGCTCCGGCTGTGACCCAGTGTTCGAAGCAGGAACGCCCGTAGCTGGTCGCCGAATGCGAACAGGGCCGTTGCGGTGAGCAGAAGGAAGGGGACGATCTCCCGGAACATGTCGGGATCCGAAACGGTCAGCAGAAACGACCCCGTCACGGCACCGGCGCCGGAAATCAGCAGAAGCGGGATGAGCCGGAACCCGGCAAGTTTCAACTCTTCCTTATAGGCGGGAAGGGCAGCAGCGCCGGACGGCAGCAATGCAAGATAGTTCGTCGCATTCGCGGTCATCGGCGGAAGACCTGCGGCCATAAGAGCCGGAAAAGTGAATAGGGACGCACCGCCGGCAACGGCGTTCCAGGCGCCGGCAAAGAGCCCGATCAAAAGGAGGACGGCCAGGATCTCTGGGGACATGAAAAACGGTCCTTGTTATCGATTGCGGAAGTTGCGGTCGCTCGGCAGATCTATCCCAGTCCACGCGTTCGATAAAATGAATTGAATAAATTGTCTCGTTCGAGTAACTCGAATGCATGTTGCCGAACAGCGAACAGTTGCGGACCTTCGTCGAGATCGCGGAGACAGGGAATCTGACTTTGGCCGCAAGCCGGCTGAACCGGACTCAGTCGGCGATCAGCGTTCAGCTTCGCAAGCTGGAACAGGCGCTCGGAGTATCTTTGTTCGAGCGCGGTGTCCGTGGCATGGCGCTGAGCGAAAGCGGGCGCAGTTTTCTTCCGGCGGCGCAGCGGACACTGACCGAACTTGAACGTGTAGGACGTTTTTTCGAGGAGCCGCTCGCCGGCCGTATCCGGGTCGGCATTCCCGACGATTTCGTCGGTGAAATTCTGGAGCGGGCCCTTGCCGAGTTCTCAGTCCGCAACCCGGAGGTCGAGACCGTTGTCGTGTCCAGTTGCGCGTCGCGCTATCCCGAATTGATCGGAGCCGGAGAGCTCGATGTGGCTGTCTGTTCCGGGCCGGGCGAAGTACCCGGAGAGTTCCTGATGTCCGAGCCCACGGTCTGGTGCTGCCGGGACGGCATGACCCCGGATCCGTCGCACCCCGTTCCTCTCGCGCTTCTGGATCGAAGCTGCTGGTGGCCTCGAATTCCTGTCGATGCGCTCGACGCCGTCGGCAAGGAATGGCGGAAGGCCTATTACGGCAGCAGTTTCGAGAGCCTGGTCTCGGCCGTCCGATCCGGGCTGGCTGTCGGCGTCCTGCCGCGTTCCTGCATCGGTCCGGGGCTGAGGGTTCTGGGGCCGGAGGAAGGGTTTCCGTCTCTTCCGGTGTCGAATCGTTCCATCCTCGTGCGGGCGGGAGCTCCATCCGACCTCGTCTCTGCCATGGCGGCTGCGCTCCGCAATGCGTGGCGTTCCTCGCCGTGGGCGGAGTAATCCGGGGCCGGGTCCGTTGCGCTTACCCCTTGCATTTATGCGACGGGCGCATTAGAAACCGCCGCATTCATCACGCACACGGGTGTGCGCGGTGCCGGGGAGACATCCCGGCGCAGCGCTCCGGTGTCGGGACAGGTGTCCCGGCAAAACCCGTGGAGGCATAACCGGAGAAAGACGGAAAGATGAGCGTACCCACGTTTACGATGCGCCAGCTGCTCGAAGCCGGCGTCCATTTCGGCCACCACACGCGCCGTTGGAACCCGAAGATGCAGGAATACATCTTCGGCGTCCGTAACAACGTCCACATTCTCGACCTGCAGCAGACCGTGCCGCTCCTGCATCGCGCCCTTGCCGCGATCCGCGACGTGACCGCGTCCGGCGGCCGCGTGCTCATGGTTGGCACCAAGCGCCAGGCGGCCGACGTCGTCGCCGAGACCGCGTCCAAGACCGGTCAGTACTACGTCAACCACCGCTGGCTCGGCGGCATGCTGACCAACTGGAAGACGATCTCCAACTCCATCCGTCGCCTGAAGGAGCTGGAAGAGCGCTTCGAGCAGGGCATGCAGGGCCTGACCAAGAAGGAACAGCTGAACCTCTCCCGTGAGCGCGAGAAGCTCGAGCGCGCCCTCGGCGGCATCAAGGAGATGGGCGGTCTTCCGGACATCATGTTCGTGATCGACACCAACAAGGAACAGCTCGCGATCCAGGAAGCCAACACGCTCGGTATTCCCGTCGTGGCGGTTCTGGACAGCAACTCCGATCCGAAGGGCATCAGCTATCCGATCCCGGGTAACGACGACGCGATGCGCGCGGTGACCCTCTATTGCGAACTGGTGGGCAACGCGGTGCTCGCCGGTCTGCAGGAAGAAATGACCGCCTCCGGCGCCGATATCGGCGAGTCGGAAGAAGCGCCGGCCGAGCCGGCCGTGGAAGCTGCCGAGGAAGCTCCGGCTGCTGAAGGCGAAAAGGCCGAAACGGAAGCCGCGAGCGCCTGAACCGGCCCGGTCTGCTAGACTTGTTCGTGACAGCGGCGGCACGCGAGGGCGGAGCCGCCGCCGTTACGATATGGGTTCGAAAAGTTACGATTGTCTGACAGGTCCGACGGCGCCACTGGGGTGCGCGGGCCGCTTGAACAAGAAAAGAGGAAGACGATGGCTGCTGTCACCGCTGCGATGGTTAAGGAACTGCGCGAGAAGTCCGGCGCGGGCATGATGGACTGCAAGAAGGCGCTGGGCGAAACCGACGGCAATATCGAAGCCGCGATCGATTGGCTGCGCACCAAGGGCCTCGCCGCCGCCGCGAAGAAGTCCGGCCGCGTCGCCGCCGAAGGCCTGGTCGCCGCCGCGACTGAAGGCAACAAGGGCTCGCTGATCGAAGTCAACGCCGAGACCGACTTCGTTGGCCGCAACGCCGATTTCCAGGGCTTCGTCTCCACGCTCGGCGGTCTCGTGCTGCAGAACGGCGACGACATCGAAGCGCTGAAAAGTCTCGCCTATCCGGGCACCGGCCGCACCGTCGAGGAGCAGCTCACCCACAACATCGCTACCATCGGCGAGAACATGAGCATCCGCCGCGCTGCGACGATCTCCGTCGATAGCGGCGTTGTCGTGCCGTACGTGCACAGCGCGGTCGTTCCGGGCCTTGGCAAGATCGGCGTCCTGGTCGCCCTCGAGTCGACCGGCGATGCGGCCAAGCTCGCCGACCTCGGCAAGCAGATCGCCATGCACATCGCTGCGACTTCCCCGCAGAGCCTTTCCACCGACGATCTCGATCCGGAAGTCGTCGAGCGCGAGCGCACCGTTTTGGTCGATCAGGCGAAGGCCTCCGGCAAGACAGAGGAAATCGCCCAGAAGATGGTCGAGGGCCGGATTCGCAAGTTCTACCAGGAAGTCGTCCTGCTTGAGCAGACCTTCGTGATCGACAACGAGACCAAGATCTCCAAGGTCGTCGAGAATGCCGCGAAGGAGGTCGGTGCTCCGGTGAAGCTCGTCGGCTTCCGCCATTTCGTGCTTGGCGCGGGCATTGAAAAGGAACAAGAAGACTTCGCCGCCGAAGTCGCCGCCACCCTGGGCAGCTGATCGGCAAAGACGGAACCGGATAGATACCGAGGGAGCACGAAATGACGGCGATCGAACAAGTTCAGGAGCCGGCGGCTCCCAGGTATAAACGGGTTCTGTTGAAAATCTCGGGCGAGGCCCTGATGGGCGACAGGTCCTACGGCCTCGACCCGGACATGGTCTCCCAGGTTGCACATGAGATCAAATCCGTGTGGGACCTGGGTGGCGAGGTCTGCGTCGTCATCGGCGGCGGGAATATCTTCCGCGGCGTGTCCGCCGCCGCCAAGGGCATGGAGCGGGCCACCGCCGACTATATGGGCATGCTGGCGACGGTGATGAACGCGCTCGCCATGCAGAGCGGGCTCGAATCCATCGGCGTCCCGACCCGCGTGCTGTCCGCTCTCCCGATCTCGGCCGTTGCCGAGCCCTATATCCGCCGCCGCGCCATGCGGCACATGGAGAAGCGCCGGGTTGTGGTATTCGCCGCCGGGACCGGCAATCCGTTCTTCACCACCGATACCGCCGCCGCGCTGCGCGCCTCCGAGATGGGCTGCGACGCGATGCTGAAGGCCACCAAGGTCGACGGAGTCTACGATGCCGATCCGGCCGTGGAGAAGAACGCGGTCCGCTACGACCATCTGACCTATATGGACGTGCTTTCCCGCGACCTCCGGGTGATGGATGCCTCGGCCATCTCTCTTGCCCGGGAGAACGGCATTCCGATCCTTGTCTTCTCGATACAGAATGTGGGAGCCTTCGCGGACGTCATCCGCGGACGCGGTACCTTCACAATCATAAGCGAAAAGGCCGACTAACAATGTCTGAAGGACCCGATCTCGACGATCTCACGCGCCGCATGGAAGGCGCTCTGACCGCCCTTGAAAAGGAGTTCCAGGGCCTGCGGACCGGCCGTGCGTCGGTGAACCTGCTCGAGCCGATCATGGTCGACGCCTATGGCGCGAAGATGCCGATCAATCAGGTTGGCACGGTCGGCGTTCCGGAACCGCGCATGCTCACCGTCCAGGTCTGGGACAAGTCCATGACCAAGGCGGTGGAGAAGGCGATCCGGGAATCCGATCTCGGGCTGAACCCGCAGGTCGACGGCCAGCTGCTGCGCATCCCGCTGCCGGACCTCTCCGAGGAACGTCGCGGCGAGCTGGCGAAGGTCGCGGCGAAATACGCCGAGTCGGCCCGCATCGCAGTGCGCAACGTGCGCCGCGACGGCATGGACAGCCTTAAAAAGGCCGAAAAGGACGGTGATCTTTCCCAGGACGAGAAGCACCTCTACGAAGAGGAAGTGCAGGAGATGACCGACAAGTTCGTTTCCCGCATCGACGAGGCGCTGAGCGTCAAGGAAAAGGAGATCATGCAGGTCTGACCGATGGCGGAATCCGACGCACGAGAACAAAAAAAACATCCGCGTCATGTCGCCATTATCATGGACGGCAACGGGCGCTGGGCCAGCGCACGCGGTTTGCCGCGGACGGTCGGCCATCAGCGCGGAGCGGAAGCGGTCCGGCGCGCGGTCGAGGCGTCCCTGGAACTGGGGATCGGCTACCTGACTCTGTTCGGCTTTTCCTCGGAAAACTGGAAACGGCCGAAAACCGAAGTGCTCGACCTGATGGGGCTCCTGCGCCGCTATCTGAAGAGCGAGATTGCAGAGTTGCACGAGAAGGGCGTCCGGTTCCGGGTGATCGGCGACCGCGCGCGTCTCGACAGTGACATCGTCTCCCTGATCGAGCAGGCCGAGCGCCTGACCGGCGGCAATCGCGCTTTGGTGCTCACCATCGCGCTCAGCTACGGGGGGCGGGACGAGATCGCTGGCGTGGCCCGCCGCCTGGCGACCATGGTTGCCGAGGGTGCGCTCCGACCGGAGCAGATCAACGAGCAGGTCTTCGCGGAAAACCTCGAAACAGCCGACATCCCCGATCCCGACCTCCTGATCAGGACCAGCGGCGAGAAGCGCATCTCGAACTTCATGCTGTGGCAGTGCGCCTATTCCGAATACGTCTTCCTGCCGACTCTCTGGCCGGATTTCGGCAAGGACCAGCTTATCGAGGCGATCGACGAATTCTGCCAGCGGGACCGGCGCTTCGGCGCGGCCGTCGGCTGACCCGGAATGCCGGCCCGGGACAACGGCGCGGCAAGCCACGATGCCGGACGGAAGCCCGATCCGGGGGCGGCTCCGGCAATCCGGTCCCGTGAGCTTCTGCTGAGAATTCTCTCCTCCGCCGTCATCCTGCCGCCCGTCATTCTGCTGTTCTGGGTCGGAGGGCCTTATTTCTTGGCGCTGGTGACCGTCGTTGCGGCTGTGATGGCCTGGGAGTGGGCAAATCTCGTCGCGCCGCGCTGTCCCGCGAGCCTGCGCCGCCTGGCCGGATTGATCGGCGCGCTCATGGTGCTCGCGGCGTCGCTGGCTTTCGAGAAGCCGGCAGCACTGGTCTTGCTGGTCGCGCTTCCGCTCGCTTTCGCACTGGCTGTCCGAATCGGCTCCGGCGACTGGGGGCCTCAGCTTCTGCCGGGTCTGTTTCTCGCGCTCTGTCCGGCGATTGCGATCCACTGGATCCGGGAAATGCCGGAACTCGGCCTCGAAACCGCGCTCTGGCTCGCCTTCTCCGTGGTCGTGACCGATGTTGCCGCTTATGGCGCCGGACGGACCGTCGGCGGGCCGAAACTGTGGGCGCGTGTCAGTCCCAGCAAGACCTGGGCGGGGCTGGTCGGCGGTATGGCAGGCAGTGCCTGTCTTGGAGCGGTTCTCGGCACTATTGTCGAAGCGGCAGATCCTGCGCTGCTCGCCGGTGTCGGGGCGGTGATCGCAATTGTGGCGCAGGCGGGCGATTTTGCGGAATCCGCGGTGAAGCGCGCCTTCGGGGCGAAGGATTCCGGGCGACTGATACCGGGACATGGCGGCATTCTCGACAGGGTGGACGGGCAGATCGCGGTTCTGCCCCTGGCGGCGGCATTGATGCTGCTCTCCGGCAAGAGCATGCTGCTCTGGTCATGGCCGTGAACGCGAAACTGCAATCGGCAGACGAAATGCAAGACTCTGACAGGAAGTCGGTTTCTATTTTGGGCGCGACCGGATCGGTCGGCGGCAGCACCGTCGATCTGCTTCTGGCGAACCCGGAGCGGTTCTCGGTCGAGGCGCTGACCGGCGGACGCAATGTGGCGCGGCTTGCCGAGCTTGCCCGAGCCTTGCGCCCGGAGTTCGTCGCCATTGCCGACCCGTCCTGTTACGGCGCGCTGAAAGAGGCCCTGTCCGGCAGCGGGATCGAGGTTGCGGCGGGCGACAAGGCGGTCTGCGAGGCCGCGGCCCGCCCGGCGGACTGGGTGATGGCGGCGATCGTCGGTTGTGCCGGGCTGTTGCCGACGCTGACGGCGGTGCGCCGCGGTGCCACGGTGGCACTCGCCAACAAGGAATGCCTCGTTTCAGCGGGCGACATCATGATGCGCGAGGTCGCGGCCGCAGGGGCGACGCTGCTGCCGGTGGATTCCGAGCACAACGCGATCTTTCAGGTCTTCGAGCAGGACCGGCGGGAAGCGATCGAAAAGATCGTCCTGACCGCGTCCGGCGGGCCTTTCCGTGAGGCGTCGCTCGTGGAAATGGCAAATAAATCCCCCGCCGAGGCGGTCGCGCATCCGCGATGGGATATGGGGGCCAAGATTTCGGTCGATTCTGCGACCATGATGAACAAGGGGCTGGAAGTGATCGAGGCGGCGCATCTCTTCGCGTTGCCGGAGGACCGTATCGACGTTCTGGTGCATCCGGAATCGATCATTCACAGCCTTGTCGCCTACCGGGACGGGTCGGTGCTGGCGCAGCTCGGCACGCCGGACATGCGGACGCCGATCTCTTATGCGCTGGCCTGGCCCGACCGCATGCCGACCAATGTCCGCCCGCTCGATCTCTCGGAAATCGCGACGCTGACCTTTTCCGCGCCTGACATGGCACGGTTCCCGGCGCTTGCCCTGGCGCGGGCGGCGCTTCGGTCAGGCGGCGCTATGCCGGCCGTCCTCAATGCGGGTAACGAGATTGCCGTCGAGGGATTCCTCTCGGGCAAACTCGGATTTACCGGCATTGCCGAGCTCGTCGAGGAGGTGATGGAGGCAGTCGATCCGGCCGCTCCGGATACGATCGACGACGTGATCGGGCTCGATCGCGAGATCCGGGCTGAAGCGTCCAGGCGCCTCGATCGACGCGTCTCGTCCGGCGCGCGCCTACCGGATGCTGACAGCGCCATTGAGATCGGTGCCGGTCGTCTCTAAATAGTACCAACATCCACGAAAACTCCGAAGGTCGTGTCCATCATGGAATTCCTGTCCGGTTTCGCCGGGAGCCTCATCCCGTTTCTGCTGATCCTGACCGTGCTCGTTTTCGTTCACGAGCTCGGGCATTACTGGGTCGCGCGGCGGACCGGCGTCCGGGTCGAGGTGTTCTCGATCGGTTTCGGACCCGAAATCTTCGGTTTCGACGACAAGCACGGAACCCGCTGGAAGTTCTCCGCGATCCCGCTCGGCGGCTATGTGAAGATGTTCGGCGATGCCGATCCCGCCAGTGCGACCTCGGAGGGGCTGGCGGAAATGACGCCGGAAGAGAAGGCGGTCTCGTTCCACTACAAGTCGGTCGCGCAGCGGACTGCCATCGTCGCAGCAGGTCCCGCCGCGAACTTCCTCTTCGCCATCATCCTGCTCACCGGCATGTTCATGGTCGTCGGCCAGCGCTACGCGCCGGCGACGATCGACGAGGTGATGGCCGGGAGCGCCGCCGCCGAAGCGGGGCTGGTCGCCGGCGACCGTGTGCTCGAGGTCGATGGCGCCGAAGTAACCCGTTTTGCCGACCTGCAGATGGTTGTGCGGGAGAATCCGGGAAGGGCGCTGCCGATGCGCGTGCAACGCGGCGATGCTGAACTGACCTTTTCCGTCACGCCGAAAGAGGTCGTGACCGAGGACAATTTCGGCAACGTCCTGCGCTTCGGCCAGCTCGGCGTGAAAAGCCACAATGTCGAATTCGTCAAGCACGGCCCGGCCGCGGCACTCTGGAACGCGACCCTCGAGACTTACAATCTGACAGCGCAGACGTTGCGCGCGGTCGGCCAGATGATCACAGGTGCGCGTGGTACGGAGGAACTCGGCGGTCCGATCAAGATCGCGCAGATGTCCGGCGACGTCGTGCAAATCGGCTGGGCGATGACCTTCTGGTTCATGGCGGTGCTGTCGGTCAATCTGGGCCTGATCAACCTGTTCCCGATTCCGGTTCTCGACGGCGGCCATCTTGTCTTCTACGCGGCTGAAGCGATTCGAGGAAAGCCGCTGAACGAGCGCTTCCGCGAATATGCGTCCGTCGCCGGTCTCTCGCTGGTGATCGCGCTGATGGTTTTCGTAACCTGGAACGACATCGTGAACCATCCGCTCGTGCAGAGAATTGGCGATATTTTCGGTTGAGCCGGGGCGGGTCCGGCACCATGCGGGGGACGATTTCGAATTTTCAACGGAATCACCGGTTTAATGCGTGTTCCATCCCGTCTATAGTCCGCCCCCAAGGTGACCTTCACAGGGTTATAAGAATTGATGGCGGAGTTTGACGTGTCGGCACGACTGGCGCTTGCCCGTTTGTTTGTTGCCATTGCGGTCGTTGCGGCGTGTTTCCTGGGGACTCCGTTGCTGCCCGGCGGCATCTCACCGGCCGTGGCGCAGACCATGCAGGTCGACGAGATCGAGGTGGTCGGAACCCAGCGCGTGGATCCGGAGACGGTCCGGTCCTACATGTCGGTGAAGGTCGGCGATAGCGTGGACGCGGCGATGCTCGACCGCTCCCTCAAATCGCTCTTCGGAACAGGCCTGTTCGCCGATGTCAGCATCCGGCCGGAAGGACGCCGTCTGATCGTCACCGTGGTCGAGAACCCGGTGATCAACCGCATCGCCTTCGAAGGCAACAAGCGGATCAAGGACGAGGAACTGGAGCGCGAAGTGGAGCTGCGGCCGCGGCGGGTCTTCACCCGCACCCGCGTCCAGCAGGACGTCCAGCGCATTCTGAACGTCTACCGTCTCAGCGGGCGTTTCGCTGCCACCGTCGAGCCGAAGGTGATCCAGCTCGAGCAGAACCGGGTCGATCTCGTGTTCGAGATCGACGAGGGGCCGTTGACTCGTATCCGCTCGATTTCGTTCATCGGCAACAAGGAGTTCAGCGACTCGAAGCTGCGCGACAAGATCCAGACCAAGGAATACGCCTTCTGGCGGATTCTCACCACGACCGACACCTATGACCCGGACCGGCTGAGTTTCGACCGGGAATTGCTTCGGCGCTTTTACCTCAGCGAGGGCTATGCGGATTTCAAGGTCGTCAACGCTGTTGCGGAGCTGACGCCGGATCAGAAGGATTTCGTCGTCACCTTCACACTTGAGGAAGGCGAGCAATACACCTTCGGCGACATCGATTTCGATATCCGGCTGAAAGGCATCGAGGCGGAAGCGCTGCGGCCGCTGATCCAGACCATCCCGGGCGAGACCTACGACGCCGATCTGGTTGACGAGTCCGTCGACCAGATCACCGATTATCTCGGGACCCTCGGTTTCGCCTTCGTCGATGTGCGCCCGCAACCGACCCAGGACCGCCAGGGCCGAACCGTCGGCATCACCTATTTTGTCGGCGAGGGACCGAAGGTATTCGTCGAGCGCATCAATATCGAGGGCAACGTCCGGACCCTGGACCGGGTGATCCGGCGCGAGTTCCAGCTCGCGGAAGGCGACGCCTTCAACACCTCGAAGATGCGCCGATCGAACCGCAGGATCCGTAATCTCGGATTCTTCAAGAAGGTCGAGGTGACCAACCGGGAAGGCTCACAGCCGGACCGGACCGTCATCACAGCGAATGTCGAGGAGCAGTCGACCGGGGAGATTTCCTTCGGTATCGGCTTCTCCACGGTGGACAGCATCATCGGCGATATCGGCATCCGCGAGCGCAACCTGCTCGGCCGCGGGCAGGACCTCCGGCTCAAGTTCTCGGGCTCGGTCAATCGCCAGCAGTTCGACCTCGGCTTTACGGAACCCTATTTCATGGACCGCGACGTTTCGGCCGGAGTGGATCTGTTCCGCATCATCCGCGACGAAACCGACGACAGTTCCTTCAAGGAGGAAAGCACGGGTATCCGCTTCCGTGCCGGGTATGAGCTGGCCAACGATCTCCAGCACTCCGTGAACTATCTTCTGAAGACGACGGAAATCCGGGATGTGGAGGACGATGCCTCGCGATTTGTCCGGGACCAGGAAGGCTCCGAGACCGTCTCGCAGGTGGGGCATGTGCTGTCCTACGATACCCGGGATAACCGGACGGATCCGACGGAAGGCTATTTCGCGAGCATTTCGAACGATATCGCGGGCCTCGGCGGCACGGTCGCCCATCTGCGCACCAACGTTCGCGGCGCCTATTACGTTCCGATCTATGAGGATTATGTTCTCGGGCTGATCGGAGAGGGCGGCCATATCGTCGGTCTCGGGGACGATGTCGGAATCGCCGAGCGCTATTTCGTCGGAGGCAACAATTTCCGAGGCTTCGCCCGCAATGGTATTGGTCCGCGAGACTCGACCAGCAGTGATGCATTGGGCGGCAATACTTACTATGTTGGTACAGCCGAGGTTGGATTTCCGCTGGGGCTTCCAGGAGATCTTGGGATCAAAGGCTTCGTCTTTACGGACGTCGGATCGCTCTATGGCATCGACGACAGCGGCGCCGAGATTGTCGACAGCTCGAAATTGCGTGCGTCTGTCGGTACCGGCATCGCTTGGGCTACGGCTTTCGGCCTGATTCGCATCGATGTCGCACAAGCAGTTTTGAAGGAAGATGTCGATGACACTGAAATCTTTAGGTTCAGTTTCGGAACGCGCTTCTAGGTTACTTGCCGGGATCGGGCTTGCTCTCGTTCTGACGGTTGCGGTCTGCATCGCACCTGCGGTCGCGGTGAACGAGATCGAGCCGGTTAGCGTCGCCGTGGTCGACGCCCAGCTCGTCATGCGGCAGTCGGACGCCGCGAAGATGATCCGCGAGCAAGTCGAAGCGCGCCGGAAGATCTACGAGAAGGAATACCAGCAGCGTGAGGCCGAAGTCCGCGAGGCGGAAAAGGCGCTGCCGCAGCAGCGCGCGATTCTTGCGAACGACGTGTTCCAGGCACGGTTGCGCGAGCATCAGGAAAAGGTCGCTTCGCTTCAGCGCGACGGGCAGTCGATGAAGCGGCAGCTCGACCAGGCTTTCGGGCGCGCCAACGGCAAGGTGCGCGAGGCGATGATCGAGATCGTTGCCGAAGTGGCGAAGGAGGCGAATGTCGGCCTGGTCCTGTTCAAGAACCAGATCTTTCTCGGCGACCGGAAGATCGACCTGACCGAAGAGGTCATGGTTCGGCTCAACAAGCGCCTGCCGAAGGTCGACGTGACCTTTTCCGAAGCTGCGAACTAGCGCTGGCTGCCGCACATGCCGGACAAGAGATTCTTCAGGAAATCTGGAACCTATTCGATCGCGGAGCTGGCGGAGCGGGTCGGCGGCGAGCTGATCAATTGCCCTAACCCCGGCTATGTGATCGAGGATGTGGCCGCGGTCGAGGAGGCCACGGCGGCGGATATCTGTTTCGTCGAGAACCGGCGTTATGTCGGCGCGCTAGAGAGCTCTAAGGCGGCCGTCTGCCTGCTGCCGCGCAACATCGCGGACCGGGCACCCGAAACGGTCGCGCTGATCGTCAGCGAGCGGCCGCGCCGGGCGTTCGCGAAGATCGCGGCGCTGTTCTACCCGGAGGAGGAGGAACCCGCCGGCATCGATCCGTCTGCCCATATCGATCCGAGCGCCACCCTCGGCGAGGGGTGCTTCGTCGGACCCGGCGTGACGATTGCAGCCGATGCCAAGCTCGGTGCCGGTGTTCGTGTCCGCGCCGGGGCTGCCGTCGGACGCGCCGTCGAGATCGGTGCGGGAACGGTGATCGGCGAGAATGCGTCGCTCAGTCATTGTTTGGTCGGGGAACGGGTGGTGATCTATCCCGGCGCCCGGATCGGAACCTGTGGCTTCGGCTTCGAGGTCGACGAGACCGGGCTGATCAAGATGCCGCAACTCGGGCGGGCGATCATCGGGGACGATGTCGAGATCGGCGCGAACAGCTGTATCGACCGCGGAAGCGGGCCCGATACGGTGGTCGGCCGCGGCACCATGATTGATAATCTCGTGCAGATCGGCCACAACGTACAAATCGGAAAAGGCTGCATAATTTGCGGCCAGGTTGGCGTTGCTGGAAGCGCTCGGATCGGTAATTACGTGGTGCTGGCCGGACAGGTCGGTGTCGCGGGGCATCTGGAACTCGGGGACGGAGTGCAGGCCGCGGCGATGTCCGGGATCAGCAATTCGGTCGACCCGGGCCAGAAAATAGGCGGCGCGCCCGCTGTGCCCATCAACGAATTCCGCCGTCAGGTTGGGGCGTTGAGAGCCTTGGGGCGACGCAAGAAAGACCAGGAGAGCAAATGAGCGCCGCAGATTCGGAAACAGAAAACGTCACGCAGACCGATATCGACGTAAACCGGGTGATGGAACTGATTCCGCACCGCTATCCCTTTCTGATGGTGGACCGGATCGAAGAGATCGAACTCGGCGTCAAGGCGGTCGGCATAAAGAACGTTTCCATCAACGAGAACTTCTTCCACGGACACTTTCCGGCCCGTCCGGTTTTCCCGGGTGTGCTGATCATCGAGGCGATGGCGCAGACGGCGGGCTGTCTCGTCGTGGCGACGCTCGGTCCGGATGCGGAAGGCAAGCTGGTCTATTTCATGACCATCGACGATGCCCGCTTCCGCAAGCCTGTGGTGCCGGGCGACCAGATCAAGATTCATGTCGAGAAAGCGCGCAATCGCGGACCGGTCTGGAAATTCACAGGCGCGGCGAAAGTCGATGGCAACCTCGTCGCGGAGGCCACCTTTTCCGCCATGATCGTGGACAAATAGAGCCGATGACATCAGCAGAGCGGAAGATCCACCCGACCGCGATCGTCGATCCGGCGGCCGAGATCGGCAAGGGCGTCGAGATCGGGCCATACTGCGTCGTCGGGCCTAACGTTGTCCTCGGTGACGGCTGCCGCCTGAAATCCCACGTGGTGGTCGAAGGCCGCACGCGGATCGGTCCGGGGACGGAGATTTTCCCCTTCGCCTCGATAGGGCATATTCCGCAGGATCTGAAATATGGCGGCGAGCCGTCGGAGCTCCATATCGGTGCGAAAAACGTGATCCGGGAACATGTGACGATGAATCCGGGCACGGAAGGCGGCGGAATGCTGACGAAGGTCGGCGACGGCTGCCTTTTCATGGCGAGTTCCCACGTCGCGCACGACTGCAATGTCGGCGACAATGTGATCCTGGCCAACAATGCCACTCTGGCCGGGCATGTCTCGGTTGGCGAGTTTGCCATCCTCGGCGGCCTCAGCGCGGTGCGTCAGTTCTGCCGTATCGGCAAGCACGCGATGGTCGGCGGGCTCACCGGAGTGGAAAACGACGTCATTCCCTTCGGCCTCGTTATGGGTGATCGGGCGCGACTTTCCGGTCTCAACCTGATCGGCCTCAAGCGGCGTGGATATACGCCGGAGCAGATCTCCGAACTGCGAAAGGCTTACCGCCTGCTCTTCGCGAACGAGGGAACGTTCCAGGAGCGGGTCGACGAGGTTGCGCGGGAATACCAGGACCACGAAGCGGTCGCCGAGATCGTCGACTTCATTCGCGCCACCAGCAGCCGCGGCGCGATCTGCCAGCCCAGCAAGGACTGAGGTCGGGCCATGCCCAAGCTCGGAATTCTGGCCGGCGGCGGGGTTCTTCCCCGGCGGATTGCCGAACGCCGTCTCGAAAGCGGCGACGGTGTCTTCGTCATCGCCTTCGAGGGGCAGACCGACCCGGAGACGGTCGAGGGGCTGGAGCATGCCTGGATGCGCCTCGGAGCGACCGGCGCGACCCTGAAGAGGCTGAAGGAGGCTTCGGTCGAGGAAGTCGTCATGGCGGGACCGATGCGTCGTCCGGCCTTCTCCGATCTCAGTCTCGATCTGCGGTCCGCCAAGGCCTTGGCCCGTGCCGGTCGCAAGGCCTTCGGCGACGACGGACTGCTCTCCCTGATCATCGAGGAGCTTGAGCGCGACGGCTTCCGGGTTGTCGGAATTGACGACGTGCTCGGCGGATATCTGATGCCCGAGGGCACTCTGACCGATGCCGTCCCGGGCGAAGCGGCACGGCAGGACATTTTCCGCGGACTCGAGGTCCTGACGGCTCTCAGCCCGGCCGATGTCGGCCAGGCGGTCGCGGTTCAGGAGGGGCTGGTGCTGGCGGTCGAAGCTGTCGAGGGCACCGACGCGATGGTCGCGCGGGCCGGACAACTGAAGCGGAGCGGGGCGCCGGGCCCGGTTCTGGTGAAGATCAAGAAACTCGGCCAGGAGCGGCGCGCCGATCTGCCGACCATAGGTGTTGAGACGGTTCGCGGTGCGGTCAGCGCGGGGTTCCAGGGGATCGCCGTCGAGGCGGGCTCGACCATTCTGGTGGACCGGGAGGCCGTGGTTGCGGCGGCGGATGCGGAAGGGCTCTTCCTGACCGGGATTTCCGCGTTGCGGGACGAAAGAAGATGAGCACGGAAGAGACGGGTGCGCCGCTGGTCTATCTGATCGCGGGCGAGGCCTCCGGCGACGTTCTCGCCGCCGGTCTGATGCGGTCCCTGAAGCGCATGACGGGCGGGAATATCCGCTTTGCCGGGGTCGGCGGCGACCTGATGCGCCGGGAGGGGCTGGAAAGCCTGTTCCCGATCTCGGAGATGGCGGTCATGGGGGTGTTCGAAATTCTGCCCCATGCGCCGAAGCTGCTCCGCCGGATCCGGCAGACCGTCACTGATATCCTATCGAAGCAGCCGGACATCCTCGTCACCGTGGATTCGAAGGCTTTCAGCCTCCGGGTGCAGAAACGGCTGAACAAGCTCCGCGCCAAGGGAGGGACGGTCGATTTCCCGCTCGTGCACATGGTTGCGCCCACGGTCTGGGCCTGGCGTCCTGGGCGGGCCAAGGCGATCTCCCGTTTCCTCGACCGGCTTCTGGTCCTGTTTCCGTTCGAGCCGCCCTATTTCGAAGAGCATGGGCTTAAGACGGTTTTCGTCGGACATCCCGCTTCCGTTCAGCCGCAAGGAGACGGGTCCCGTTTGCGCGCCCGTGCCCAGATCCCGCCGCGGGCGCCGGTGCTTGGGGTTCTTCCCGGCAGCCGGCCGGGAGAGGTTCGCCGCCTGATGCCGATTTTTGCCGATACCGTCCGACGGCTGATTGCGCGCTATCCGGATCTTCGCATTCTGGTGCCGACCGTCTCCGGCGTTGCCGAGGAGGTGAGGGAAACGGTCAAGGACTGGCCGGGCCGTCCGGTCGTCCTTGAGGGCGAAGCGGAGAAATACGACGCGTTCGATGCGATGAACGTGGCGCTCGCCGCCTCCGGCACTGTCACACTCGAACTCGCGCTCGCCGGCGTGCCGACCGTGGTGGCCTACAAGGTCAGCCCGCTTTCCGCGCCTATTGGCCGGAGGCTGGTCAATCTGGATGCCGTGGTTCTGGCAAACCGGATTCTCGGGCGGGTCGTGCAGCCGTTCTTCCTGCAGGAGAACTGCATACCGCAGGCACTCACGGTCGCGGCGGCGCGGATGTTCGACGACACCCGGGCGCGTGCCGACTGTGCCGCCGCCGCACGCGATCTCAGGGAAGCCCTCGGAACCGACGATGCCTCTCCGTCGGATACCGCCGCGTTCGCCGTTGCCGCAGCGGCCGGGATCGCCCTCAAGTAGATCCGGGAGTTTCCAATATCGGCGAAAAAAACGGCGGCACCGAAGGGCCGCCGTCTGGTTTTTCGTTTCGGGGGAGGTCTCAGCGTTTGTCCCGCGGGGCGGACGGGGGGTCGGGCGGGGCGGTGTAGAGCTGGCGCGGGCGGCCGATTTTCGCCTGCGGATCCTCGATGCTCTCCTTCCACTGCGCGACCCAGCCCGTGGTCCGGGCAACGGCGAAGAGCACGGTGAACATGGAGGTCGGGAAGCCCATCGCCTTCAGCACGATACCCGAATAGAAATCGACGTTCGGGAACAGCTTGCGGTCGACGAAATATTCGTCCTCGAGCGCGATCTTCTCGAGTTCCATCGCCAGTTCGAGCAGCGGATCCTCGACGCCGAGCACCTCGAGCACCTCGTGGCAGCTCTCCTGCATGACCTTCGCGCGCGGGTCGTAGTTCTTGTAGACCCGGTGACCGAAGCCCATCAGGCGGAACGGATCGTCCTTGTCCTTCGCCTTCTTGATGTACTCGTTGATGTTGTCCTTGTGGCCGATCTCGTTGAGCATCGTGAGCACGGCCTCGTTCGCACCGCCGTGGGCCGGACCCCAGAGCGAGGCGATACCGGCGGCGATACAGGCGAACGGGTTGGCGCCGGAGGAACCGGCGAGGCGGACGGTCGAAGTCGACGCGTTCTGCTCGTGATCGGCATGCAGGATGAACAGGCGGTCCATGGCCTTCGCCAGAACCGGGTTCATCTTGTAGTCCTCGGCAGGGACCGCGAACATCATGTGCAGGAAGTTCTCGGCGTAGGACAGATCGTTCTTCGGGTAGTTGAACGGCTGGCCGACGGAGTACTTGTAGGCCATTGCCGCCAGCGTCGGCATCTTCGCGATCAGACGGAAGGACGCGACCATCCGGGCATGCGGATCGTTGATGTCGGTCGAGTCGTGATAGAAGGCCGACAGCGCGCCAACGACGCCGCACAGCACTGCCATCGGATGCGCGTCGCGGCGGAAGCCGCGATAGAAGTTGCTCAGCTGCTCGTGCACCATCGTGTGATAGGTGACGTCATGGTCGAACTTGGCCTTCTGCTCCTTGTTCGGCAGTTCGCCGTTGAGGAGCAGATGGGCAACTTCGAGAAAGCTGCAATTGGCGGCGAGGTCTTCGATCCGGTAGCCGCGATGCAGCAGGATACCCTTGTCGCCGTCGATGAAGGTCAGGCCGGACTCGCAGGAGCCGGTCGAGGTAAAGCCGGGGTCGTAGGTGAAGTGGTCGGTCTCAGCGTAGAATTTCCGTACATCGACCACATCCGGGCCGACCGAGGCTTTCAGGACGGGGAGTTCGTAACTCTTGCCGGACTGATTGTCGGTGAGCGTAAAGCTGCCGGTGTTTGATTTGTTCATCCTGAGCTTCCCTTAGTTCTCGTTGAGCGGCCGCTCCACGTTCGGGTGGAGCAACATTGCCGCTAAATCGCGGCGGATATTAATCGTTATTGTGCAGTGCCGCAAACAGCCTTGAGTCTGGCAAGGGTTTCCGCGCGTTCCAGCACCGCTGCGACCTCGAAAATCCCGGGGGAAACGGTTGATCCCGTGAGGGCCGCCCGCAGCGGCTGGGCGAGCTTTCCGAGTTTCAGGTCCGCCTCCTCGGCGACTTCGCGGACGGCGTTCTCGACGGCTTCCTCGGTCCAGTCGGACAGAACCTCCAGGCGCTGGGTGAGCGTCTTCAGATGTCCGATCGCCTCTTCGGTCAGCAGGCTGTTGGCCTTCTCCGTGAAGGGCAGCGGCACGGAGGCGGCGTAGAAAGCGGAATTCTCCGTCAGCTCGACAATGGTCTTGGCGCGCTGCTTGAGGCCGTTCATGCCCTTCAGAATCCGGCTGCGGCCGATCTCACTGATATTGCCGAGCCCATCGACCACGAGATCGGTGAGGCGGGCATCATCGGCCTCGCGGATGTAATGGCCGTTGAGATTTTCCAGTTTGGCGAGGTCGAAGCGCGAGGGCGAGCGGCCGACCGCCTCTAGCGTGAACCATTCGATCGCCTGCGCGGAGGAGATGATCTCGTCGTCGCCATGGCCCCAGCCGAGGCGCAGCAGATAATTGTTCAGCGCTTCCGGGAGGTAGCCCATCTCGCGATAGGCATCGACCCCGAGTGCTCCGTGTCGCTTCGAGAGCTTTCCGCCGTCGGCACCGTGAATCAGCGGGATATGGCCGAACTCGGGCACGTCCCAGTCCATCGCGCGATAGAGCGCGGCCTGGCGGAAGGCGTTGTTCAGGTGATCGTCGCCGCGCAGCACGTGCGTGATCCCCATATCGTGATCGTCGACCACGACGGAAAGCATGTAGGTCGGCGTGCCGTCGCCGCGGAGCAGGACGAAATCGTCGAGCTGCTGGTTCTGCACGGTGACCTCGCCCTGGACATGGTCGACCAGCGTGGTCTCGCCCTCGAGCGGCGCCTTCAGGCGCACCACGGGATCGACGCCGGCCGGGGCTTCGGAGGGATCGCGGTCGCGCCACATGCCGTTGTAACGCATCGGCTTGCCGGCAGCCTTGGCCTCCTCGCGCATGGCCGCGAGTTCTTCCGGCGTGCAATAGCAGAAATAGGCCCGGCCCATCTTCACCAGCTCGTGGGCGACCTCGGCATGCCGTTCGAGACGGGTCGACTGATAGACCGGCTCCTCGTCGCCGAGCAGACCGAGCCAGTCGAGCCCGTCGAAAATCGCCTGCACGGCTTCCGGCGTGGAGCGCGCGCGATCGGTGTCCTCGATGCGGACCAGATATTTTCCGCCCATGTGCCGCGCATAGAGCCAGTTGTAGAGCGCGGTCCGGGCTCCACCGATATGGAGGAAGCCGGTCGGCGAGGGGGCAAAACGCGTAACGACGGACATGGGGCGGTTTCTCGTGATTCCTGTGGATCTGGCGGCGCCGGCGGGGTCTGGATCCCACGGGCGCGGGGCTATTTAGCACATTGGCCGGGGCAGTGCGAGATTGGACGAAAAGCCTCCTGCCGCTTGCCGCGAGGGCCGCGGCAGGACTGGCGCATTTTCAGGAGGCCGAGCGGGAACGGGCCGGACTCTGGCTTCCTGTCGCCCTGGCGGCAGGGATACTGATCTATTTCGATCTGCCGGTCGAACCGCACTTTCTGTCCGGACCAGCCTCCCTGCTGTGCGCGATAATGGTCTTCCTGGCGGTGCGTCAGCGCGCGCTGCCGGCTTTCCTCGCGGGTCTTCTGGTGGTCGGTGCCGCAGGGTTTACGGCGGCTCAGGTCCGCACCCTGAGTGTGGAAGCGCCGGTACTTGAGAGAGGGATCACCGCCGCTGTTGCCGGTGTGGTGGAAACGGTCGGCATGACGCCGCGCGGCCGAAGGATTATCCTGCAGGTGGAAAGTCTTGGGCGCCTGCCTGCGGAGAAGCTGCCGGGACGGGCGCGCGTGCTCCTGCTGAATCGGGACCAGGTCCCTCTGCCCGGCAGCCGGATCCGGGTGTTCGGACGCTTCCAGCCGCCCCCTCCACCGGTGTCTCCCCATGCCTACGATTTTCAGCGCGCACTCTTTTTCGAGGGCATCGGCGCCGTCGGGTTCGCTCTGGCGCCGCACTCCGTCGAAGCCGCCGTTCAGGTGCCCGGCTATAGAGGGAGGGTCGAAGAGCTCCGGCAGGTTTTGTCGGAGCGGATCCGCGATCGCCTCTCCGGCGATACCGGAGCGCTTGCGGCGGCGCTTCTCGTCGGCGACCGGGACTGGATATCCGAGACTGCGGAAACGGCGATGCGCGATGCGGGGATCGCGCATCTTCTTGCCATTTCCGGGCTTCATATGGGGCTGGTCGCCGGCTGCGTCTTCGGTTTCGTCCGCCTGCTTCTCAGTCTCTCGGCCAGAACGGCCCTGCTCTGTCCGACCCGGGTGATCGCGGCGGTCGCAGCCCTGGCCTTCGCGACATTCTACCTGCTGCTTTCGGGCGCTGCGGTCCCGACATTGCGCGCCTATGTCATGACCGCGATCGTCCTTGGCGGGATCGTGCTCGGCCGCCGGGCGATCTCGATGCGGCTGATCGCATTCGCGGCGCTGACCATTCTGCTCTTTCGGCCGGATTATCTCCTGAGTGCGAGTTTTCAGCTCTCGTTCGCCGCCGTTACAGCGCTCGTCGCAGTCTATGAGACCGGTTACTGGAGCGGCGCAACGGGTTCCGACGGTCTGCTCAGAAAGAGCTTCCGCCACCTTCTCCTGCTGGCGCTCACCTCCCTGGTTGCGTCCCTCGCAACCTTGCCGGTCGCGCTCCATCACTTCCAGAAAGCGGCTCTCTATGGCGTCGCGACCAATCTTCTCGCGGTCCCGGCGGCGGGTATGTGGATCATGCCCTGGGGCGTGGCCGCCCTGGTTCTGTTACCGTTCGGATGGGAAGCCGTCGCGCTCGTGCCCATGGGCTGGGGGCTAGATCTGGTGTTGTCCCTCGCCACGGAGATCCAGACTTGGCCATTTGCCACCTATGCGGTGAGTGCAGGTCCCGGCTGGGTCGCGGGAGCTGCGGCCCTGTCGGGCCTGTGGCTCTGCCTGTGGCGATCGCGCTGGCGCTACCTCGGTGTGGCGCCCTTGATCGTCACCTCGGTACTTCTGCTGCTCTCGCCCTGGCGCCCGCCCGCTCTGGTGATCAGCGACCGGGGGCGGGTCATCGGGGTTCATGCCGGCAGTGAGCTTGCGACGAGTTCGGGGCGGAACGGATTCGAGGCTCTTGTCTGGCGCCGCCGCGCAGGTCTGCGGGAAGAGGGCACCGGCAGGCGCTTCGACTGCGATCCGCTCGGTTGCGTGTTCGTGGCCGCCGGCATCGGCACCGTCGCGTGGTCTTCGAGTGCCCAATCTCTGGCGGAGGACTGCCTTAGAGCCGACATCCTTGTAACCCGCATCAGGGTTCCGGAAGGCTGTTCGGTTCCACGGCTGATTCTGGGGCCTCGGGACCTGCGTCCTGGAGGATCGATCGCGGTCTGGTTTGACGGGCCAAGACCCAGAGTGGTTTATGCGCGTTACGTGCGTGGAGAGCGGCCGTGGACCGGACGAAAGACTTTTCCTAAAGCTAAAAAAGATTGAATTTTCTCAAAAAATAGATCATATTATTAAGTGATAGAATTCAACTCCTTAGTGAGTGTCTTTCTCAGGAAGGTGGGCCCGAGGTGGCGGATACGGTCAAAAAACGCGCGTTGAACATTCTGGCCGCGTCTGTTTCCGATGTCGTCGGGCAGAAAAACCTCGCCTATATCGCCATCAAGAAAGCCTCGGACGAAGTCGAGAATGCCGCCCGTCACGAATGGGCGACCTCGGTGTTCGATCAGATTCCGCTGACCAACCGGCGCGAAATCAAGAGTGTCGCGATCAACAAGGCGCAGGAAGAGAAGCGCCATGTTCTTTCGGTGCGCGCCCGTGAGAAGAAGCAGGCGGATGTCCGGATCGCCGATCTCGGCATGATCTGGGGCGGCAACACCCGCTGATCCCTCGGTCGGCGAATGCCGTCCTCGCGTTTCCTCAATATTTCCGCATAAGGCCGACAAGGCAGCCTTGGATTTGCACTTGGTCCGGGCCGAAGATCCGGGTTTCGTAATTCGGGTTGGCCGGCTCCAGCGCGACCGCCGAACCGCGGCGGCGCAGCCGCTTCAGCGTGACTTCGTGCTCGTCGACCAAGGCGACGACGATGCTTCCATTCTCCGCGGTGTCGCAGCGCCGGATGATCACCGTGTCGCCGTCGAGAATGCCTGCATCGACCATGGAATCGCCTGCGACCTCGAGCGCGTAATGTTCTCCCGCACGGATCATCGAGCCAGGGATCGCGACCTTGGCACTGTCGTCTCTCAGCGCCTCGATCGGTGTGCCGGCAGCGATCCGCCCCTTCATCGGCACTTCGACAATTTCCTCGTCGGAACCGGCGGGAAGGGGGGGCGGCGGGGCGCTGGCGGTGGCCGGAGCGACCTCTTCCTCACCGCGTTCGGCGCGGGCGAAGTTGCCGGGAATGACGTTCGGCGTGAAGCCGCGGCTCGCAGGCCGGTCGAGCGCCGCCGGATGCGCGGCTGTCGCGACTTTGGCTGCGGAGCTTGCGTCCGGGGTGCGCAAGATCTCAAGCGCACGGGCGCGGTGCGGAAGGCGGCGGATAAAGCCGCGCTCCTCCAGCGCCGTGATCAGCCGATGGATACCGGATTTCGATTTCAGGTCCAGCGCGTCCTTCATTTCGTCGAAAGAGGGAGAAACGCCGGTCGCTTCCAATCTTTCCTGAATGAACAGCAATAGCTGGTGCTGTTTTTTCGTAAGCATCAGAGACTCCCGTGCCGGTTCCCTCAGGAACAAAAGATAAACATCGGAAATGTTCTACTTTGGTTCCTGTGGCGCGTCAAGCTATTGATTGCACGGGGCGATCAGATCGAAATGGAACCGATGCCGAGCGGGATGATGTCCACTTTCTCTCCCGCAGGTGCTGCGGGCGCATGCGGCGGGCGGATCAGCAGACAATTGGCGTCGGCGAGCAGCGCGAGCATCGAGCTGTCCTGCCGCTCGAAGACCTCGGCCACGGCCTCGCCGTTCCCGTCGAGATGATAGACCGCGCGCAGATAATCCTGCCGCCGGTCGTTTTCCTTCAGCGGCTTCGCCAGCCGGGCCTTCAGGACCGTCGTATGCGGTTCGGTCCGTCCGAGCATGGTGGCGATCGCCGGGCGCAGGAAAATCGTGCCGCAGACGATGGTCGAGACCGGATTGCCCGGCAGGCCGAGGAGCGGCGTTCGTGCGATATGCCCGAAGATCAGAGGTTTGCCCGGCCGCATCGCGATCTTCCAGAAATCCAGCTCCAGCCCGTCCGGTCCGAAGGCGTCGGTGCCGAGGGCCTGACGTATCAGGTCGTGCTCGCCGACGGAGGCGCCGCCCGTCGTGATCAGGATGTCCGCGCCGCGCGCCCCGCGCACCATGGCCTGGATGCCTTCGACGGTATCCGGCGCGATGCCGAGCAGCGTCGGTTCGCCGCCGCAGGCGCGCACAAGCGCGGCCAGCGCATAGCTGTTGGAGCTGACGATCTTGTTGGGACCGGTCGGGTCGCCCGGGCGGATGATCTCGTCGCCGGTCGGCAGGATCGCGACGCGCGGTTTCCGTCGAACCTCGATCCAGGGCACGTTCATCGCCGCGGCCATGCCGACATCGCGGGCGGTCATCACCTTGCCGGCCTTGATGCGGATGTCGCCCTCGCGGAAATCGAGGCCGGCCGCACGCACGAACGCGCCGGTCTTCGTGGCCTCTGTCACCTCGAGCGTGGCGCCGTCCGCTTCCGCGGTGGCGTTCACGTCTTCCTGGATCACGATGGTGTCGGCCCCGTCGGGAATGGCGCCGCCGGTAAAGATCCGGACCGCCTCGCCAGGGCCGACCGTGCCTTCGAAGATGTGGCCTGCAGGAGCGGTCCCGATGCGTTTCAGCTTCGCGCCCGCTTCAGCCACGTCGGCGCCGCGCACCGCATACCCGTCCATTGCCGAGACCGCCTCCGGCGGCTGGGTGCGCCGCGCGGCGATGTCGGCGGCGGCGGTCCGGCCATGAGCCTCGGTCAGCGGAACTTCCTCGGCCGGCATCAGCGGCATCGCCGCGAGGATGCGCTTCAGGGCTTCCTCGACTGGCAGCAGGTCACTCGCCATGCCAGTCTCCAGATTTGCCGCCCGATTTCCGGATCAGGCGGATGTTCTCGAGCTTCATGCCCCGGTCGACCGCCTTGCACATGTCGTAGACGGTGAGGGCGGCGACGCTGACGGCGGTCAGCGCTTCCATCTCGACGCCGGTCCGGCCCTTGAGCTTGCAGGTGGCGGTGATGTCGACCGCATTGCGCGCGGGATCGCAGTGGAGGTCGACCTTCACGGAGGTGAGGGCGAGGGGATGGCAGAGCGGGATCAGGTCCGGCGTCTTCTTAGCTCCCATGATCCCGGCGAGGCGCGCGACGGAGAGCACGTCGCCCTTTTTCACACCGCCATCCACGATCAGCTTCATGGTTTCCGGAGCCATGGTCACCGTGCCGGCCGCGGTCGCGATCCGTTCGGTGATCTCCTTGTCACCGACATCGACCATGGCGGCATTGCCGCGCTCGTCGAAATGGGTCAGTTCGCCCAACATTTCCTCCCGATGGCTCTTGCGGCCTTCTGGTTCAGGCGACCGCCGGGACGGGATCGCTCAGCAGGGCCCTGGTGGCGGCGGTGACGTCGGCCTGCCGCATCAGGCTCTCGCCGACGAGGAAGCAGCGGGCGCCGACGGCAGCCATGCGGGCGAGGTCTGACGGCGCATAGAGGCCGCTCTCCGAGATGAGTGTCCGCTCGGCCGGTACCCGTGCCGCAAGTTCCTCGGTTACCGCGAGATCCGTCACCATGGTTTTCAGGTTGCGGTTGTTGATGCCGAGCAGCGGCGATTTCAGCGCCAGGGCGCGGTCCAGTTCGTTGCCGTCATGCACTTCGATCAGCACGTCCATGCCGAGCTCGAAGGCGAGCGCTTCCAGCTCCGACGCCTCGGCGTCCTCCAATGCGGCCATGATCAGCAGGATGCAATCCGCGCCGAGCGCGCGCGCTTCCCAGACCTGGTAGGGATTGAGCATGAAGTCCTTGCGCAGCGCCGGTAGCGTGACGGCGGAGCGCGCGGCGACGAGGAAATCGTCGTGGCCCTGAAAATAGGGAACGTCCGTCAGCACCGAAAGGCAGGTCGCACCGCCCGCCTGGTAGGCTTCGGCAAGGCGGGGAGGATCGAAATCTGCGCGGATCAGTCCCTTGCTCGGCGAGGCCTTTTTGATTTCCGCGATCAGTCCGTATCCGCTGCGCGAGGCCGCCGTCAATGCCTTGGCGAAGCCACGGGGCGGCGAGGCGTCGCCGGCACGGGCCTTGATATCGGCAAGCGGGCGCGCGGCCTTGCAGGCGGCAACGTGCTCGCGCTTGTCGGCGCAGATTTTCGCCAGTACGTCACTCATCGTCCGCCGCCTCGTTCAGGCTGTTGGTAACCCGGATCAGGTCGTCGAGACGTGCGAGCGCCTTGCCGCTGTCGATCACCTCGGCGGCCATCGCGACACCGTCCTTCAGATCGGAGACCTTGTCGGCAACCATCAGTGCCGCGGCACTGTTGAACAGAACGATGTCGCGGTAGGCGCCCGGCTTGCCTTCGAGCAGCGCGCGCAGCGCCTTCGCGTTCTCTTCCGGCCCGGCACCCTTCAGGTCCTCCGCTTTCGCCAGCGGCAGACCGGCATCTTCCGGGGAGATTTCGAAAGAGCGCACGGCGCCGTTCTCCAGTGCGGAGACATAGGTCGGGCCTGTCGTCGTCACCTCGTCGAGCCCGTCGGAACCGTGCACCACCCATGCCTTCTCGGAACCGAGCCTCTGGAGCACGTGCGCGACCGGTTCGACCCATTCCTTCGCGAACACGCCGACAAGTTGCCGTTTCACGAAGGCGGGGTTGGAGAGCGGGCCGAGCAGGTTGAAGATCGTTCGTGTTCCGAGCTCGACGCGGGTGCCGCCGACGTGACGCATCGCGGAATGGTGCCGCGGCGCCATCAGGAAACAGATTCCGGCCTCGTCGATCGCCTTCTGCACCAGGCTCATGTCGCATTCGTTGTTGATGCCCAGGGCGGTCAGCACGTCGGCCGCCCCGGTGCGAGAGGAGAGGGCGCGGTTGCCGTGCTTGGCGACCGGGATCCCGGCGCCCGCGAGCACGAAAGCGCTGGCGGAGGAGATATTGTACGTCTTGGCGCCGTCGCCGCCGGTGCCGACCGTGTCGATCGCGTCGGCCGGTGCCTTGATGCGCAGTGCCTTCGCCCGCATAGAGCGGGCGGCGCCTGTGATTTCCTCGACGGTCTCGCCGCGGACCCGGAGCGCCATCAGGAACCCGCCCATCTGAGCGGGCGTGGCATTGCCCGTCATAATGATGTCGAACGCGGCCTCTGCCTGTTCTTCGGACAAGGTGGCGCCCGTCGCCACATGCCCGATGAGCGACTTCATGTCCTGGATGTCGCCACTCATGTCCCGGTCTTCCTCAGTTCGGATTCCAGAACATCGAGCGGCTTCAGTGGTTCGGCATTGACGCCTGCGATGCGGAGGAAGTTCTGCAGCAGCTTGTGGCCGTGCTCGGAGGCGATGCTTTCCGGATGGAACTGCACGCCGTGCACCGGCAGCTCGCGGTGCTGCAGCCCCATGATCATCCCATCCTCGGTCTCGGCGGTGATCTCGAGGCAATCGGGCAGGGTGGCGCGGTCGACCACGAGCGAATGGTAGCGCGTCGCGTCGAACGGGCTGGGCAGGCCTTCGAACACACCCTTGCCGGTGTGGCTGACTTTGCTGATCTTGCCGTGCATCGGGATCGGGCCGCGGGTGATCTTGCCGCCGAAAGCCTGTCCGATCGATTGCAGTCCGAGACAGACGCCGAAGACAGGAACCTTTCCGGCCGCCGCCTCGATGAGCGGCAGGCAGATGCCAGCGCGGTCGGGATCGCACGGTCCCGGGGAAAGCACGATGCCCTGCGGGTTGAGCGCCATCACTTCATCGACCGAGATCTTGTCGTTACGATGAACGACGACCTCGACACCCAACGATCCGAGAAAGTGCCACAGATTGTAGGTGAAGCTGTCGTAGTTGTCGATAAGTATGAACATTTTCAGTCTTTTATCGAATTCAGTTGAAGTAAGATCGAAGGCTCTTCTAGTGTTTATAGCAAGTGGCCAAGCTTGCGAATAGAGACTGCCCCGCGAGACAGGGCTTGGCAAATTTTTTTGGGTCCGGTGCATGGCGCGGAAACGCAAGGCGAGCAGCAGGTTTGGCAAGGCGGCAGTCGCGCTTGGCGCCGGCGGTTTCATCGCGGCCGTTTTCGCTGCCGGACTCTGGGCGGGGATGCAGTTCGGGAGCGATCCGGAAACCGTGCCCGTTGCCGCCGCACCGCGCGCCGCCTCGCCTGTTCCGAAGAAGGCTCCGCCGAGTGCTCCGGGGCCGTCGGACCAGGCGGCGATGGACCGTCTGGTGGCCCGTATCGCGGAACCCGAGCCGGAACCGGAACCCGTTGCGACGCCGCTCCCGGCGGCTGTTCCCGCGCCCTCCCTGCCGGTAAAGCCTGCTGTTCGCAATGACCCGCTCGCCTGGGTCAAATACGCCGTCTCCGTCACGCCGCAGCCGGGACTGCCGATGATCGCGCTGGTGATCGACGATGTCGGCATCGACCGGCGCCGTTCGGATGCGGTGGTCGCCCTCCCTGGCCCCCTGACGCTGTCCTACCTCACCTACGCGCAGGATATCGCTGAACAGGCCGCCAACGCGCGGGCTCACGGTCACGAGCTGATGGTGCATATCCCGATGCAGCCGAAGAGCGCCGATGCGGATCCGGGGCCGAACGTCCTCAGAATCAGGGACGACCGGGCCGAACTGGCCCGCAAGCTCGACTGGGGCCTGTCGCGTTTTTCGGGCTATGTCGGCATCAACAATCATATGGGCAGCCGGTTTACCTCCGATCGGACCGGAATGGACGCGGTGATGGCGGCGCTGGCGCCGCGCGGCTTGTTCTTCCTCGATAGCGTGACGGCGCCGGATACCGCGGGGCCCGAGGCGGCGGCGGCGGCCGGCGTCCCGGTTCTGAAGCGCGATGTTTTCCTCGACAACGAGGACTCGCCCGAAGAGGTGCGTTACCGGCTGGAGCAGGTGGAGAAGATCGCACGCCAGACCGGCAGCGCAATCGCCATCGGGCATCCGCACGACGCGACCATCACCGTGCTCCGGGACTGGATTCCGGATGCAAAGGCACGCGGTTTTGCTATCGTGCCGATAACGGCGCTTGTCCGCAGGCGCTATCCCGCGTTATGGCAGGCGGCGGGACGTTCCTGAGAGCGGAAAAGGAAGTCGCTTTGATCGACTGGACATTCGTAACTTTTGACGAGCTGACCGGCGCGGATCTCTACGATATCCTGCGCCACCGACAGGACGTTTTCGTCCTGGAGCAGAAGTGTTTCTATCCGGATATCGACGGCAAGGATCAGGTCGCTCGTCATCTGATCGGACGGGGAGCGCATAATACGTTTCTCGCTTATCTGCGGATCCTCGGTCCCGGCGATTATTACGACGAGCCGGCGCTCGGCCGTGTGCTGGTCACGCCGGCGGCGCGGGGCCGCGGCATCGCCCGGACCCTGATGCAGGAGGGGCATGCGCGGGCGAGGGCGCTTTATGGCGATGTGCCGCTTCGACTCAATGCGCAGGCCTACCTCAAGGATTTCTATCAAAGCGTGGGCTACGAGATCATCCGCGGTCCGTATGACG
Source organism: Nisaea sediminum (assembly GCF_014904705.1). Lineage (NCBI taxonomy): Bacteria > Pseudomonadati > Pseudomonadota > Alphaproteobacteria > Rhodospirillales > Thalassobaculaceae > Nisaea > Nisaea sediminum. The sequence continues at coordinate 600,185 of NZ_JACZCQ010000001.1, forward strand.
AGGATGGCATCCCGCATTATGAGATGCTGATGAATCCGGCGCACAAAGCCGCCTGACGCCGAAAACCGCATGATGAATTCAAGTGAGCTGGCACGCTGCGCCGATGTCGAGTGTCTGCCATCGGGAGGGTTTCTATGAGTGGAGCATTGTCTCCGGAACGGCAGAAGCTTCGACAGGTGATCGCCCAAGCGGAACAGGAGCGGAATGTCGCTCTGATCAAGAGCCTGATGAAGTTTTCATTCGACAATGACTGTTTCGAGGAACTTCTCGAGTTGAACCGGATCGTGGAGCGGTTCAGTGACAGCAATCGGGGCGTGGATCTGTCCCGGGCGCTTCTCGAAAGAAACCCGAACTTGCCGAGCGTACTGATAGTCGCCTTGCCGAGATCCGGGAGCACTTATCTCAGGGACAGCGTGATCAACACGTGGGGATTCAAGAATTACCTCTGCTACAATTCAAACGAGCTGGGCTTCACCGAGTGCGATGGGCTTTATTCCAGCAAACTCGGGTTGGGGGGCCTGATTTCCCGCATGCATTCGGAAGCGAAAGCCGCTGAGCTCGAAAAGATCGAGCAGTCGGGTATTTCGAAACTGGTACTGCTGATCCGAAACCCGATAGATTCGACCGTTTCTCTGCTCAGAAGAGAAGGATTGGAAAACCCGGATCAGGACCGTGCCAAGCAACTGGTCCGCCAAAACATTACATGGCTCCGTGACTGGAAAGACCAGAAAGACCGGCTCAAGGACCGCTGTCTTGTATTGCGCTACGAGGACGCAGTGCGCGATTGGGCTGGCGCCGTGCGAGACGTGGGCGAGTTTTACGGCTTGGACCGGCTTGAGCCTGTTGTCGCCGGAGAGCAGTCAAAGAACAGGTTCAATCTGGACCTCGACTTGGGCGACGACCTGCATGAACGGATCATGCAAGGTGAAAGCTGTCTGGGAATTGAGGAATTTTATCGCTGGTAAGGGCTGGAACGGCAGGCCTATTCCTTCTTTAGGGCGAAACATCCCCGACATCCGCATAGACGTAAAACAGACGGCACGGGCAACAGGTATCCCTGTTGCCCGTTTTAGGAGTTTGTCAGGCCGCGCTCCGCGTTCCGGCGCCATCCGCCTTGTGGATCTCTGACTGTGCGGCCTGAGGCCGATCTTCAGATCGCGATCGCCGCGCCGTCGCGGCGGGAATCTGCTGCGCCGGAGAGTGCGCCGCTTTTCGGGTCGCGGCGGATCGCATGCATGCCGCCACATTCCATCGAGAACGGCTTGACCAGTGCGATCTCGTGGCCGCGCCGCTTCAGTTCTTCGATCACCGGCTCCTCCACGCGCGCTTCCAGATTGACCTTGGCACCATCCCAGAGCCGGGCACGCGGCGCATCGATGGCGGCCTGGAGTTCGAGGCCGTAATCGAGGTGATGGACCATGGCCTGCGCCTGGGTCTGAAGGATGCCGTAGCTCCCGGGCGTGCCAAGCGCGAGCACAACGTCGCCATCCGCAAGAGAGATCGAGGGGGCGAGGCACATGCCGAAGCGCTCTCCGCCGACGAGGCGGTTCGGCGAGTCGGGATGCAGATCGCCCCAGTTCATGAAGTTGTTCATGATGACGCCCGTGCCCGGGATGACGACGCCGGACCCGAACATGGATCCGAGGCTCTGGGTCAGGCAGATCGCGTTGCCGTCGCGGTCCACGGCGGACATGGACGTCGTGTGCTCCCGCAGCTTGACACCGTCGGGGCGGGGGCCGGTGCCGAATTGTTCCGTCCGTCCGATGATCGGTGCGGGGGCGAGCAGGAGATCGCGCAGCGGGTCCATATAGCGATCGCTCAGGAGTTCCGCGACCATGTCGGGGCTGCACTTGTTGTTGCGGATACGGGTCTCGGCCGCCAGCCGGACGGCCCGGAACACTGTATCCAGATGATCGGCAGAGAGATGTTCCTTGCCGGCGAAATCGATGCCGCTGAGCAGCTTCATGGTCAGCAGGAACTGGAAGGACTCGGCGGGCGGTGGCGGCACGTGAATGTCGAGGCCGCGATAACGCGTGACCACCGGCTCTTCCCAGACCGCCTCGACGGCGGCGAGATCGTCCTCGGACATGCAGCCGCCGAGCGACTGGAGATGCGACGCCATCTGCCGGCCGAGCGGGCCGTCGTAGAGATAGGACGGTCCCTCGGAGGCGATGGCTTCCAGAGTATTTGCCAGATCGGGCTGCTTGAAGACCGTATTGAGCGTGGCGTTGTCGGACGGCTCGATATAGGTCGTGAGCCATTCCGGCTGCATCTCTCTCGGACGGCTGACGGCGACCATCTCGACGAAGAAGGGTGAGACCGGGACGCCTTGCCTTGCATGCCGGATCGCCGGCGCCAGCAGGGTGGTGAGGGGGAGTGTGCCGAGCTCGGAGGCGAGCTTGCACCAGCCCGCGAGATTGCCCGGCGTGCCGCTCGCATTCGCGCCGTCGCGGATATCGAGACTGCCGAGCTTGTCGGCGTCGAAGGCGGCGGGCACCGGCGGATGGAAGTCGAGAACGCGGACTTGTCCGTCCTTCGCCGTGAACAGCGTGGCGCAGCCGAGGCCGGCAAGACCGGACATGAAGGGTTCGGCGACATTCAGGACTGCGGCGGTGGCGACGATCGCATCGAACGCGTTGCCGCCGGCCTCCAGCATTTTCGCGCCGGCCGCCGAGGCGAGCGGGTGAGCGGAAGAGACCATTCCGCCGACAGCACGCACTGTCGGACGGCCGTGCGAATAGACGGCAACCATTGAATTTCTCCGTTGGACCAACGCGGGCAGGACACCCGCATCCACTTTAAGACGCCGCAGCACGGCCGGTTGCAGCATGTCGCCGTCAAGAACGATGATCAATCCAAAACCGCGTTCGCGGTCGGTCGCTCGGTATGGAAGAAGCTCGACATCGGTCTCTCAGTGATCGTTCCGGCAATCTCTGGAACGACCACCTAAAGAAAACGCCGCCCGATGGGCGGCGTCTCTTTTTTCGTATGTCTTACGCAGATTAAGCCGCGCTTCGCGCTCCGGCGGCATCCGCCTCGTCGATCGCCGCCTGGGCCGCAGCCAGACGCGCGATCGGCACGCGGTAGGGCGAGCAGGAGACGTAGGTCAGGCCGACCTCGTGGCAGAAGCGCACGGACTCGGGATCGCCGCCATGCTCGCCGCAGATCCCCATCTTGAGGTCCGGGCGCGTCTTCTTGCCTTTTTCAGCGCCCATGCGCACCAGGGCGCCGACGCCGTCACGATCGATGGTGATGAAGGGATCGGCCGGCAGCAGGCCGCGCTGCAGGTACTCCTCGATGAAGGAGCCGGCGTCGTCGCGCGAGAAGCCGAAGGTGGTCTGCGTCAGATCGTTGGTGCCGAAGCTGAAGAACTCGGCGGTCTCGGCGATCTCGTCCGCGACCATGCAGGCGCGCGGCAGCTCGATCATGGTGCCGACCATATAGTCGAACTCCTCGCCGCTTTCCTTCTTCACGGCGTCCGCGATGCGGTGAACGATCTTCGCCTGGTCATCCATTTCCGCCTTCATGCCGACCAGCGGGATCATCACTTCCGGAATGGCCGTGATGCCTTCCTTCTTGACCGCGATGACGGCCTCGAAGATGGCCCGGGCTTGCATCTCGCAGATTTCCGGATAGGTCACCGCGAGGCGGCAGCCGCGATGGCCGAGCATCGGGTTGGCTTCGTCCAGTTCCGCCTTGCGGAGCTCCAATGCGCGAAGGGAGACGCCGGCCGCGTCGGCCACATCCTGCATTTCCTCTTCGGTATGCGGCAGGAACTCGTTCAGCGGCGGGTCGAGCAGGCGGATGGTCGCCGGCAGACCGTTCATGATGCGGAAGAGGGCGGTGAAGTCCTCGCGCTGGTACGGCAGCAGCTTGGCGATCGCCGCGCGGCGCGCTTCGGGGTCGCGGGCGAGAATCATCTCGCGCATGTGCACGATGCGCTCCGGATCGAAGAACATGTGCTCGGTGCGCGAGAGGCCGATGCCCTCGGCGCCGAAATCGACCGCGGTCTGCGCGTCGAGCGGCGTTTCCGCGTTGGCACGGACACCGAGGACGCGGAACTCGTCGACCCAGCTCATCAGCTCGCCGAAATCGCCGGTCAGTTCCGGCTTGATGGTGGCCACTTCGCCGCTCATCACCTCGCCGGTGGTGCCGTCGAGGGTGATGACGTCGCCCTCGGCGAATTCACGGCCGCCGGCCAGCATCACCTTGTTCTTCGCGTCGACCTTGATCTCGCCGGCGCCGGAGACGCAGGGCGTGCCCATGCCGCGGGCGACGACCGCCGCGTGGCTGGTCATGCCGCCGCGGGTGGTCAGAATGCCCTCGGCTACATGCATGCCGCCGATATCCTCGGGGCTGGTCTCGTTGCGGACCAGAACGACCTTCTTGCCGGCCTTGACCCATTCCTCGGCCTCGTCGGCGGTGAAGACGATCTGGCCGCTGGCCGCGCCCGGGGAGGCAGGCAGGCCGCGTCCGACCACGTCGCGCTCCGCGGACGGATCGAGCGTCGGGTGCAGCAGCTGGTCGAGCTGTGCCGGGTCGATGCGCTTGATCGCCTCGCGCTTGTCGATCACGCCCTCGCGCACGAGGTCGCAGGCGATCTTCAGCGCCGCCTTGGCGGTCCGCTTGCCGTTGCGGGTCTGCAGGATCCAGAGGCGGTTCTGCTGAACCGTGAACTCCATGTCCTGCATGTCGCGGTAATGGCCCTCGAGCTTCGCGCGGATGTCGCAGAGCTCCTTGAAGACCTCCGGCTGTGCCTCTTCCATCGAGGCGAGCGTGCTGCCGCTCTCTTCGCGCTCCTTGAGGGTGAGGGGCTGCGGCGTGCGGATACCCGCCACCACGTCCTCGCCCTGCGCGTTGACCAGGAACTCGCCGTAGAAATGATTGTCGCCGGTCGACGGGTTGCGGGAGAAGCAGACGCCGGTGGAGCAGTCGTTACCCATATTACCGAACACCATGCTCTGCACGGTGACGGCGGTGCCCCACTCCTCCGGGATGCCGTGCAGGCGCCGGTAGGTGTTGGCGCGCTGGTTCATCCAGGAGCCGAATACGGCGCTGATGGCGCCCCAGAGCTGCTCCTTCGGATCGGACGGGAAGTCTTTGCCGAGAACCTCTTTCACCCGGGCTTTGTATTCCTTGACGATGACCTTCCAGTCGTCCGCCGTCATTTCGGTGTCGAGGCTGTAATCCTTGAGGTCTTTGTAGTCCTCGAGGATTTCCTCGAAATTGTAGTGTTCGACCTCGAGCACGACGTCGCTGTACATCTGGATGAAGCGGCGGAAGCTGTCATAGGCGAAGCGCTCGTCATTGGTCTCTCGCGCCAGCGCGGCGGCGGTGTCGTCGTTGAGACCGAGATTGAGCACCGTGTCCATCATGCCCGGCATCGAGGCGCGGGCGCCCGAGCGGACGGAGACGAGGAGCGGCTTGTTGGTGGAGCCGAACCCGCGGCCGAGCTGGGTCTCGACCGCCTTCAGGCTGGCCTCGACCTGGGCTTCCAGATCGCCCGGATAGGTGCGGCCGTTGGCGTAATAATGCGTGCAGACCTCGGTCGAGATCGTGAAGCCCGGGGGCACAGGAAGGCCGAGGCTGGCCATTTCCGCCAGATTGGCGCCCTTGCCGCCGAGCAGCTCGCGCAGTTTGGCCGAACCGTCGGCCTTTCCAGCTCCGAAATTATACACCCACTTGGCCAAGTCGCTCTCTCCAAGTCATGGTTCCGGTGCCTTGCGTCCAGGGCACTCGCGTCCGGGACGCACGGCACCGTTTGATTGTTGCACCTGCGAAGGTGCAACGGGACGGAAGCTGTTTACTCAAAGAAAGGCGCCGTTGAAAGCAAAGAGTCGCGGATTGAAGCCCAATTTGACTCTTTCGTGACGCTTGGCCGCAGGCTCAGTGCGCCATAAGCACCGGGACGGTCATGTTTTCGAGCACATCTCGCGTCGTGCCGCCGAATATGTCCTCCCGGATCCGGGTGCGGCTGTAGGCGCCCATGACCATGATATCCGGGTCTGTCTTGGCGCAATGGGCGAGGATGGTCTTGCCGATCCCGCCGTCCTCGCGCAATACGACCTGGCGCGCATCGATGCCGTGCCGTCGCAAATGCCGCAGGATATCGTGGCCGCAATCCGGCGGCGTGTCGTCCGGCACGACTGTCACGAGGTCCAGGCGTTTCTTGGTTTCGAGTATCTGCATCGCGTCTGTCAGGGCGCGGGCCGCCGGGCGGCTGCCGTCCCAGGCGACGACGGCGAACTCGTTGAAGGCGCGGTCCTTGTAGACCGTCGGCACGATGATCACCGGTTTGCCGGAGAGCAGCACCACGTCCTCTGGCCGGAACATGTCGGCGGTTCCGTTGCCGCCGTCGACCTGGCCGGTCAGAAGGATATCGAAATAGCGCGAGGCCTTGGCGAGAACGCGTGTCGGTTCTCCCTTCTCCGAGCACCAGTCGCCGTTGTTCGTATAACCGAGCGCTTTCAGGTCCTCGCGGAACTTGGCCTCGATACCGGCGACATTGTCGGCTTCCGCTTTCTTGAGGGATTCGAGCGTGCTTTCCGGGATCCACTGGCGGGTCAGGCTGTCCAGTTTCATCGGCGGGCTGACATGCAGTCCCGTGATAGTGGCGCCATATTTTCCCGCCATCCGCACCGCGAGACGCAGGGCAGCACGCGAGCTTTCACCGCCGTTGAATGCGACGGCCAGATCCTTGATTGCCATTTTTTCCTCCCCTTACCGCCTGTTCACTCGGCGGCTTCGACTTTTTCCGAAATCGGTTCGATCTTCGCTGCGCAGAACTTGAACTCCGGGATCTTGCCCATCGGATCAAGCTGCGGGTTGGTGAGCAGGTTGGCGGCCGCCTCGGCGAAACAGAACGGGATGAAGATCATCCCCTCGGGCACATCGACGTCCTGCCGCGCCTTGAGCGTAACCTCGCCGCGGCGGGTCGAGACGCGGACATAATCGCCGGCGGAAACGCCGAGCCTTTTCATGTCCCATCGATTGAGACCGGCGATCGCTTCCGGCTCAAGCATGTCGAGGGTCGAGGAGCGGCGCGTCATGCTTCCGGTGTGCCAGTGTTCCAGCAGGCGGCCGGTGGTCAGAACCATCGGATAGTCCGCATCCGGCAGCTCGGCGGGCGGCGTCACCTGGGCGGGCACGATCTTGGCCCGGCCGGAAGCGGTTGGGAAACGGTCGCCGAAGATGATCGCGTTCCCCGGCTTGTCCGGTGCGTCGCACGGGTAGGTGACGGCTTCCTCGCGTTCAAGCCGTTGCCAGGTGATGTTCTTCAGCGACGGCATGACTTCGGTCATCTCGGCGAAGACGTCAGAGGGGTGGCCGTAGTTCCAGTCGAGACCGATACGTTTGGCGAGCTCCTGCACAAGCTCCCAATCCTGACGGGCCTGGCCGGGGGCGGGAACCACCGGGCGGGCGATCTGGACCTGCCGGTTGGTGTTGGTGAAGGTGCCCCATTTTTCCGCATGCGCCGAGGCCGGCAGCACGACATCGGCATGCCAGGCTGTCTCGGTCAGGAAGATATCCTGGACCACCAGATGCTCCAGTTTGGCGAGCGCCTCGCGGGCGTGGTTCTGGTCCGGGTCCGACATCGCCGGGTTCTCGCCGAGGATGTACATCGCCTTGATCTCGTCTGCGAGAATCGCGTCGATGATCTCGACGACGGTGAGACCCTTCTTCGGATCGAGCTGGGTTCCCCAGAACTCCTCGTAGTGGGAGCGGACATCCGCGTCCTCGACGGACTTGTAGTCGGGGAAGACCATCGGGATCAGGCCGGCGTCGGACGCGCCCTGGACGTTGTTCTGGCCGCGCAGCGGATGCAGTCCCGCGCCCGGGCGGCCGATCTGGCCCGTGGTGAGCGCCAGCGCGATCAGGCAGCGCGCATTGTCGGTGCCGTGGATATGTTGCGAGACGCCCATGCCCCAGAAGATCAGCGAGGCGGTCGAGGTCGCGTACAGACGTGCGACGGAACGGACGGTTTCCGCCGGGATGCCGCAGATCTCCGCCATCTTCTCCGGTGAGAAATCCTTGATGCTGGATTTCAGCGCCTCGAAGCCCTCGGTATTGGCCGCGACATATTGCCGGTCGTAGAGCTCTTCCTCGACGATGGTGTGCAGCATGCCGTTCAGCAGGGCGACGTCGGAGCCCGGCTTGAATTGCAGCACGCGGGTGGCATGGCGCGAGAGGCCGTTATTCTGCCCGCGCGGATCCATGACGATCAGTTCCTTGCCTCGCTTCGCCGCATTTTTCAGGAAGGTGGCGGCGACCGGGTGATTCTCCGCCGGACGGGCGCCGATGACGATGATGCAGTCGCTCTGCTCGGCCGCCGTGAAGGGCGCCGTCACCGCGCCGGAATTGAGACCTTCCATCAGCGCCGCGACGGAGGAGGCGTGGCAGAGCCGGGTGCAATGGTCGACATTGTTGGTGCCGAATCCTTGGCGGATGAATTTCTGGAAGAGGTAGGCCTCCTCGTTCGAGCATTTCGCCGAGCCGAATCCTGCAAGCGCGCCGCCGCCGTCCCGGTCGAAGACTTTCTTCAGGCCCGACGCCGCGCGGTCGAGAGCTTCCTCCCAGGTCGCCTCGCGGAAATATTTCGAGACCTCCCCGCGGCCGATCTGCTGGGTGCCGGCCTTCGGCGCGTCGTCACGCCGGATGAGGGGAACGGTAAGCCGGTCCGGGTGATGGATGTAGTCGAAGCCGAAGCGCCCCTTGACGCAGAGCCGGTTGACGTTGGCCGGACCGTCGCGGCCGTCGATATGAAGGATCCTGTCGTCCTTCACATGGACCCGGGTCTGGCAGCCGACGCCGCAATAGGGGCAGAGCGTGTCGACCACGCGGTCGGCGTATTCCGTGCGCTTGCCGGTCTTGTCGAGCAGGTTGGCTTCCATCAGGGCGCCGGTCGGGCAGGCCTGGACGCATTCGCCGCAGGCGACGCAGGTGGACTCGCCCATGCCCTCGTCGAAATCGAAGACGATCTTGGAGCCGTTGCCGCGATAGGCCATTCCGATCACGTCGTTGACCTGCACTTCGCGGCAGGCGCGGACGCAGAGATTGCAGTTGATGCAGGCATCCAGATTGACCGCGATCGCGGAATGGCTGCTGTCGGCGAGAGGCTTCCGGCCGGCCGGAAAGCGGCTGGCGTCGCTGATCTGCATCGCGTCGACCCAGTTCCAGAACTTCGAGTCCGGATCGTGGCTGGTCTCGCGCTCCGGCTGGTCCGCGATCAGCAGCTCGAACACCATCTCGCGCGACTTCTTCGCCCGCTCGCTTGCAGTATGAACCTTCATGCCCGCGCTCGGCGTGCGGATGCAGGAGGCGGCGAGGGTCCTTTCGCCCTCGATCTCGACCATGCAGGCGCGGCAATTGCCATCCGCCCGATAATCCTTTTCCGGCTGCCAGCAGAGATGCGGGATCTCGGTCCCGAGACGGTCCGCGACCTGCCAGATGGTTTCACCCGGATTGGCTTCGACGGTCTCGCCGTTCAACTCGAAAGAGATGCGCTCGCTCATTTCAGGTCTCCCGGGAAATATTTCATTACCGATTTGATCGGGTTCGGCGCGGCCTGGCCGAGGCCGCAGATCGAGGCGTCGGCCATCACCTGGCTGAGTTCGGTCAAAAGATCCGTGTCCCAGCTCGGCTGACTCATCAGCTTCACCGCCTTTTCCGTGCCGTTGCGGCACGGCGTGCACTGGCCGCAGCTCTCGTCCTCGAAGAATTTCAGCAGGTTGAGGGCGACGTCCTTCATGTCGTCCTTGTCGGACAATATGACGACGGCGTGTGAGCCGACGAACGAGCCGTGTTTCTCGAGCTGGCCGAAATCGAGCGGGATGTCGGCCATGTCGGCGGGCAGAATGCCGCCGGACGGACCGCCGGGAAGGTAACCCTTGAAGCTGTGTCCGTCGGCCATGCCGCCGCAATGATCTTCGATCAGCTCGCGCGCGGTGGTTCCAGCAGCGACAAGCTTAACACCTGGATTGTTCACCCGGCCGGAGACGGAATAGCTGCGCAGGCCCTTACAGCCGTTCTTGCCCTGGCTGGCGAACCACTCGGCGCCGTTCTTCAGGATTTCCGGGATCCAGTAGAGGGTCTCGACATTGTTCACAAGGGTCGGGCGGTCGAAGAGGCCTCGAACCGAGACGAAGGGCGGGCGGTGTCGCGGTAGGCCGCGCTTGCCTTCGATGGACTCGATCATCGCCGACTCCTCGCCGCAGATATACGCCCCGGCGCCGCGGCGAAGATTGATCTTCGTGTGCTTCGCGAGCCCCGCGGCTTCAACCGCGGCGATTTCCTTCAGCAGGATCTCGCGGGCCGCCGGATATTCGTCGCGAAGATAGATGTAAACTTCCTCCGCCTCGACGGCCCAGGCGCCGATCAGCATGCCTTCGAGGAACTGGTGCGGATTGCTCTCGAGATAGAGCCGGTCCTTGAAGGTGCCGGGTTCGCCCTCGTCGCCATTCACGGCCATGAGGCGGGGACCGGTCTCGGCCCGCACGAAGCTCCATTTACGACCTGTCGGGAAGCCCGCGCCGCCGAGGCCGCGCAGGCCACCGTCGGAAAGTGTTTCGATGACGCTTTCGACGCTGCGCCTTCCGGCGGTGCAGGCCTCGAGAACCTTGTAGCCACCGGTCGCGCGATAAGTGGAGAAGTCGGTGTATTCGGGCATATCCGGATGCAGATGCCCGCTTCTCGCAACCTTGAGAACGCCATCCGAGGTGCAGTGATCGACATGTCGATGCCCGACTTCCGCCGCGGGAGCGAGGTCGCAGCGGCCCATGCAGGGCGCGCGCAACACGCGAATGTCTGAGCCCGCATGGCCTTCCAGCTCGGAGATCAAGCGTTCCGCGCCGGCAAGGGCGCAACTCAGGGACTCGCAGACACGGATCGTGACCGGAGCAGGGCGTGCCTCACCGTCCCGCACGATGTCGAAATGGGCATAGAACGAGGCCACCTCGAAGATTTCGGCCATCGGGATCCGCATTTCGGCGGCGAGGGCATGCAGCATGCCGGCCGGCAGGCAGCCCTCGCTGTCCTGGATCAGATGCAGATGCTCAATCAGCAGGTCGCGGCGTCGGGGGCGATCGCCGAGTAATGCCCGGACCTTTTCCAGATCCGTTCCGTCCAGCACGCGGCCTTTGTTGAAAGTCGGTGCCTTGCGGCGACCGGATCCGGGGTGGATCTTCTGACCGCTCTTGATCTCATTCATTCCTGTCGGGCCTTCTTGTTGCTTCCTCAGCATCCCTGACGCTCTTGCGGCACCTAGGGCACTCTCCCAATAGCGTTCGGCTGAAACGCTATCTGCGGGGTTGGAACAGGCTTCGTCCGTTCACGCCATCAATTCGCTTGTAAGCGTCGGATCGAGTGCGACTGACTTCAGTCGCGGGCTCCTCGCCGCGGCATCGAAACGACGTGGCTATGATCGGCGTGTTCGCCAAAAAATCGAAAAACCATTTTTCATTTGTGTCTTTCTCCGATCCCGGTCCGTCGGCGTCAATTGCCGTGGCATCTTGTATACCATAGTCTCGCGAGGACAGCCTGTCGAGAGCCGGAAAACGGCGGCCGCAAGAGCAAAAAATCCAGCCGGAATCGGTTGCTATAAAGAGTGGGGAAGGGAGAAGCCGGGCTTAGCCGAGAAACTGGTATACAAGATACGAGGCGTTGGTATACCATTTCTATGCCATGAAAAGTTGTTGGTCCCCGCAAACAAAAAGTGGGACTACTATCTGGCGACGGGTAACAATAACAAAATATAGTACCCGTGAAACCACACTGGGAGGTGTTTCATGAATTTCTCAAGACGGAGTCTTTTGGGGCTGGCGGTTCTTGCTGGCGTTGGTTTCGGTGCGGTCGCGCCGGCTCAGGCGTTCGAACCCGTAAAGCCGGTCGATTTTATTATTATGGCCGGCAAGGGCGGAGGCGCCGACAAGATGGCGCGCCTGATGCAGACCATTGTCGAAAAGCATAACATGGCATCCAAGCCGCTGATCCCAATCAACAAACCGGGCGGCTCGGGCGCCGAAGCCTTGGTCCATGTCCAGAATGCGAAGGATCAGGATCACACCATCATGGTGACCCTGAACAGCTTCTACACCACTCCGATGCGTCAGCCGGGTCTCGGTGTCGACTCCCTCAAGTTCGCGCCGATCGCGCGGATGGCGGAAGACACCTTCCTGCTTTGGGTCCACAAGGATTCCGGCCTCACCTCGTTCGACCAGTGGGTCGATCATGTGAAGAGCGTCGGTGACAAGTGGGTCATGGGCGGCACAGGAAAGCTGCAGGAAGACCAGCTCATCACCGACTTCCTGAATGCCAATTTCGGCCTGAAGATGAAGTATGTGCCGTACAAGGGCGGCGGTACCGTTGCGAAGCAGGTCGCGGGCAAGCACATCAATTCCTCGGTCAACAACCCGTCCGAGATCGAAGGCTTCTACAAGGCCGGCACCGCCGTGCCGCTGGTCGCCTTTACCAACGAACGTCTCGCGGCTTTCCCGGACGCGCCGACCATGAAGGAAAAGGGTGTCGACTTCGCCTATTACATGCAGCGCAGCGTCGTCGGTGCGCCGGGCATGTCCCAGGAAGCGCAGGACTACTACACCGCTCTCTTCAAGAAGGTGTATGACAGCAAGGAATGGCAGGACTACCGGACGAGCAAGAGCCTCTACGGTGATTTCCTGACCGGTGACGGGCTGCGCCAGTACTGGAAGGTCAACAACGAGACGCATCGCGCGATGCTGGCCAAGATGGGCGCCTCGTAACATTGCCTGTGCCGACAGCCCCGGGGCGCCTGCCGCTTCGGGGCTGCGGTTCTCGGGATCTCGCTATCCCGCTATGTTTTCTTTTCACGACTGAACGGGAAGGTCGCCGCAGATGCGTCGCGCGGAATTGATCACGGCTGTCATATTGGCAGTGTTTTCCATCTACCTGATGTGGAAGAGCACCGAGCTCAACATCGGCTGGGTGAAGTACGAAGGTCCCGGAGGCGGCGCCTGGCCGTTCTGGCTCGCCGGGATCATGCTGATCTGCAATATCTGGACAATTGTGAACTGGGTCCGTCGATCCACGCCTCAGTCGCGCTCCGTCGAGCAGTTCATGGATGCGCATGCGATCCGGATGTTCGTGCTCGTCGGCGGCAGCGTCGTGGGCCTTGTCGCCCTTGTGCATTTCGTCGGGGTTTACGGGTCTGTCCCGATCTTCCTGCTTTTCTATCTGCGGGTGCTCGGACGGCACACCTGGAGGCTGACCGCCTCGGTCGCGGTCGTTGCTCCTGTCGTTATCTTCTTCTTCTTCGATGTCGCGATGCGGATCGTGCTGCCCAAGGGATACCTGGAGCCGCTGTTCTATCCGCTTTACGACCTCTTCCTCTAAGCGCCGGACGGGGGGACTGACTTATGGAAATCATCCAGCATCTTCTCGACGGCTTCCTGATCGCTTTCGAACCGCTCAATCTCGGGCTGGTCATCGTCGGTGTCACCGTCGGGCTTTTCATCGGCGCGATGCCGGGCCTCGGTTCGGTCAACGGAGTGGCGATCCTGCTGCCGCTGACGTTCCTGGTGCCGCCGACTTCAGCCATTATCTTCCTCGCTGCGATTTATTACGGCGCGATGTATGGCGGAGCCATCAGCTCGATCATGCTCGGGATACCCGGGGCGTCGACCGCGGTCGCAACGACATTCGACGGACGTCCTCTCGCCCTGAAGGGGCTTGCGGACAAGGCGCTGATCGCGGCCGCCGTCGCCTCTTTCTTCGGAGGCACGATCTCGATCATTCTCTTCACCGGGTTTGCGCCGGCGCTGGCCAGCGTCGCGCTCGATTTCGGCGATCAGGAGATTTTCGCTCTGATGTTGCTCGCCTTCGCGACCTTCGTCGGTCTCGGCGGCGACGATATTCCGAAGACGATTTTTTCGATCTGCATCGGTCTGGTGTTCAGCGCCGTTGGAATGGACATCATCAGCGGCACGCCGCGACTGGTCTTCTTCGATATCACGGGCTTCCTCCACGGTATCAACTTCCTGGTGCTGGCGATCGGGGTCTACGGTATCGGTGAGATGCTCTGGACCATCGATTCCACACGCGGAAATCCCTCGATGTCCAAGGTGCAGATTTCTGTCGAGCGAACCTTCATGCATATGAAGGACATTCTCAAAGAGTGGAAGCCGGCCTGGATCGGCTCTCTGCTCGGCTTCTTCGTCGGAATTCTTCCGGCGGCGGGTGCCACGCCGGGTTCGCTGATGGCCTACGGCATCTCCAAGATGACCTCGAAGAACCCGGAAGGATACGGCAAGGGTGAGGTCGGCGGCGTGATCGCTCCGGAAGCGGCGAACAACTCGGCCTCGACCGGTGCGATGTTGCCGATGCTGACACTCGGCATTCCGGGCTCGCCAACGACCGCCATCCTGCTCGGCGGCATGGTGATCTGGGGCATGGTGCCGGGTCCGCTGATGTTCGTGGAACAGTCCGACTTCGTCTGGGGCCTGACGGCCAGCCTCTATGCCGCGAACTTCTTCGCGGTGGTGATCAACATTCTCTTCATCCCGGTCTTCCTCTGGGTGTTGAAGATGCCGTTCACCATTCTTGCACCGATCATCTTCGTGCTCTGCCTCGTCGGCGGCTATGCGCCGACGGAGGACATGCATGATGTCTGGCTGATGGTGATCTTCGGGTTTGGTGCCTATCTGCTGCGCAAGCTCGACTATCCGCTCGCGCCGGCGGTGCTGGCGATCGTGCTCGGTCCGATCGCCGAGCCGGCCCTGCGGCAGAGCCTGATCATCTCGGGCGGCGATGCCACGGTGTTCTTCACCCGCCCGATCGCCGGGCCGATCACCATCATCGCGATCGTTCTGCTCTTCCTGCCGCTGGTCCAGGTGATCCGGAAGAAGCGGAAGAAGGCCAAAGAAGCCCAAGCCTAGACTCGGACATGTACTTCAAACGCGAAGGGGCGGCCCTGTCGGACCGCCCCTTTTCGATTATACCCCGGGGACTTCAGATTACGTTCACCACCAGCTCGCCGATGCCGTCGATATGTCCGTGCAGCACGTCGCCGCGCTGCACCGGGCCGACCCCGGCCGGGGTGCCCGACATGATGATGTCGCCGGGGGCGAGTTCGAACAGTCCGGAGAGATAGGAGATCATCTCGGGCACCTTCCAGATCATCTGGTTGAGATCGCCTTCCTGCCGTATCTCTCCATTGACCTTGAGCCAGATCGCGCCGCTCTCCGGGTGGCCGATATCTCTTGCCGGAACGATCTCGCCGCATGGGGCCGATTTCTCGAAG
Organism: Nisaea sediminum; assembly: GCF_014904705.1. NCBI lineage: Bacteria > Pseudomonadati > Pseudomonadota > Alphaproteobacteria > Rhodospirillales > Thalassobaculaceae > Nisaea > Nisaea sediminum. The sequence continues at coordinate 615,456 of NZ_JACZCQ010000001.1, forward strand.
GCCTTGCCGATCTCCCAGGGACGCCCGAGTTTCTTCATCTCGCCCTGAAGATCGCGCCGCGTCATGTCGAGCGAGACGGCGTAGCCATAGACGCAGTCCATAGCCTCGGCGACCGGAATATCGCTGCCACCCTTGTGCAGAGCCACGACCATCTCGATCTCGTGATGCACGTCGTTCGATTTCGGCGGATAGGGAAAGTTCAGCTCCGGCACCACGAGATTGTCCGGATTCTTCTGGAAGAAGAAGGGCGGCTCCTTGTCCGGGTCGTGCCCCATCTCGATCGCGTGCTCGGCATAGTTTCGGCCGACGCAGTAGACGCGGTGTACCGGGAAGCGGTCGTCCTGGCCCCGGACCAGAAGGGAAACGGCAGGGGGAGGCGTGAAGACAAAGCTCATGACAGGCTCCTTCCTTGGGAGGACCGATGCGACGCGTTGCCCGCGGTCGCGCAGCTATGAAGCTCGGCTTCAGAATCGATCAGCCCGGACAAGGCGTCCAGCCCTATATTGAAGCCGCTTTCCTCCCGTTTGGAGATGGGACCCTGATGTATCGATATTTGACCTCCTGCGCCGCATTGCTGCTCTTTTTGTCAGCTCCGCTCTCCGCCGCGGAGCTTGAGGTCCGGGAGTTGAAACTCGCGCAGGCGGGTACTTCGCTGGTGGCGGCGGACGGCCAGGTTCTGGTGAAAACCGTCGATGGCTCCGTCTTCCGGTTTGGGGAGGGCGGCGCGCTCGTAGCGGTGCCTGGAACGGCGTGGCCGTCGACTGTCGTCGCGCTTTTGCCGCCAGTGGTCCGCGACGGCCGGATCGGCCGCGACGGGACGGGGCGCATTCTGGCCTGGTATGCCGAAGAAACCGAACAGTACCGCCACGGCGCGCTTGGCGATCCGGTCGAAGCCCTAGCGCTTGTCGTTCGCGAGGATGACGGTAAACCCGCGCTCTACCAGACGAGCGGCGACGAGGTGTTCGAGGATCTCGAGCCGAGGATCGTCGACCTCGACAACGAACCGCATGGCAGGCCGGAAATTGTGACGATCGTCGCCTCGGCGGAGGAGGGGGCGGCCATCGCCGTGTTCGGCATGTCCCGCGACCCTAACGGCGATCCCGCGCTGGTTCGGCTCGCGACGTCGAGCCATATCGGATCAGGGTTCCGCTGGCTCAATATTGCCGGTATCGCCGATTTCGACGGCGACGGCTTTACCGAGATCGCCTATGTGGATCGCCCGCATATCCGCGGCGAGCTGGTCTTTCTGGAATGGCGCGGCGGGCGCTTGAGGGAGCAGGAAAGGGCAGGCGGCTTCGCCAATCATCATGGCGGCTCCACCGTTCAGGATCTATCGGAAGTGGCGGATGTGGACGGAGATGGCATACCCGACCTGTTGCTGCCGGACCGGGGCTACCGCCACTTCGTCGCGATCGGCTTTGGCCCAGACGGAATCCGGGAAATTGCCAGGACGCCGATCCCGAGCGCTCCGGAATCGGCGGTCGTTCGCTGGGGGGCTGGCAGCGTAGCCTACCTGGACGCCGAGGGGCGCCTGTTCTCTCTGGACTGGGCGCCGTGATGCTCAGACCAGTCCTTTCTCCTTGAAGAACGCGTTCATCGCGTCGGCGAGGGCCTGCGGCTGCTCGAGGCTCGGGATATGGCCCGCTTCCGCGATCTCGACATAGCGCGCGTCCGGCATGCTCTCCGCCATTGCGCGGACAAGGGCGGGCGGCGTTGCGCCGTCTTCGGCGCCGCATACGACGAGCGTCGGAATGGCGAGTGCGCGGGTGGCCTCGGTCAGGTCGGCGTCACGGATCGCGGCACAGCAGCCGACATAGCCTTCCTGCGGGGTGCGGGTCAGAAGATTGCGCCAGCCGGCGGTCCGCTCCGGGTATTTGCCGCGAAAGGCGGCGGTGAACCAGCGTTCCATCACACCGTCGGCGATGCCTTCGAGGCCGATCCTCGCGATCGCCTCGATGCGGTCCTGCCAGAGTTTCGCGTCGCCGATCTTCGGCGCGGTATCCATGCAGACCAGCCCATCGACCTGCTGGGGAAACTGCGCGGCATAATCCTGCGCGATCATCCCACCGATGGATACGCCCCCGAGGATGAAGCGGTCCAGGCCCGCATGCTCGGTCACGGCCTTCAGGTCGCCGCTGAGGTCACGGATCGAATAGGGCGCCGGCGCGACGTCGCTGAGCCCATGCCCGCGCTTGTCGTAGCGCACGATCCGACCGATCCCGTCCAGCAGGGGCAGAAGCGGATCCCAGATTCTGAAATCGGTTCCGAGCGAGTTGGCGAGCACGAGGGTCGGGCCGTCACCCAAAAGGCGGTCCGAATAGTGAATTGTTCGTGATCCGTGTTGGAAAAATGCCATCTGAAGCAGGCTCCGCATGCGCTCGTTTCGTTCCTCCGCCGGATGCTAACCTGCGGGAATCCAACTTCTTTATACGCCATGTCCGGAAACGGACAAGGGCGGTTCACCGGCCCGGTCCGGCCGATGATTGCGGAAAGCCCCGGCGCCGGAACTTTTCGTCGGCGCGCGTCAGACTACATCTCGTTCGTGTTTTTGTTTCTGGTCGAGGGAGGACCGAGAATGGCACTGAAGAAAGATGGACTGAACCGGCGTGAACTGGTCCTTGGGGCTGCCGGAGCCCTCGCTGCGCCGGCGGTCCTGTCGACGCTCGCGTCCGTCGCCGAGGCGGCGGCTCCGATGCAAGGCGCGGCGCACCCGACACATTACCGGTTCAAGCTCGGCGCGTTCGAGGTGACGACAATCTGGGACGGCGCCATTCAGCTCGATGGACCGCATCCGATTTTCGGCGAGAACGTCATGCCGGAGGATGTCGCCGCGCTCGCAAAGGAGAATTTCCTGCCCGAGACCCGCATGGAAATCTCCTTCACCCCGGTGATCGTCAATACCGGGTCCGAAGTGATCATGTTCGATAGCGGCAACGGGGACGGGCGCAGGCCGAACGCGGGCCAGCTCTCGGCCGCGCTCGCGAAGGCCGGCTTCACCGCGGAGCAGATCGACGTCGTTGTACTGACCCATTTCCATCCGGACCATATCGGCGGTCTGATGGAAGGCGGCCAGCCGCTCTTCCCGAACGCGCGCTATGTCACCGGTGCCGCCGAATACGATTTCTGGTCCCCTCCGGCGATGGCGGAAGGGAATCTCGCCCGCGTCGGCAAGCTGGTGCAGAGCAACGTCGTTCCGTTTGCCGAGAAGACCACTTTCGTGAAACCGGGCGACGATGTGGTCACGGGTATTCAGGCGGTTGGCGCCGCCGGCCACACACCGGGACATATGGCCTATCACTTCGAAAGCGAAGGTCGCCGTTTGCTCGCCTGGGCGGATACGACCAACCATTACGTCGCGTCGCTGCAGCGGCCCGACTGGCATGTGCGCTTCGATATGGACAAGGAGGCCGCCGCGGCGAGCCGCAAACGCGTGCTCGATATGGTGGCTGCGGACCGGATTCCGGCGACGGGCTATCACATGCCGTTCCCGGCGGTCGGATTCGTGGAAGCTCAGGGAAGCGGCTATCGCTGGGTCCCGGCAAGCTATCAGCTCAATCTCTGAGGCCGACGAAAAACCGGCGATGGTGCGGCATGCTTGCCGCACCATCTCAGAACTTGCGCGAAGCTCGGTGAAAGCTGTTACACTCAAAGATGTATCCGCAGAGAAAAACGGGTTGATAAGAGAACGTTAACTCTTGCTGCGGGACACTGTTTCGCTTGGTTTCCGGCGAGAAGTGGGGAAGCGCATGGTGGGTTCTGGTGATAAAGGCGGCAGCGGCTCCGGCGGAGCGCTTTCTGTCGCGGACGTGCAGGCTCTGCTGAAGGATCCTTCGGCGGAAAACCGTGCGGTTACGGCGGCGAAAGTTGCCGGTCAGCTTTCGGCCGCCAGTTTCTCCGCAACGGAACTGCCCATGGCCCAGGAGATCCTCAGGGTGATGGCGCGCGATGCGGAGCGCAGGGTGCGCGAAGCGCTGGCCCGCGAGGCGCGATCGGCGAAGGATCTGCCTCACGATGTGGCCATTCTGCTGGCAAAGGATGTCGAGTCCGTTGCCATGCCTGTGCTGGAATTTTCCGACGTCCTGCGAGAAGAAGACCTGATCGAGATCGCCTCCGCCGCGGACGAGATGAAGCAGACGGCGATCGCGCGGCGGGGCAATGTCTCCGAGGCGCTGGCCGAAACCCTGATCGACAAGGGCAACCAGACGGTCGTCGAGACCCTGGTCCGGAACGAAGGTGCTTCCATTTCGGAGAGCGGATTCGAGAAGGCGATCGAACGTTTCGGCGAAGATGAGAATATTCAGGACGGTCTGGTCCATCGTCAGAAGCTGCCGGTCGGGATTTCGGAGCGCCTGGTGTCCATTGTCTCTGACAGGCTGCGCGAACATCTGGTGAAACATCACGATTTGCCGGCCAACACCGCGACCGACCTGCTGCTCGAAGCGCGCGAAAACGCGACGCTGAGCCTGGTCTCCAACGGGGCGCCGTCGCAGAAGGTCGAAGACCTGGTCGCCGAACTACACCGCAACGGCCGGCTGACGGAATCCATCGTTCTCCGGGCCGCCTGCCTCGGCGATATGGATTTTGCCCAGGCCGCGATGGCGGAGCTCGCGTCGGTTCCGCTGATCAACGCCCAGAAACTGTTCGATGATTCGGGCGCGCTCGGCCTGAAGGCGCTGTTCGACCGCACGGGCCTGCCGAAGCGGAGCTACCCGGTCCTGCGCAAGGCTCTAGATGTCATGCGCGATACCGATTACGACGGCCTTGAGAACGACCGCGAGCGCTTCAGTCTCAAGGTACTCGAACGGCTTCTGACGGCCTTTGAGACGGATGATTTCGGTCTTTCGGACGACGATGTCGAGTATCTGATGAAACGTTTGTCCGCGCTGACGTCAAAGACTGCGGAAACGCGGGAACATCTTCACTGACGATCGGCGCCGTCTCCGCTAGGCCGGTAGGCGGACCTCGAATGTCGACCCTTCTCCCGGTGCGCTCGTCACCGAGATCGTGCCGCCATGAGCCTGGACGATCGGTTTGCAGATGCTGAGGCCGAGGCCCGTGCCGCCGCTGTGACGGTCATCGGAGCTGTCGACGCGGAAGAAGCGTGTGAAGATCTTGTCCTGCAGGTCCGGAGGAATGCCCTCTCCGAAATCGCGCACCCTGAGTACGATCCAGCCGTCACTCCTGTCGGCGCTTACCTCGACCTGCTGTCCCTGACGCGAGAACTTGACCGCGTTCGAGAGCAGATTGGAGATCACCTGGGTGAGCCGGTCCGGATCGCCTGTGACGCGGGGATTTTCCGGAAGTCCGGTCGTCTCGATGGTGACGTCGTACCTCGATGCATAAGTCTTGAGTGAGGAGACGCAGTCACCGATCAGTGTCGAGATATCGCATTCGCGCATGTCGTAGGACATGCGGCCAGCCTCGATTTTTTCGACGTCGAGGATGTCCGAGACCAGCGCACCAAGGCGTTCGCTGTTTCTGTAGGCGATTTCGAGCAGTTCGCGTCCCTGCTCCGGCAGGTCTCCGGCGAGTCCGCCCTGAAGCAGTCCCAGCGCGCCGGTGATCGAGGTGAGGGGAGTCTTCAGCTCGTGGCTGACCGTCGAGATGAACTCCCGTTTGATCCGGTCGAGCTGCTTGCGTTCGGATATGTCCCGGATGATGCCGACAAAGCGTGTCTCTCCTCCGACCTCCATCTGCCCGACAGCAAGTTCAACCGGGAACTCGGCGCCGTCGGACCTCCTGGCCGTAATTTCCCGAACCTTGCCGATGACATTCGGTGCTTGCTCGCCGAGATTGCCGGAGATGAACCCGTCGTGAGGGAAGGCATCCTGATCCGTCATGAGGATACCGACATTCTCTCCGAGAGCGGCATCGCGGGTCATTGCGAACATCCGCTCGGCCGCGGGGTTGAACGTCAGGATCGTTCCGCCGGCATCGATGGTCACGATTGCATCGACGACAGTGTCCAGAATTGCGCGAATGGATTCGGCACGCTCGGCAAGGTCTTCGGCGCTCTGTTTTATGCGTGTGATGTCGATCCGGAGACCGATATGGCTTCCGTCGGCCGTCTTCCGCTCGGCAATCCTGAGCCAGCGCCCGTCAGCGAGTCTCTGCTCGATTTCGAGCTCGGAAAGGCGATGACGTTCGAGCCGCTCCGAAAGCCATTCGTCCTCGCGGCCGACGGCTTCCGCATATTCGCCGGCCGCAAGTCCGGCCTTCAGGATTTCGGTGAAAGTCGCCCCGGGGACCATGGCATGAGCCGAGAGCGGATAAATCTCCTTGTAGCGCCGGTTGCAGACGACAAGCCGATCGTCCGCGTCGTAGATCACGAACCCGTCTTCGAGAAACTCTATCGCGTCCAGGAGCTTTGTCTCGGCGAGACGCGCTCTCTCCGAGAGGGCCGTGCTTTCTGAAATGTCCTGAACAATGCCGATATCCGCGGTGTGACCCGGAGCTTTCGGCGAAGTCCGGAGCATGAGCGTCTTGTAGGGCGCGGTCGCATCGGAGCGGGCCTGGAATGTGAATTCCTGGGGGGCGGAACCGGCGCAGATTTCGTGAAGCTTTTGGAGGACATGCTCGCGGTGCTGGGGAGCGATCAGCGAGACGTCCGGCCAGCCTTCCGGATCGAGGCGCGGAAACCATATCGACGTGTCGTGGCCTCCGGGGAGGTGGAAGCGACGGTCATTGCGGTCCCACTCCCAATAGACGGAACGGGTCAGTTTCTGAAGAGCACACAGCTGAGCGCCATCAGCTTTCTTCTTGTCGGCATCATGCTGTTCCACGTTCAAATCCGCCATGCCACCGGATAGTCCGTAGTCCTGCTTGAATCGATTGGACGCCCGAGATATGGCAAAGTGCCTCTACGAGATGAATTGAACCGATTGTGCCAGCGGGCACAATGCTATCGGACGATTAACAAATCGTAATTTTATTCGAATTATCGTTGCGCTCTTGCGGTTTCTGCTCCGATCCGAGGCAATTTGCCGCTTCGCGCAGGATTGCCGGTGGAAAGCTCTTCGGCGCTATTCCCGAAACAGCTGGTTCCGGCAACAGCCGGATTTCGGCCGGGGCGGTTGCAAGGAACTAAGAACAAGGGATCTCAAAGTGTCAGACACCAGCATGAGGGAAGCGTTCATCAGGCTTCGTTCCGAATTTCTCGATATCTGCAAGGGACGCATCGAATTGTTGCAAAGTCAGATGGCCGTGCTCCAGAGTGATGCCGGAGAGACGGACCGGCTCGCGGCGCTGGATGCGATGAGGCGCGAGGCCCACACAATTGCGGGAAGTTCCGGTACCTACGGGTATGCGGAAGTCTCCAGAAGCGCACGTGCGCTCGAGGAGTTTTGCTGCAGCGTACCTTCCGGCGATCTGGAGCGCCTTGGCGACGTGCAGTTGAGCGGACTGACAGAAGCCTACCGAAGTCTCCTCTCGGACGCGGACCGGATGTTCGCCGACCCCGAAATCGGCACCGTGCCGTTCTGACCAAAGGGGCTCAGGTTTTCGCTTCGCTCTCTTTCCAGGCTGACCAGACCTTCAGGACTTCCTCGCTCAGTTTCATCGGATTGAACGGTTTTGCGATAACGCCGATCGCGCCAAGCTCCAGCAAACTGCGGATCTCGTCCTGCTGCGTCTTTGCCGTCATGAATATTACAGGAACTCCCGAGACGTCCTCGCGTTTGCGAAGCTCGATCAAGGTAGAAGGGCCATCCATGCCCGGCATCATGACGTCCAGCATGATCAGGTCCGGCGCGGTTTCCGCCACGCAATCGAGCGCTTCCTGCCCCGATGCGCAAGACGTCAGTTCGAAGCCGCCGACGGACTGCAAGGCGAGCTTGGCAACGGCCCGGATGTCCTTCTCGTCATCGACATGAAGTATCTTCTTCATTCCTGAAGGCTCTCCGAAGCTACGGCATTTGCCTGTCGCACTGAGTGATGGACCCGCTTCGGACGGCGTGAGAATAATCTGGCCGGGACCGCGGTTCCTAACCGAATGGTAACGTTTGCAGGTTAACGAAATACCAAAAGCGCCGTTTTCGGGCGGGCCCGGCAATGGATGCAATTCCGCTGTACAGAGTGGTCAGGATCAGGTGATGGAAGATTTCGAGAAACATCTAGCACAGTTGCACCAGGAGTTTCTGGATCAGGCGAACGATAGCATTGCTCAGCTTGACGGCATGCTCGATGCAGCGGTGGAACGCGGCGGGCTCGAAACTTCGGAACTTGTGAACATCGCGCGCATAGTTCACTCGCTGAAAGGATCCGGCGGGACGTTCGACTATCCCAATCTGACCGTACTGGCGCATCGTTTCGAAGATTATCTCGGCGCCTCCGACGTCTCCGCGCCACTGAAGCTGGAAGATGTCCGGATTTTTGTAGATCGCATCGGAGATGTGGTGGACGGGCGGATTTCCCGCGAAGGGCCGATTGATACCATTGTCCGCTCCCTACCGATGCGCTCCCGTTTCGATATTGCGGATGTCTCTATCACGGATGTCGAAGTCGGTCTGATCATGGAAGGCGGGGCGCAAGCCAGGCTCGTGACGAAGGAGTTGGAAGCCTGCGGTTATCGCGTCACGCATCTGCAGTCTTCGATCCAGGCGATCGGATATGTCTACCAGACCCGTCCGGACTGCGTGTTTGTGTCCGCCAACATGCCCGGCCTCGATGGCGTCGATTTTGTCCGCGCCCTGAAGGCCATGAAGGCGACGGAAGCGATCCCCTGTGCGCTTTTGACGGCGTTTGCGCGGGACAATCAGCTGCTTCGCGGGTTGCCCGACTCAGTGCCGATTGTTCGCAAGGGAGCCCAGTTCGGCGACGATCTGGCCGATGCGTTGCAAAATCTCGGACTTCTCTAAGCAGACTGCACGGACCGGCTTGCACTATTGACTGGTGAGATTTTCGCAAAATAACCGGAAATCTTGGTTAAATATCTCACTTATATTTTGTGGAGTATTCGCCGGGATTGTTTTATTGAAATCGCTGCATTTTATATTCTGGGGCCGGCAAGAATAAGAGTTTGCCGACAAGTAGCGATGAATGAACTGTGGAACACCGATCTCTCCGCGGATGTGGAAGACGTTATCAAGAGCGTGTTCCGGAAGGCTCCCGATCCGACGCGGGATGGCGTGGTTCTCTGGGGGCGAAGCGGACGCCTCGAGGCCTTTAACGCTGCTGTGCTCGAACTGCTCGGCATGCCTGACGGCACTTTGTCGCTTGGCATGGACGCGAGCGATATCCATGTCTTGCAGAAGACTCACAAAGACGTCCGGTTGCTGAATGGGTTCGCCTCCGATCTCCTGACGGGCGACCTCGCACTTTGCGAGCCGCGAGAAGATTTACGCGTATTGTTGGAGTCGGGCCGCATGGTTCGTGTCGATAGCCGTCCCTGTCACGATGGCGGCCTCGCGACCGTCCTAACGGAACTGTCGAACGCGGACATCCAGATTGCGGCGGTTGGGGCGGAGATTGTGTCTCTTCGCGACATTCTGGAGGATTGTCCCGTCGGGGTGCTGGTTCTCTGCAACGACACGAATGCTTGTCTGGTCGCAAACACACCCCTCAAGAGTTGGCTGGGTCCGGATTTTCTGGCGTCACTGTCGGCCGAGGCGCCGCGTCGGGGTGACGGGGAGCCTGACAACCTCATGGCCGTGCTGGCCGATCCGAACTTCAGTATGTCCATGACGGAGTATGAAGTTCAGCTCGATGCCGCCGACGGCGAGACGCACTGGATGCTGTTGAGCGGGCGTCCGATTACGTTCGAGGGAAATGCGGCCCGGATCGTCTGGTTTCGCGACATTTCGGTCCGCAAGCGCCAGGCTCACGATCTCCAGAGCAAGGTCGCGGAGAAGACCCGCCAGCTCGAAGAGGCCCTGCATCGGGCCGATCTCGCAAGTCTCGCAAAAACGCAGTTCCTGGCCAACATGAGCCACGAATTGCGCACGCCGCTCAACAGTATCATCGGGTTCTCGGATCTGCTTCAGAAGGAGATGTTCGGGCCGATCGGGAGCGAGCGATATGTCGAGTTCGTCCACCATATCCATTCCGCGGGAGCCCATCTGCTGGAGCTGATCAACGACATCCTCGACGTCTCGCGGATCGAACTCGGCGAAATGGGACTCAAGGAGGACATGTTCGATATCGGCAGGTCGGTTTCCGCGACGATCGCCATGATCCGCCCGAAGCTGGTCGAGAAGGGGCACAAGTTCACCGCGGAACTTCCGCGGGGCCCGATCGGGTTCCGGGGCGATGAACGCCAGGTGCGCCAGGTTCTGATGAACCTTTTGACCAATGCTGTGAAATTCACCGATCCGAGAGGCGAGATCGAGCTCAAGCTCATGGTCGATGCGGAAACGGGTATCTCACTCTCGGTGAAGGATAACGGAATCGGAATTCGAGAGACCGATCTCGAACGCGTGCTCAATCCGTTCGAACAGGCGACCGACGAGACTTACAGTCGCTCGATCGAAGGTGCCGGGCTCGGTCTCTATCTCACCCAGGCGATTGCCCAGGCGCACGGTGGGGCTCTGAAGATCGAAAGCCAGCTCAATCGGGGAACGACCGTCACCGTCACCTTGCCTGCGGAACGGCTTCAGTCCCTCGAGTGATGGCCCGTCGCTATTCGAGATGGTCTTCGACGGGAACGCCTGCCGGGGTCCTGATGAAGAGCGCCAGCACGGCGCAGGCCGCCGGATAGAGCGCCAGTCCCTGGATCATCAGGGTCGGCGAGCCGAAGGTATCGAAGGCATACCCGATCGGCAGCGGGCCGATCGAGGCGCCGACCACCATGATCATCTGTCCTGTGCCCTGAATGCTGCCGAGATGGCGCCGGCCGAAAAAGCGCGGCCAGATATAGCCGAACAGGGTCATGCTGCAGGCATTGTTGAGACCGAAGAGAGCGGCATGGAAAATGGCCGTAGGCACGTCGCTGACCTGGGTCACCATGAGAAGCGCACTTGCCTGCACCAGCAGGGCCAGCGACAGGGCATAGCGGGTCTTGAGGCGATCGAGCAAGCGGCCGACGAGCGGCATCATCGCGACCATCGTGCAGGCGGTGATCGGGAATACCCAGGCGGCGACCTTCGGGTCGAGGCCCTGCGCGGTAAAGATCTTCACCTGGTAGAAATGCAGGGAGGTCACCAGCATGGCGATGGAGGCCATGCTGAACCAGATCAGGTGGAAAGTCGATGTCCTCAGTGCTTCAGAAAGCGTAAGACCAGGAATGTCGTCTTCCTTTGTCTCGGTTGAGCCCGCGACTGGTCTTGGTCGACTTTCGCCATCCGGTCTCAATCCCTTTTCTTCCGGACTGTCTATGACGAGCAGCCATATGGCAGGCAGCATCTGGACCCAGGTGAGCAAGCCGAGAAAGGTCCAGGCCTCCCGCCAACCGACAGTGTCGATGAGAAACTGAGCCAACGGTGGGTGCACGGCGATAGAGGCTCCGAAGCCGAGAGCCATTAGTCCCATTGCTGTGCCACGCTTCTTCGCGAACCAGCGGGAGGTCAGGTTGGCGGAGGTGAGCATCAAGGCGCCTTGGCCAAAAAAGCGAAGGAAACCGTATCCGAAAGCAAGCCAGATGACATTCGCGGCGGCGCCGAAAAAAAGGCAGGCAAGGCCAAGGCAGAAGACGATTGCACCCGCCATCCGGCGCGGGCCGAAACGATCCACCAGGCGCCCGGCAAACGGCAGGCAGAGTGCGGCGAAGAGGGTGGCGGTCCCGTAGGCGGACGCGATCTCGGTACTCGAAATCCCGAGATCGGCGCTGATCGGGTCGACGAAGACACTGAAGGTATGGGATTGTCCGGGGCCGCTGGTAAAGAGCCCGAGACCGGCGATGGAGAGGATCACCCAGCCGTAATAGAACCGGCCGTTCAGGTATCCGAAAAGCTGATCGCGCACGGCCGCAACGGACATTCGTACCTCCCCGACTTTATTTGATTTCGAACGGAACCGTTCGCTTTCCATCACATTGTATGCAAAGTTGCGTCTGAACAAGAAAGTTGTCGCGTCGAGAACGGAACGAGACAGTGTCTTTCCGCGCAGGCCTACGCCTCGCGACGGTTGACGCTGACGGGTAATCCGGACAAGTTCCACAAGACACGAGCAAAAACAACGGAGTGATAGGCCGTGGTTAAGGTAGTCGAAGCCAAATTCGGTATCGGCGCAGTTGTTCGGCACAGGATGTTCGATTTTCGGGGCGTCGTGTTCGACGTGGATCCCGAATTCGCGAATACGGAGGAATGGTACGAAGCCATTCCGGAAGACCGCCGGCCGCGCCGCGATCAGCCGTTCTATCACCTTTTCGCGGAAAACCCGGAGACCTACTACGTCGCCTATGTCTCTGAGCAGAACCTGCTCGACGACAGCGATAACGGTCCGGTGAATCACCCGTCCATTTCAGAACAGTTCACGGGTTTTGATGACGGGCGCTACATCGTCCGTCATCACGAAGCCTGAGCCCTTCGTCGGGCGTTACGCAGCCGCCTGGGACTTTTCCTGTTGTGCGGATCCGCGCATCGTCTTCCGCAACTCCCAGACGCGGGCAGGCGGCAGGTTGCGCCAGGCGAAGCCGAGCGAGCGGGCTTCGATTCCGAGTTCGGCTCTGAGGGCGCGTGAAACCGGGCAGGATGGCCCGTAGCTGTACTGGATCAGAGAGCCCTCGCTCCCGAGGACCTGGAACGCCTCTGCGAGGATGGCCTTGCGTTGTGCCCGAGGCAGGGAAAGCAGGGGGAGGCTCGAGACGATCCGGCGCACGCCGCTGATCTCGCGCCGTGCGAGATGGCGCCGGAGATGTTCCGCATCGCCGGCGATGATGGTGGTTCCGGGAAAATCGCGGCGCAGCCAGGCGGAGAGTGCCGGGTCCCGTTCCAGAACGACGAGACGCTGGGGCGAGATGCCGGCTCCGAGAAGCGCCCGTGTCACTGCGCCGGTGCCGCCGCCGAGTTCGACAACCCATTCATCCTGAGCGGTATCCGCTACAGCGTGCGCGATGAGCCTCGTCAGATCTCGGCCGCTCGGCCGCACCGCTCCGGTCTTGAGCGGTGCGCGTAGCCATCTCGAGAGGAAGAAGATTTCCTCCCTGGCGGATCGAAGACCCATCTTGCAGCGCTCCCGAAAGCCCGGCCCGGGCAATGTTCATACCCGGTCATAGATAGGCAGTATCCCCGGGCGTCAAAAGCATAATTTCTGCGCGGGCGCGCGCCAACAGGCAATCCTGGGGGTCAGGTCCTCGAAAGCCGCCGGTTCGAGCCTCTCCGCAGCTTCGGGTCGAGCAGATCGCGCAATCCGTCCCCGAGCAGATTGAGCCCGAGGACCGTCACGGCGATGCTCGCTCCCGGCAGAATCGCGAGCATCGGGGCGAAATAGAGCATGGTTTGCGCTTCATGCAGCATCTTGCCCCAGCTCGGTTGTGGCGGCTGGGTGCCGAGACCGAGATAGCTGAGCCCGGCCTCTGCGAGAATGGCGAGGGCGAACTGGATCGTGGCCTGCACGATCAGGGGGCTGGCAATGTTCGGCAGCATGTGCCTGAGCGCGATCTGCAGCGGCGGCACACCGGTCGCGCGCGCGGCCGAGACATATTCCATCTGCCAGATAGAGAGCGAGACGCCGCGGGTCAGACGGGCGAAGACGGGGACGTTGAAGATCCCGATCGCGATGATCGAGTTCACGGTTCCCGGTCCGTAGATCGCGGTGATCATCACGGCGGTCAGCAGAGCCGGGAAGGCGAAAGCCAGATCGCTTGCCCGCATGACCGCCTCGCTGATCAGGCCGGGCCGCATCGCCGCCAGCAGGCCGAGCGGCGCGCCCACTCCGACGCCGAGCCCGACGGCGACGCTGCCGACCAGGACCGAGTTGCCGGCGCCGACCATGAGCATGGAGAGAATGTCCCGACCGAAATGATCGGTACCGAGCGGGTGTGCTGCGGAGAACGGGCGGAGCTTTCCGGCGATGTTGAGCTCGGTGACGGAGTGTGGGGTCCAGACAAGGGCGAGGGCGGCGGTCAGCAGCACCAGAAGACTTATCGCTCCGCCGAGGACGAAGCCCGGATGCCGGATGGCGCGGCGCCTGAACGGGGTACGCGTGGGGACAGATGCGGGGATCCGGGGCTCAGACATCGCTGCCGGCCTTCCGCAGCCGCGGGTCGGTCCAGGCGTAGAGCAGGTCGACGATGAAGTTCACCGTGATGACGAGGGCGACGAGCAGAACGACGACGTCCTTGACCACGATCAGGTCGCGCTGGGCGATGGCCTGGAAGATCAGCCGACCGAGCCCCGGGAGATAGAAGACGTTCTCGATGATCACCGTGCCGGCGAGCAGGAAGCTGAACTGCAGCCCCATGATCGTGAGTGGTGCCGCCAGCGCGTTGCGCACCGCATGGCGCCAGAGTACGGCGCCGCCGGACAGGCCCTTGGCGCGGGCGGTTCGGATATAATCCTCGCCCAGCACCTCGACGACCGCCGAACGTGTCACCCGGGCGAGGATCGCAGCTTGGGGGAGGGCGAGCGCGATCGCCGGCAGCAGCAAAGCGCCGAGCGCCGGGAGGATGCCGTCCTCGAAGCCTGGGAAGCCGCCGGCGCTGGTCCAGCCGAGGGTCACGGCAAAGAGCAGGATCAGAAGGATCGCGAACCAGAAATTCGGCACTGCGACACCGAGTTGCGCGACCCCCATGATGAAGCTGTCGGTGAAGCGACCGCGGGACCGGGCGGCGAGTACGCCGCAAGGCAGGGCGATAGCGGTGGAAATCAGGATCGCCATCAGGGCGAGTGGCAGGGTGACGATCATGCGCTCGGCGATGAGTTCCGAGACGGGGACGTCGTAGGTATAGCTGATGCCGAGATCGCCGGAGAGGAAGGCCGTCACCCAGGTGAAAAACCGCTCCGGCGCCGGGCGGTCGAGGCCCATTTGGGCACGTAATGCCGCAAGCGTGTCAGGCTGCGCGTTGAGGCCAAGCATGACCTCCGCCGGGTCGCCGGGCAGGATCTCCATGACCAGGAAGATAACGAGGGCGGCGACCGAGAGGGTCGCCGCCAGAGCCGTCAGCCGCCGAGCGGCATAACCGAGCATTGCAGAGTGTCCGTCCGGCTGCGGGTTACTCCCAGTAGGCGCCGGTCAGGTCGTTCGCCTGGACCGGACGGTTCGCCCAGAGGCCCTTGATGTCCTTGCGCCATACGCCGTTCTGCGCCAGCTCGAAGAGGAAACCGTTCACCGCGTCCTCGGCCAGGATCTTCTGCGCTTCGCCGATCAGGGCATTGCGCTTTTCCGGATCCACGGCTTCGGTCAGGTCTGCATAGACCTCGTTGAAGCGGTCGCTCTTGTAATTGAAGTAATAGCTGTCGCGGGCATAGATCCCGATGTCGAACGGTTCGGTATGGGAGACAATGGTCAGGTCGTAGTCCGTCGACTTGAACACCTGTTTCAACCATTGTGCCCATTCGACCGGGATGATCTCCGTCTGGATGCCTACCGCGGCGAGCTGGGCCGCGACTATCTCTCCGCCGCGCCGCGCATAGCTGGGCGGCGGCAGGGTCAGGCGCAGTTTGAGCCCGCTCGCATAGCCCGCTTCGGCCAGCAGGGCCTTTGCCTTCGTCGGGTCGTGCGGATACAGGCCCGTCAGGTCGACATAAGCCGGGTGGTGCGGGGCGAAATGGCTGCCGATGGGCGTGCCGGATCCGAACATCGCGCCGTCAATGATCGCCTGACGGTCAATCGCGTGGGAAATCGCCCGCCGCACGCGGATATCGCTCAGAGCCTCGTTGGCGTGGTTCATCGAGAGGATGGTCTCGCCTTCGGTGGTTCCGACAGTGACCTCGAAACGGGGATCCGCACGGAACTGTTCCAGAAGTTCGGGGGCGCCGAAATTCGGGAACACATCGACATCTCCGGACATCAGCGCTGCGGCTGACGCGGCGGCATCCGGCATGATCTTGAAACTGACGCTGGCGAGCTTCGCCTTCGAGCCCCAATAGGTATCGTTCCGGGAAAGTCTGATCTCCGCACCTTTCGCCCAGCGCTTGAAGGTGAACGGGCCGGTGCCGACCGGGTTCGATTTGTTGCTCTCCGCGCTCTCGGGGGCGACCATGACGGCATCGCCCCAGCCGAGATTGAAGAGGAAGTGGCCGGTCGGACGTTTCAGGGTGATGACGACCGTCTTCGCGTCCGGTGTCTCGACTTTGTCTATCGGATCGAACAGGCCTTTTTGTGCATTGGTGCTGCCCTCGGCCATGGCGCGGTCGAGGGAGAACCGGACGTCGGCGGAATCGAAATCCGTGCCGTCATGAAATTTCACGCCGTCCCGAAGGACGAATCGGTAGATGAGCCCATCGTCCGAAACGGTCCAGGAACTGGCGAGGGCGGGAAGCACGGCGCCGTCGGGGCCGATCCGCGTCAGGCCCTCGAAAACGTTGGCATAGACCACCTCGTCGATCGCCGCGGCGGCGCCGGCGGTCGGATCGAGATGCGGAGGCTCGAGGCCGATCCCGAGCGTCAGGCTGTCCTTGGCGGCGGCGGTGCCCGCGATACCGAACGTAGCGGCCAGAAATGCGGCGGCAACGAGCTTCGATTTCATCTTGAGTCTCCCTCCTCGGGGCGGACCGCGATGCGGTCTCCGTCCGATAAGGCAGCGTTACACGCTCGCCAATGCTCCGCAATGGGCTCGGTCTTCGATCGGGCCGGAGGTTTTACCGCTTTAGCGCCACGGCCAGTTTTTCCGCCGCCTCCAGGAGGGCCGTGCGCTGGGGAGGGGCAATCTCGGCTTCGGCGAGGCAATCGGCCGTGGCGGCGAGCACATCGGCAAGCAGATAATCGTGCAGATGGAAGGAGGCGATCCGTTTGTCGTCTCCGGGATGGACAAGCTTGAGCGCGATGCTGTCCCGTTCCCGTTCGACCTCGAACGAGCTGTCGCTGCGGAAATAGCCGAGATAGGCCTTGTCCGGGAACTCGATCGAAACTTCCGCGCCGTCGTTTATTGGTTTCTTCATGACCTGATCCTGTCGCCGCTGCAGCCCGCTGGCCATTCGCGATTTTCGGCAAAAAGCCAACGCAAACATTGATCTGGATCAATGTTTTTGACTTGTTTCCAGAGGAAATTGAAGGTGACACTGGTGTCGAACATGCCGCCGCCAAACGATCCCTCTCGGGACGTCGAAGATAAAGAGCGGTGGAATTGGAGGATCCCTATGGTGTCTGCGGATACGGTACATATGAGCGGCGCTGGAATGGAACCGGACGAGCCGTGGGAATGGCTCGCTGCCGGATGGCGCGACATGTTGGCTGTGCCGGGAATCAGTCTCACCTATGGCATCGGCTTCACCCTTGTCAGCCTCGGTCTGGCGAGCACGCTGTTCCTCCTGAACGTTCCGCATCTTCTCCTGCCGCTCTCCGCCGGCTTCATGCTGATGGGACCGATGCTGGCGGTCGGGCTCTACGAGACCAGCCGGCGCCGGGAGGCGGGCGAGCCGGTTTCACTCCGGACCGCGCTCTTCGTCCCGGTGAAGAACCCGACCCAGCTTGCCTATCTCGGCGTGATCCTGATGGTCGTGCACCTGATCTGGATCCGCGTCGCGACGCTGCTTTACGCGCTGTTTCTCGGGACCCAGCCGTTTCCGGGGCTGGAAGAGTCGATCAGCATCCTGTTCTTCACCTATGACGGCCTCGGCCTGCTTGTGCTCGGGACCGCGTTCGGCGGTGTGCTCGCGGCGGCGGTGTTCGCCGTGACGGTTTTCTCCGTGCCGATGCTGATGGTGCGCGATGTCGATGCCGTTACCGCGGTCGTGGAAAGCGTGCAGATGATCCGGCGCAACTTCTGGCCGCTCATGGTCTGGGCCTGGCTCATCGTGATGCTGACGGCGGTCGGTATCGTCACCTGTTTTATCGGTCTCGCGGTGACCTTCCCGCTGATCGGGCATGCCACTTGGCATGCCTACCGCAGGGCGTTCGACGGTGTCCGGCCGGAATAAGACGGGATCTGCCTCAGCCGCGCGGCGGGACCGCTTCCTGCAACCACCTGAAGGCTTTGGGGTACCAGTCCTTCGGCGCGGCATGGCCGCCGTCATAGAGGCAGAGCGCGAGACGCTTTCCGCCGGAGCAGCCGCGCCATTCCCGGCAATGCAATCCCTTGTCGCCGGTGCTCTGGATCTCGTCGGTGCCGCATCGGTCATGCTCCCGCCAGAACTCGAAGCCCTCCAGTACATTGCCCTGCCGCCAGCGGTCCCGGATTGTCCGGCCTGCGAGCGGGACCACCTTGTCGCCGCGGCCGTGTACATGCAGCATGGTCACCGGCCCGCTCGGGCAGTCGCTCGGGTGAGGGCGCCAGAAGGCGCCGGAGACGGGCATGAAGCCGGCGAAAAGATCTCCCGTGAGGCAGGCGACGTCCCAGGCCATGGAGCCACCGAGCGAGAAGCCGGAAACCCAGAGCCGCTTCGGGTCGAGCGGCCATTTGGTGGAGACGTCCCGCACCAGATCGCGGGCGAATGCGATGTCGTCCCGCAGCGCTGACGGCGCGCCCCTGACGGCCCAGCGCCCCTCCGTCCCGTTCGGAGCCACAACCAGGATCCCGGACTCGTCTGCTGCTCGCATGAGGGCTTTCATGCCGAGGACAGTGCGCCCGCTTTGTTTGTAACCATGGAAATAGATCACCGCGGGAAGGGCGCTCGTGCCGTCCCAGCCGGATGGCGGCTTGGCGTAGTAGCTGCCGCTGGCGATATGGCAGGGCTCTTCGGTTCCGCACTGCTGGGTGCCGTCATCGGCGCCGGCGGTACCTTGGAAAATGAGTGCGAGAAATATCGCCGCAAGTGGTCGTCTTATCCTTCTCATGAACCGGAGAGTGGCTCATCTCGCGGATCAACTCATCCGCCATCTTCGCCTGTCACGCTGACGTGATGGAGCTTTCAGTCCTCGTCGAGCATCCGGTGCGCGGCGCCGTCGAGATCCTCGAACTGGCCATTCTTGAGGGCCCAGAGGAATGCCACCAGACCGATCAGACCGAGCAAAAGGGCGGCGGGGATGAGGAAACCGAGAGCGGTCATCTTTCGACTCCGGGTGCAACTTGGCCCAGCTTGATCCTGAGTGCATTCAGGGTCACCACGAGGGACGAGGCCGACATCGCGATGGCGGCGATCAGCGGCGTGGCGAAACCGGCCGCCGCGATGGGCACGGCGATCAGGTTATAGGCGAGCGCAAGGGTGAAGTTCTGCAGGACCAGCACGCGCGCCGAGCGCGCGGTTTTCACCGCTTCCAGGACCGGCGCGAGGCGATCGCCCTGGAAGATGAAATCGGCCGCGGTCTGGCTGGCATCGGCCGCGCTGCCGGGGGAGATGGAAGCAAAGGCCGCTGCGAGGGCAGGCGCATCGTTCAGGCCATCGCCCACCATGCACACCTTGCGGCCTTCGGCTGCCAGCTCCTCCAGCCGGGCGATCTTGTCCTGCGGGCTGCAGCTGTCGCGCCACAGGCCGATGTTCAGGTCTTCGGCCAGTCGGGCCACGGCGGCAGGCCGGTCGCCCGACAGAAGCTCGACAGAGAGACCGAGTGCCCTGAGTGCGGAAACGGTCGCAGCGGCATCAGCCCGCGGTGTGTCGCGGAAGCGGAACTGCACCCGGTGCGCGCCGACGGCAAGCCAGAGCTCGGGGCCGTCATGCAACATGCCGTCCTCCGGCTGTACGCCGACGAACTCCCGGCGGCCGAGTCGGATCTCCGTCGTGCCATCCATGGCGCGAAGCCCCTGTCCGGGGATCTCCTCGACACCGTTCATCGCGCCGGTCGGCCCGGCGGCGCGGCGGATGGCGAGCGACAGCGGATGACGGCTGGCAGCGGCGAGCGCGGCGGCGCGTTTCAGGTCCGCGAGGGGAATGTCGTGACGGTCCAGCAGCTCCGGACGGCCGAGCGTCAGGGTGCCGGTCTTGTCGAAGACCACGGTGTCGATCGCGGCGAGCCGTTCCAGCCCGTCGCCCGACTTGGCGAGGATGCCGGCCTTCAGCAAGCGGCCGACGGCACCGGCCTGCACCGCGGGCACGGCGAGGCCGAGAGCGCAGGGGCAGGTGACGATCAGAACGGTGATGGAGACAAGCAGGGCGGCCTGCCAGCTCATCCCGCCGAACAGCATCCAGCCGGCGAAGGTCGCCAGAGCCAGCGAATGAACCACGGGCGCGTACCAGCGCGCCATGCGGTCGGCGAGACGGACATAGCGGGCGCGGCCCTGTTCGGCGGCTTCCATCAGGCCGACGATCTCGGAGAGCAGGGTACCTTCGTCGGTCGCGGTCACGGTGACGGTTACCGGGGCGCCGAGATTGACCGTTCCGGCGAACACCTTTTCCCCGGGACCGGCGGCGCGCGGAACGGATTCGCCGGTGACCATGGAGGTATCCACCTCGGTCCGTCCCGACGTCACGACGCCATCGACCGGGAAGCGCTCACCGGCGGCGACCGCGACCTTCATGCCCGGCCTGATCATATCGATAGGCTGTGAGACATATCCCCCGTCGGGGCCGATCACAGTCGCGGAAACTGCTTTCAGCGCGAGCAGGTTTTGCGCGGCGGATTCCACTTTGCGCCGGAGCGAGCGGTCGAGAAAGCGGCCGATCAGCAGGAAGAAGAGCAGGCTGACGGAGGCGTCGAAATACACATGCTCGCCGCCGCGCGTGGTCTCGAAGAGGCTCATGCCGGCGGCCAGCAGCACGGCGAGCGAGATCGGCACGTCCATGTTGGTGCGCCCGTGGCTGACGGCGGAGAGCGCGGAGCGGAAGAAGGGACGTCCGGCATAGGCGACCGTCGGCAGCGCAATCAGGGCGGCGACCCAATGCATCAGCGCGCGGGTCGCTTCGCCCATGTCCTGGGCGAGACCGGCCCAGACGGCGACCGAGATCAGCATCACGTTCGCGGCGGCGAAGCCGGCGACGGCCATGGCCTTGAGCAGTTCCCTGTCGTCCGTATTGGCGGATGCCGCCAGCTTCACGGGGTCGTAGGGACTGACCTCGTAACCGAGATCCGCGAGTTTCTCGACCAGCGCGGCGGCGCTCGTCTCGGGCTCTTTCCAACGCAGATGGAGGCGCCGTGTCGTCGCGTTGAGGCGCGCCACCAGGACTCCGGATTCGGCGCCGAGGCTGCCTTCGATCTGCCGCACACAGGAGGGGCAGTGCATATTGCGGACGATCAGGTGAAGATCGGATACGCCGTCGGGACCGGCGCTGACATAACTCGCGACGTCCGCCGGGCGGATAACGTCTTCGGCCAGATCCATGGCGGCGGCGATTTCGCAGCAACTCGCGAGCGGCGCCGCTTCCGTCTTGCCTGCCTCTGTCGGAGTCTCTGTCGCGATGCTCATGGCCGGGCCTACTTGATCCAGATGCTTCCGTCCTGGCGGAAACTCGTGCCGTCAGCGGTTCGTACGCTCAAACGGGTATCCCAATTGCCGGCCACCGGCAGTTCGGCGCTGCCTTCGTAGCGGCCGTCGGCGCCCGGAGTAAGGGCAAGCGTCTGATCGTACTTCTCGTTGATCGGATGCCGGAAGCTCAAGGTTGCGCTGTCCACCGCGACCGGTGCCCCGCCCTTGTTCGTCAGCAGGGCCGAGACCGTGACCGCATAGATGTCGGGTTTCGCCGCGTCGCGGGTGACCGTGATATCGGCGGACCATCCGCGCGCGCGCTGCTCTTCGGCATCCTGGATGACATTGTTGTAGTGCAATCCCTCCTGATAGGAGGTCGGCGTGGTCAGGCCCGTCCAGCTGTCGAGCGCGACGACGATGAAGACCACATTCACGCCGATCACCACGGCAAAGAAGCCGATCAGGGCGAAGAGCACGTGCTTTCCGGTGAGCTTCGTCGGTGCGTTCATGGTCAGATCGCTCATTTGTCGGGACCTCTGAATATGGTGTCGTTGACCGCGCGGTTTCCGTCAACGAGATCGGTGACGACGAAGTCGAAATCCTGCTGTTCGTCCGCGAGAGAGCTCGCGGGCACCGCGACGAAGACACGGAACTGGGCGAGCCGGTCGGCCGGTACTTCGAGCCCGCTGGTACCCTCGTGGCCGACCACCGAGATCACCGCGTTCTCCAGGCCCTCGACCGCGACCTCGAACCGACGCACGTCGTGCTGCTTGTTCAGGATCTTGATCGTGTAGCCGTTTCTGATGCTGCCGTCGGAAAGCGTCACGAACAGCGGATTGCGGTCATGCAGGATGTTGATGTCGAGCGTGGAACGGGTCAGCAGGGTCGCCAGCATGATCAGGCCGACGACGGAGATCAGCGCGGAATAGATGACGGTCCGTGCCCGGATCAGGCGCGGTTTCTGCGTCGGCTGGTTGGCTGCCCTGCGCTCGTGGTTCACGTAGGTGTCGTAGGAAATCAGGTTCAGTGGCCGGTCGATCCGCGTCATTACCTCGTTGCAGGCATCGATGCAGAGCGCACAGTGAATGCACTCGAGCTGCTGGCCGTCCCTGATGTCGATGCCCATCGGGCAGACGGCGACACACTGGTTGCAGTCGATACAGTCGCCGCGGGCCGACCAGTCCTGGTTCTTGCGGAACGGCGCCCGCGGTTCGCCCCGGTCGTCCTTGTAGGAGACGATGAGCGAGTCTTCGTCGACCAGAGCGCCCTGAATGCGGGGCCAGGGGCACATGAAGGTGCAGACCTGCTCGCGCATCATCCCGCCGAAAGTGTAGGTCGTGGCTGTCAGGACCGCGATCGTACTGTAGGCGACCAGCGGAGCCTGAAGGGTGAACACGTCCACGAACAGAGTTGGTGCGTCGGCGAAATAGAAGATCCACGCGCCGCCGGTCGCAGCTCCGATCAGCAGCCAGAGCACGTGCTTGGTTGCCTTGCGCACGACCTTGTTCAGAGAAAGCGGCGATTTGTCGAGCCGGATGCGGGCACTGCGGTCGCCTTCGACCAGACGCTCGACCCAGATGAAGAGGTCCGTCCAGACGGTCTGCGGGCAGGTATAGCCGCACCAGACACGGCCGGCGAGACTGGTCACGAGGAAGAGGGCGAGGGCGGCAATGATAAGCAGCCCGGTCAGGTAATAGACCTCCTCCGGCCAGATCTCGATGAAGAAGAAGTAGAAACGCCGCGCCGGAAAATCGATCAGGATGGCCTGGTCGGGCGCGTTCGGGCCGCGGTCCCAGCGGATCCAGGGGGCGAGGTAATAGACCGCCAGCGTGGCGGCCATGACAAGCCATTTAAGCTTGCGAAACGTGCCCGTGGCCCGCTTCGGGTAGATCTTGACCCGGGCCTTGTAGAGGGACCGCTCCTCTTTCTTGTTGACCGCATCGACGTCGATCTTCTCGACTGCGGCCTGAGGGGCGGTGGCTGGGCTCGAAACCTGGCTGGCCTGATCCATGGGTGACCTGTTTAAGTGGGTTTGCTGTCACTGTTCCGGGTCGGTCCTGGCCCGGAAGAAAGGGGCACTCCCGCCGGCGAACCGGCGGGAGTGAGAAGGTTTACTCGCCGCCGCCGAGAGAATGCACATACACGGCAAGCTGCTTGATCGTCGCCTCGTCGAGACGTCCGGTCCAGGCCGGCATCACGCCGTAGCGGGCGTTGGTGACCGTTGCACGAAGAGTTTCGCGATCGCCGCCATAGAGCCAGATCGAGTCGGACAGATTAGGCGCGCCCAACTCACGCATGCCTTTGCCGTTCTCGCCGTGGCATGCGGCACATTGCTCGACGAAGATCTCCTGCCCGGTCCCGGCGAGAGCAGCATCGTGCTCCTGACCGGAAAGTTTCAGGACATATTCGACGACCGCGTTGATCTGCGGACGCTCTAGGATTTCATCCGTGCCGAATGCCGGCATCTGGCTGAAGCGGGTGTCGTCATGCGCGGACCGGATACCGAAATTGATCGTTTGCATGATCTCTTCCGGTTTGCCGCCCCAGATCCAGTCGTCGTCGTTCAGGTTCGGATAACCGACAAACCCCTGAGCGCCCTGACCGTGACACTGGGAGCAGTTGACCGCGAAGGCCGAACGGCCGCCCGCGAGGGCGAAGTTCAGCAATTCGCCGTCGTTCCGGATCTCGTCAAGCGAGGCGGACTCGATCTTTCCAAGATAGGCCGACTGGGCTTCCTTCGCCTCGGCGATCCGGTCCATGACCTCCTGACGGGAGGAATAGCCGAACATGCCTTCGGTGTAGCTGGAAACCAGCGGCCAGGCCGGATAGACGACCCAGTATCCGATCGACCAGACGATAGTGATGTAGAAGGTCCAGAGCCACCAGCGCGGAAGCGGGTTGTTCAGTTCCTTGATACCGTCCCACTCGTGACCCGTTGTGTCGACGCCGGTCACCGCGTCCTTTTCGACATTGTGAGCCACGGTCAATCCTCCTCAAGCGGCATGTGCGCGGCTTTTTTGAACTTGCCCCGGTTGCTCGGCCACAGTGCGTAGGTGACTGCGGTGAGGAACATGACGACCAGGAACACGAGGCCCCAGGTCTGCGCGAAGGCAGAGACTGTGTGATAATCCATCGCTGCCTCCTAACGCAGGGCCGGATCCTGGGCGTAGAGGTCGAAATCGACCAGCGTGCCCAGCATCTGGAGATAGGCGATAACCGCGTCCATCTCGGTGAGTTTTTCCGGATTGCCGTCGAAGTCGCGCACTTGCGCCTTTGGATATCGGGCCATGAACGCATCCACCTCGTCGGCGTCCGGATTGGTCTGGACTTGCGCGTCGAGAACGGCACTCTCGATCATTTCGTCCGTGTAGGGCACGCCGACGCCGCGATTGGCTGCGAGGTGACCTGCCATGTCGTCAATCTTCAGCTCTTTCTTCGCGAGGAACGGATAGCCCGGCATGATCGATTCCGGGACCACGGAGCGCGGATTGTTGAGGTGCGCCACGTGCCAGTTGTCGGAATAGCGGCCACCGACCCGGGCGAGGTCCGGACCGGTCCGCTTCGAGCCCCACTGAAACGGGTGGTCGTACATGCTCTCCGCGGCGAGGCTGTAGTGGCCATAGCGCTCGGCCTCGTCCCGGAACGGCCGCACCATCTGGCTGTGGCAGTTGTAGCAACCCTCGCGGATATAGATGTTCCGGCCCGCGAGCTCGAGCGGGGTGTAGGGACGCATGCCCTTCACCTTCTCGATGGTGCTTTCCAGGTAGAAGAGCGGCGAGATCTCGACCAGGCCGCCGATGGCGACGGTGATCAGGATCCCGACACAGAGCAGGATCGAGTTCTTCTCGAAGATGGCGTGTTTATTGAGCAGCGACATCGATCATTCTCCCGCCGCGACCGCGCCCCGGGGTGCGCGCACAGGCGCGCCCACGAACGGGGCTTCGTCACGAAGATCGCCCCGCATGGTGCGGTAGAGGTTGTAAGCCATGACCAGGGAACCGGCGACGAAGACGGCGCCACCGAGAGCCCGGATCACATAGAAGGGATGCATGGCCTCGACGGTCTCGACGAAGGAATATTCCAGGAAGCCGAGGGTGTCGTAGGCACGCCACATCAGGCCCTGCAGGATGCCCGAGACCCACATCGAGGTGATGTACAGCACGATGCCGATGGTCGAGATCCAGAAGTGCCAGCCGACGAGGCGCAGCGAATAGAGCCGCTCACGGTTCCAGAGGATCGGAACCACGCAGTAGAGGGCGCCGAAGCTGACCATGCCGACCCAGCCGAGCGCACCGGAATGCACGTGGCCGACGGTCCAGTCGGTGTAGTGGCTGAGGCCGTTCACCGCCTTGATGGACATGACCGGGCCCTCGAAGGTGGACATGCCGTAGAAGGCCACGGAGGTGACCAGCATGCGCAGGACCGGGTCCGTGCGGAGCTTGTCCCAAGCGCCCGATAGCGTCATCAGGCCGTTGATCATTCCGCCCCAGGACGGCATCCAGAGCATGATCGAGAAGGTCATGCCGAGGGTCTGCGCCCAGTCCGGCAGCGCCGTGTAGTGCAGGTGGTGCGGACCGGCCCAGATGTAGAGGAAGATCAGCGCCCAGAAGTGGATGATCGAGAGCCGGTAGGAATAGACCGGACGCTCCGCCCGCTTCGGAATGTAGTAGTACATGATGGCAAGGAAGCCGGCGGTCAGGAAGAAGCCGACGGCGTTATGCCCGTACCACCATTGCGTCAGCGCATCCTGCACCCCGGCGAAGGCGGAATAGCTC
This sequence comes from Nisaea sediminum, assembly GCF_014904705.1. Lineage (NCBI taxonomy): Bacteria > Pseudomonadati > Pseudomonadota > Alphaproteobacteria > Rhodospirillales > Thalassobaculaceae > Nisaea > Nisaea sediminum. The sequence goes on from NZ_JACZCQ010000001.1 coordinate 641,541, forward strand.
TTCGCACCGGTAAGGGAGACCGGCAGGGCGAGATTGTTCACGATGTGGAGCATCGCGATGGTGATGATGAAGGCGAGATAGAACCAGTTCGCGACGTAGATGTGCGGCTCTTTCCGCTTCCAGATGGTGCCGAGGAAGACCAGCAGATAGACCACCCAGACGATGGTCAGCCAGAGATCCACATACCATTCCGGTTCCGCATATTCCCTGCTCTGGGTGATGCCGAGCACGTAACCCGTCGCCGCCAGCACGATGAAGAGCTGGTAGCCCCAGAACACGAACCAGGGGGCGAGGCCGCCGGCCAGGCGGGCCTTGCAGGTCCGCTGCACAACGTGGAACGACGTCATGATCAGGATATTACCGCCGAAGGCGAAGATCACCGCCGAGGTATGCAGCGGGCGCAGGCGGCCGAAATTCGTCCAGGGGAGGTCGAAGTTCAGGACCGGAAAGGCCAGTTGCAGGGCGATCACGAGACCAACGGTAAAGCCAATCACGCCCCAGAAGGTGGAGGCGATCGCACCGGCGCGAATCACGCCGTCCATATAGCCGACATCGTCATCGGCTGTCGGAACTGCGGGAGCGCCGGCCAAGTCGTACTGGCGCTTCACCAGAGCGAAACAGCCGAGCGTGAAAAAGGCGAAAAAGATGAAGGCGTGAAAGCCCATCTCAGGGCTCGGCGCTTTTGCCATCCAAAGCAGGCTGACGACGGCCCCGAGGGCGAAGAGAACCCCCATGGTCCATGCGCCGCCTGTATGGCGGTTTGCGGTTAGTGTGCTGTTCATGTCTTCCCTCGCGATACTGAACACACTCGAGTGACCATCCCCCCTCCGGGAACAGCCTTGATCCGTAAACTAGAAGTATCGACCGTCACTCACATTGATACAGGTCAAATTCTAGCAGCACCTGAGCTGAAGACTCAGGATCTCTCATGAAAGGCAAAACCGGCATGTGGCGGGAACGCACAGCGACATTGCGCCGCAACATGACGATATTGCACTTGCGAAACGCTTAAACGGCGCCTGAATGACGGGCTTTCCCGGTCGCCAGATAGGCGTCGAACAGAGCGGCGACGACGCGAATATAGGGACGGCCTTCCGGCGTCATCTCGATCCGCCGGCCATCCCACTCGATAAGGCTTTCCGACCGCATCTCAGCGAGCGCGGCGGAGTCGAATCGGACGTCCTTCAACTCCACGCCGTGTTCGGCGCAGGTTTCAGCCAGATCGACACGCTCGTCGCACATCAGCTTTTCGATGATCCGGCGGTGCAGTCTGTCCGAGTCGTTGAGGGCAATTCCCCGGGCAACGGCGAAACCGGTTTCGCGGACGCTCTTCTCGTAGAGCCGGGCGTCCGGAATATTCTGGATGTAGCCTTGGGGCAGGGCGCCGATCGAGGACGCGCCGAACCCGATCAGGGCGTTCGCATCGTCAGTCGTATAGCCTTGGAAATTGCGCCGGAGCGTTCCGGCGGAGGCGGCGAGTGCCATCGGATCGTCGGGACGCGCGAAATGGTCGAGGCCGATCCGCACATAGCCTGCGTCCTGAATCCGGCGCGCCATCAACTCCGCCTGTTCGCGCCGCTCAAGGGTGCCGGGCAGGGCGCTTTCCGGGATCAGCTTCTGGTGCTTGCGCATCCATGGAACATGCGCATAGCCGAAAACGGCAATGCGGCTTGGCTCCAGGCTGAGGGCCAAGGCAACGCTGTGTTCCGCATCGGGGGCACTTTGATATGGCAAACCGTACATGAGGTCGAAATTGAGCTTCTCGATCCCGGCCGCCCGGAGAGCCTGGACGCGCTGCTCGACCAGCTCGAACGGCTGTTCCCGATTGATGCTTTTCTGGACTTTCGGGGTGAAATCCTGAAGCCCCAGACTCACCCGGTTGATACCCGAGCGGACATAGGCGTCGATCTGGCTGTCGTCGAGGGTTCGCGGGTCGATCTCGATCGCGAGCTCGGCGTCGTCCGCGAAGGGGAAGTTGCACTGCAAGAGCGACATCAGGGAGTAGAAATCGGCCGCGTTGAGACGATTGGGAGAGCCGCCGCCCCAATGCAGATGGCGCACTGGCCCGGGCGATCGGAGGTACCGGGAGACAGTCGCGATCTCGCGCTCGAGAATGCGGGCATATTCGGCAACAGGACCGTAATTGCGCGCAACCTGGGTCGCGCAACCGCAATACCAGCAAAGCACGTCGCAGAACGGCACGTGCAGATAGAGCGAGAGCGCGTCCTCAGAGGTAAGTTCCGTCAGCCATTGCTTGTAGTTGCCGGCATCCACCGCTTCGCTGAAATGCGGCGCCGTCGGATAGCTCGTGTAACGCGGAACATTGCGTCCGCCATATTTCTGCATCAGCCCGAACTCGCAAACTTTCCGCGAGGATTCCTTACGCAACATATTCATCGGAATTCACCAGGTATCGGGGGCTTGGGCGTCCTTTCAGACGCTCATTTCCTGTCCGGCGGGAAGGCGGTCGTTCGCCGGCTCCCGCGCGTTCTGCAATTCGACGATTTCCTGCCGCAGAGCCTCGAACTGGGCTTCGCGCTGGCTGCCGAAGATCGGGTCCGCCCGGTCGGACAACTCCTCGTCCAGAGCGTTCCAGTCTTCCGCCGTCAGCACCCTTAGCGCGGTCGGGAAGAACATGCTCTCTTCCATGCGGATGTGGCGGCGCTGGGATTCGATAAACTCAAGCGCAGCGTTGGCGAATTGCTTGCGGGTCACGATCCCCGTACCGAGGACGCTCGCCAAGGCGCCGGCAAAGGCTTTTATGTAGGCTTCGCCGGCCTCGTGCTCTTCCTCGATATGGCCGATTTCCTCGGCTGCAGAGGCATCGCGCGCAAGAATCTTCTCGTAGATCTTGTTTTCTCGCGCGTGGTGGAATTCGGCCGGATAGGTAAGGAAATAATCGACGATCTCGGAGACCACGTCGTAATCCGGCTCGCCTGTCAGATGTGCGTCTTTCACCTGCTTTTCGAGGATGGACAGCAACAGATCGTGCTGTTGATGGTCCTTCTGCAGGATTTCCAGAATTCTCGGCATATCGACCATCCCTGTTCAGGTCTTTATTTGGTCGAGTCTATGAAAGCCGGGATTTTCGAGCCTTGATGTATGTCAATGGCCGGTGGGGAGCAGGGCAAACACGGCGTCCTGCGCTGAGTCCGGAGAGCCTGACGCATCGATCTCCGCCCAAGAGCCGAGCGGCCCGTGGCCGTGCGCTACCTGGTCCAGCATCACGCTTTCGGTGGCGTCCGAGGCATCCTCTTGGCGTCGGGCGATCCGGTTCGCCATGATCTCCGGAGGCAAATCGAGCCAAAATCCGTCAAATCGGACTCCCAGCGAAGCGGCGAGCAGTTCCATGGCTTCCCGGTCCGCCGGGCGGTCGTTGACCGCATCCATGATCGCCGGATAGCCAGCCTTGAGGGCGGTCCCGGCGCGTTCGAGCATCAGGGCATAGACTTGGGCACTGATGTCGGGACGGTAGGCTTCGGGCGGGAGGGGCGTGGTCGGCGGATAGCCGAAGAGTTGTTTACGGATGATGTCGCTGCGCAGATGCACCGCGCCGGGTGCCGGCCGGAGACGAGCGGCGAGGGCGCGTGCGAGGGTCGATTTTCCGGACCCGGAGAAACCGCCGATCCCGATCAGACGCGGACTCACATCGGCGATCTGCTCCGCCGCAGCCGCGAACGAGAGACGCGACTGCGTCAGCAGTTCGGCGCGCGCAGACGTCTCATCTTGCACTTCGGCGGAGCTGACCATGATCTTGGCCCTTACGGCCGATCGGGTTGAGATAAATAGCGGCAGGCAGGCGAGGCCCTCGAAACCGCCATCGACGAAGTACCGGTTGAAGGCGAGGTTCGCGAGATCGGCACGGCCCCGATTGATCAGATCGCTGAGGAAATAGGCCAGGTCGTAAAGGACGTCGATGCAGGCGAAGAGCGGATTGAACTCGATCCCGTCGAACAGCGTCGGCTCGCCGTCGATCAGGCAGATGTTCCGGAGATGCAGGTCGCCATGGCAATGCTTCGCCTGTCCCTCGGCTACCCTGCGGTCGAGCAACGGCGCGACGCGCTCGAAGGCGGACCAGACATCGCGGGTATAGGCGGCGACATCCTCGGGCGCGAAATAGTGCGGTTGTGCCTTGAACTCCTCGAAATTCTCCTCAAGGACTGTGCGCAAACCGGCCGATCCCGCCCCGGGTGCCCGATCCAGGGACAGGCTTTCCGCGCTCTCGTGAAAGGCGCGGATCCGTTCGGCAGCCCGTTCGATCAGTGCTGGCGTGAGCGTTCCGCTTTCGGCCATCCGGTCAAGCAGCGTTTCCTCGGCGAAGCGGCGCATCTCGAGCACATACTCGATTGTCTCGCCTTCGCCGTCGAAGGCAAGGCCTCCGTCGGCGGCCCGGGTCAAGCGGCGGATACCGAGATAAAGGTCGGGAGCGGTTCGCCGGTTGAGCTCCAGTTCTGCTTCGGTGAAGCGCTTGCGGCGTTCGAGTGTGCCGTAATCCATGTAGGGAAAGGAAACCGCCCGTTTCAATTTGTAAGCACGATCTCCGACGAGAAAGACGTGGCTGCCATGGGTCGCGAGATGTGCAGGCTCGCTCTCCGGCGCCGGATCGTAGCTGTCGCGGCGCGCGAGAAATTCCAAAGCCGCACTTTGGTCCTCGGTTTGTTCCATGGTTCGATAACTCGCAAATCCGGACACTCATTCCAAGTCACGGTCGATCATGCCGATGCCTTGGGTCACGACTATGACATGCCTCAATCGTACCGGACGGAAACTGGAGGAATAGGTGGGACGCGCCGAAATCGACAGCCAAAGGACCGAAAGCCTCGGAACCCCGACAAAGGATCTGGCGGCTTGGGCGGTATCGGCAGGACCGGGCTCGTTCGGCGGCACCGCGCATGACTGGGCGGCGGACGCGATACTCGACTGGTTCGCGGTTACGCTCGCGGGGAGCCGCGAGCCGCTCAGCCTGATGCTTGCGGAAACCGCGCGGGAAGAGGGAACTGGACCCGCTCGTCTTGTTGGCCGCAAGGATGCTCTCAGCCCGTTGAATGCCGCGCTGGTGAACGGTGCCGCGTCTCATGCGCTCGACTATGACGATGTGAATTCCCGGATGATGGGGCACCCGACCGTGCCGCTCGTTCCGGCGCTGCTGGCGATCGCGGATACGATGCCTGTCTCGGGCCCGGAATTTCTCGATGCCTTCGTGGTTGGCTACGAGACAGAGATCCTTGCCGCCGAGATGATCGGTTACAGCCACTACGACCGGGGGTGGCACACCACGGCGACCATCGGCACTCTGGGCGCTGCGGCGGCGTCGGCGCGCCTTCTCGGCCTCGATGCGGAGCAGGCGGCGCATGCGCTGGGCCTCGCCGTGGCGCAGGCGGCGGGTCTGAAATCCATGTTCGGCACGATGTCGAAGCCGTTCCAAGTCGGCAAGGCGGCCTCCAACGGCCTGCTGGCGGCGCGCCTCGCCCTGAAAGGGATGACGTCGCGGACCGACGCGCTCGAATGCGCGCAAGGGCTGGCGGCAACCCAGTCGGACGGTTTCACGCCGATCGAGATCTCGCCCGGCGGCAACAACTCTTATGCGGTCGAGGGAAATCTCTTCAAGTATCACGCCGCCTGCTATCTCACTCACTCGCCGATCGAAGCGGCGCGGGAGCTGCGGCGAGAGCGCGGCATCTCGCCGGAGGCCATCGAGCGGCTGACGATCGAGGTGAACAAGAACTCGTTGACGGTCTGCAATATCGAGCGGCCGGAGACGGGACTGCAGGTCAAGTTCAGCCTCAGGCACACCGTTGCCATGGCGCTGAACGGACTCGATACGGCCGATCTCGGCGCCTACACGGACGAAATCGCACAGGATGCAGGCCTGAGGGACCTCGGGCGGCGGACGGTCGTTGTCGGCATCGAGGACGACAGCCGCACGATGGGGCGGGTCCGGGCGGAACTGAAGGACGGGACGGTGGTCGAGGAAACCCGCGACGTCGGGGTACCGGCGGCCGACCAGCCGGCCCAGCGTGCGCGCCTGCTGGAGAAGTTCGGAATTCTGGGTGCCCCGGTGCTGGGAGCGACGCGGGCGGACGAGCTTGCCGGCCGGATCTTCACTCTGGCGGATCTGGAAGACGCGAGCGTGCTTTCGGTTCTCGCGCAGCCCGATTAGGGCGGATCAGCCGGCGCCGTAGGCGATATTCGCCAGTGTCCGGATGTTCGGGATGATGACCACCGTCGGTCGCGGAAGCTGGATCGCTCCGTCTTTCTTAAAGGTCGACATGATCCGGCTGATGGTCTCCGGCTGCATGCCGAGGTGGTCGGCGATCCGTTCGCGCCTCATGTTGAGTTTGAGTTCGACGCCGCGCTTGGTCTGCCGACCGGTGCGTCCGGCGAGATCGACCAGAAAACCGGCGAGGCGCTCTGCCGCGGAAGAGCGGGCAAGCGTCAACATGCGGGCCTGGTCGCGTGCGACTTCGTCCTTCGCGGCGCTATAGAGCGTTTCCATCAGTTCCGCCGGACGGGAGGTCGCTTCCACGACGGAATCGACCGATATGATGCAGATATCGGACGGTTTCACCGCCTCGTAGAATTCCCGGATTTCGCCCATGCTGGCATTTGACAATGGCCAAGCGATCTCGCCATCGGTCTTGAAGGCGGATACGTGCCGACGACCGTCCCCGAGGACGTGTTCCTGCATCAGCATTCCGGAAGCGACCCTGAAGACGGTGTCCGGCTGGTATCCGGATATCTCGATCCGCTCCCCGGGACGCGCGGAAATTTGCCGGATAGCGCCCGCGCACAGACCAAGGCCCGCGTCTCCAAGGGCATTTCTGATCGGACAGTCCCGGTCCTCGCACCCCGCGCAGGGCGATTTGCTCACCGGCTCATCGTTCAACGCAGCAATCATGTTCATCGCCAGTTCGCTTTCCCATTGCGATCGCATTTCGGCAGACAAGCGCAACAAGGATGCGTGCCGTGGTCCTGGCGCGCCTTGATCTAGGTCAATTCGATTGCGGGGGGCTCAATCGCGCGCGGCGAGGCGCATCTTGATCGGACCGCGGGCGCGGCCGTTGATCATCTGTTCGAGAAAGGGGTTGTCGGCGTCCGCGATGGCTTCGCGCTTCCCGGCCCATTTGATCTCGCCGTCGAACAGCATGACGACATTGTCGAAGCGGCTGCGCGCGGCTTTCATGTCGCCTGTGACGACCAGAACCGTGGTGTCCTTGCCTCCGGTTTCCCGTTCGATCAGGGAGAGGATCGAGTTTGTGAGAATCGGATCGAGCCCCGCGGTGGGATCGTCGAGGATGAGCAGTTCCGGATTGCCGATCATCGCCCGCGCCACACCGACCCGCTTCTGCATGCCGCCGGAGAGTTCCACCGGATAGAGGTCGGCCATTTCCGCGCCGAGACCGACCTCGGCCATGCGGTGGAGAGCACGTTCGCGGGCTTCCTTGCGGGGAACCTTCTCATGGTTCAGCAGACGGAAAGCGACGTTCTCCCAGATGCGCAAGCTGTCGAAGAGGGCATTCTGCTGAAACAGCATGCCGGCCCGCGCCTGGAAATCATCCCATCCGTCCGCGTCGAGCCCGTGCAGTTCCTGGTCGCCGTATTTCATGCTGCCGCGGTCGATCGGCATGAGTCCGAGGAGGCACTTCAGAAGGACCGACTTGCCGGTCGCCGACGGGCCGATCAGAACGGTGGACTCGCCGGCCGGTACGCTCAGTGAGACCGAGCGCAACACTTCCTTGTCACCGAACCCTTTCGCGAGTCCCTCGATCGTGATCGCCTTTGCGGCGCCTGACGCCATTCCTTCTGCTCCCCTCAGCGGGCGGCACGAAGGTCCCGTGTCCGGTCTTCGTCGATGCGCCCGTCCTCGTCGACGGCGACACCATAGACCGAGCGGGCGGCATCGGGAGAGACAAATCCGAGCACGACGTCGCGCGCAACCTCCGCCGGATCGCGTTCGAACGCATTGCCGAGGCCGCCACCTCCGGGCATCGAGACCACGAGACGGTCGCCCTTGCCGATCGGCTGCCGGCCCTTGGCGTTCAGCCGGTCGCCCTTGACCTTGCGCTCGATGATCCCGGCCTCGCCGTCGCCGCCGCCGTTGCGGCCGCGGGCGGGATAGGTCACCCGGTCGAACATGCAGTTGATGGCGAAAGGCGCGTCCTCGGAATGGGAGATTTCCATCACCTGTCCAACGCCGCCGCGGAACTTGCCCGCGCCGCCGCTGTCGGGACGGTATTCCTTCCGCCAGATCACCAGCGGGGCGATGGTCTCGTTCACCTCGATCGGGGTATTGCGGACGCCCGAGGGGAAAGCGGTCGCGTTCAGCCCGTCCTTGTCCGGACGCGCGCCGGTGCCGCCGGCATGGAAGGTGTTGATCGCGAAGGGCGTGGCGTCCCCGTAATCCTCGTCCGTCAGGCCGTGGCCGCCGAGCAGAACGGGGTTCCAGAGGCAGGAGGTGCCTTCGGCCGGCACCCGGTCCGGAATGACCTGGTTGAGGCAGCCGAGCACGACGTCCGGAAGCATCTGTCCGATCACGTGCCGCGCGGTGACGGCGCAGGGATGCGGCGCGTTGAGGATGCTGCCCCGTGGCGCGGTGATGATTACCGGGGCGAGCGAGCCCGCATTGTTCGGGACAGCGCCGCCGATGACGCAGCGCACGCCGAAGCTGGCATAGGCCTGGGTATAGGTGAGCGGCACGTTGATGCCGTAGGTCGAGACGCCGGAGGTGCCGGAGAAATCGACCGCGATCTCCTCGTCCCGAATGGTCAGTGCCGCGACCAGATCGATCGGCGACTCATAGCCGTCGATCCGCATGGAATTGTGGTAGGTGCCGTTCGGCAGTTCGCGGATTTCCGCGGCCATGCCGGCGCGGGCGCTCTCGATGACGTAATCGGCGAGCGGGCCGAGATCGTCGAGCGCGAATTCCTTCATCATGTCGAGCAGGCGCTGGCCGCCGACGTCGTTGCAGGCCGCGAGCGAATAGAGATCACCTTCCACCTCGATCGGATTGCGCACGTTCGTGCGGATGATCTCCAGCACCGGCTCCGAGAACTCGCCGTTCTCGGCAAGCCGCATGATCGGGATATTGATGCCTTCCTCGTAGATCTGCCGTCCGTCCGGGCCGAAGCCCTTGCCGCCGACATCGACCACGTGGGTTGTGCAGGCGAAGAGAGCGACGATCTCGTTGCCGCGGAAGGTCGGGGTGACGACGGTGAAGTCGTTCAGATGGCCGGTTCCGAGCCAGGGATCGTTGGTCACAAAGACGTCGCCGGGCTTCATCTTCGCGAGCGGATATTTCTCGAGGAAGAATCCCACAGAAGCGGCCATCGCGTTGACATGGCCCGGCGTGCCGGTAACGGCCTGCGCCAGCATGCGCCCACGCGTGTCATAGACTCCGGCGGAGATGTCGCCGGCTTCGCGCGCGGAGGTGCTGAAGGCGGTGCGGATCAGGGTCTGGGCCTGTTCCTCCACGACGGAGAGAAGGCGGTTCCACTGGATCTGCATGCGGATCTGGTCGAGGGCGGAGGTTGTGCTCATGTGTCTTCTCCCTCAGGCCGCGTTCTTGCGGGTCAGGACGAGATAGCCGAGTTCGTTCACCGTCGCGTCGAACACGGAGGTCACCACGGTCGTGGTCTGGGTCTCGGAGATGAGGGCCGGGCCAGAGACTTTCGCGCCAACCGGCAATTCGTCGCGCCAATAGATCGCAGCGTCGACATAGTCGCCCGTCGCCGGGTCGAACAGCCTGCGGCTGCCCGTCGGCTTCGCCGCGCCGCCTTCCGGCGCCACAAGCTCGGTCTCGATTTCCGGGCTGGGTGCCGTCATGTTCAGGGTCCAGCTCAGGATCTCCGGCTCCGGGCCCGGAATGATGCGCCCATAGAGCCGCTTGTATTCGGTCTCGAAGGCCGCGCGGATCTCGTCGGCATGGTCCGCATTCAGCGCCCCTGCAGGCAGCTGTACGGCGATTTCGTGACCCTGTCCGACATACCGCATGAAGGCGGTGCGGCTTTCCGTGAGCTTGGCCCCGCCGGCGCCGCTCTCGACGATGGCACGTGCTTCGTCCGCCATTTCGCCGAGTAGCGCGTTCGCGGCTTCGGGGTCGAACGCGGAGAGCTTCATATAGCGCGAGCGGACGACCTCGTAGGAGATCGGGGCGCGGAGGAAGCCGATGGCCGAACCGACGCCGGCGCCTGTCGGCACCACGATGGTCGGGATGTCGAGTTTCTCGGCGAGACGTGCCGCATGCAGCGGAGCTGCGCCGCCGAACGCGATCATCGCGCGGGCGGCGATGTCCTTGCCCCATTCGATGGCATGGACGCGGGCCGCATTGGCCATGTTCTCGTCGACGATCTCGCAGACGCCGAAGGCGGAGAGGGCGGGCGTCAGGCCCATCTTCTCGCCGATCTCGCTCTTCAAGGCTGCTTCGGCCTTGGACGTGTCGAGCGTGACGGAGCCTCCGGCGAAGCTTTCCGGATCGATCTTTCCGAGCACCACGTCGGCGTCGGTCACGGCCGGCTGGGTGCCACCCTGGTCGTAGCAGGCCGGGCCCGGGTCGGCGCCCGCGCTTTCGGGGCCGACCGCGATGCGGCCGAGCTTGTCGATCTTGGCGAGAGACCCGCCGCCGGCACCGATCTCCACCATCTCGATGGCGGGAATGCGCACAGGCCAGCCGCTGCCCTTCATGTTGCGGTAGACGCGCGCGACCTCGAAGGTGCGCGTGGTCTGCGGCAGGAAGTCGTCCAGCAGGCAGATCTTCGCCGTGGTGCCGCCCATATCGTAGGAGACGACGCTGGCGAGATCGCACTCGCGGGCGATCTCGCTCGCCAGGATGGCGCCGCCGGCCGGGCCGGATTCGACCAGGCGGATCGGGAAGCGCATGGCGGTATCGAGCGTGGTGAGGCCGCCGCCGGAGGTCATCAGAAGCACCGGGCAGTCGAAACCGCGCTGTTTCAGGTCTTCGCGCAGGATGCCGAGATAGCGGGACATGATTGGCCGCACATAGGCGTTCGCCGATGCGGTCGACTGGCGCTCGTATTCACGGATCTCCGGGCAGACCTCGCTCGAAAGGGTGATGCTGAGCTCGGGGCGCGCCTTGCTCAGGATCTCGCCGACGCGTTGCTCGTGGGCGCCGTTGGCATAGGAATGGATCAGGCCGACCGCGATCGAACCGATCTCGTGCTTGTCGATCAGCGGCACCAGGGCTTCGACGCTGCTCTCGTCGAGCGGGATCAGCACCTCGCCCTTGAAATTCAGCCGTTCGCGGACCGACCAGCGCAGGTTCCGCGGCACCAGCGGGTCCGGCCTGTCGATATTGATGTCGTACTGCTCGAAGCGGTTCTCGAAGGCCATCTCGACGGAGTCGCGGAGCCCTTCGGTGGTAATCAGCGCTGTCTTCGCACCCTTGCGCTCGATCAGTGCGTTGGTCGCGAGCGTGGTGCCGTGGATCAGCAGTCCGATATCGGCCGGGCTGGCGTTCGCAACCTCGAGGGCCTTTTCGATGCCGTTCATCACGCCGCGCTCGGGCATGGAGGGCGTCGTCAGCACCTTTGCGGTAAATCGTTTGGCACCGAATTCGAGGGCGACATCGGTAAAGGTGCCGCCAACATCAACCGCGAGGCGGCCACGCTTGCTGGTCTCGGACATATCTAATCAATCTTTTGTGCAGAATGCGGTCTCGGAGCGAAACCGGACCCAATTGAACCTATCATTTCGCGAGCGTCAACGTTTGAGACGGCCTCACAGCCGAACCACATTTGCTGGCGACGCTTTCAGGACATCGGCGCAGTATTTTCGCGCCGCGGCTTCCGCCTGATCGGGATCCTCGTAGAGGGCTGTCGCATGGGAGGAGTCAACCTGACGCCCATCTTTCCAGATGGACCATGGGTAGCGGACCCCTTCGGGGCTTGCCCAACACTCGATATAGATCTCGATCATGATTTCGAATCCAGAACGGGTTGCCGGGGTGGACTTCGAACGCGTCGGCGGCAGGCGGATGCCGTACCATTGAGGTCATTTAATCACCCCGCGACCGCTGAAGGCGAGTGCGGTTTTCCTGTGTAGTCATGGTCCCGGAATATCCGATTGAGCCGATGGGATAATTTATGATCCGCGCCGGTTCGGTCGCCCGGATCGAGTATGGTCAATCCGGAATTATCCGCATAAAGCGTGCGGAAAATTGCGCTGTGGCCGCGGGAAGGGGACCGTCGGTTCCCTCGATCGAGGTCTCGATAAAGGCCTGTGCGCTGTATTGCAGCTTGGCATAGATCCGTGCCGCCAGTTTTCGTGCCGTCCGGCCGCTCCAATTGTCCGGCATCAGAGCGGGCGGGAGTCCGGGGTCTTTCAGGAGCGTGCGGCGATAGGCATGGATCATCAGGGTCCTGAGCGCGAATGCTTCCTCAGGCGATGGCGGGACATCCTGGGAGTAGAGCTGCTCCTCCAGGGACGTGAATCTCTCGATGAAGGCGCGGTACTGGCGGTCGGTCTCGTCGAGCTTCCAGGCATCGTGGCAAAGCGCGCGCAGACTGTTGGCGGCACTGCCGGACGTGGCCTCGAAGAGAGCCACATTCCGATCGAGACCGAGGGCGGCGACGGTCTGCTTCGCGCGCTTCAGGTCGTTGCCGGCGCCGATGAGTACGTGGGTGCCGAGCGCACCGAAACCGGCCCAGCCCAGTTCCTGCCGTAGTGATTCGCGCGCGGCGGCATCGACCGCGGCGGTCAGTAGCGCGATGGTCCACGGACTATCGCTTTCCGGTTCCCGCCGTTCGCCGAGCGGCGCGTAGATCTTGCGCTGGGCGGCATCGAATTGCCGGCGGCCGCCTGCCGTCAGCGCATAGATGCTTCGGCGCCCGACCTGCCGCGGCGCGAGCACGCCGTCATGGGTCAGGCGGAAGACCGACGTTCGCACCAGCCTTTCGCCGATCTCGAAGACCTCCATCAGCCGGATCAGGTCGCCAAGCCAGACTTCACCTCCATGGGGCAGGATGGCATCGCCGAACACCGTGACGATGAGCGATTTCGCGCGCGGCTTCAGATCCTCGAGCAGAGACTGGACGAGGGCAGGGGTCGCCATGCTTTCGGCCGCAACGCTCATGCGGTCGCCCCGGACGAGACCAGTTCGCCGCCTACGGTCCGCGAGCGTCCGCGGAAGTGGGCGACGACGGTTCCGTCCGAGAGCGTGACCACCGTGTCGTAGATCCCCGACCGGCCGCGGTGGAAACGTTCCTCGCAGGTTGCGATCAACTCGTCGCCCTCGCGGGCCGGATTGACGAAATCGATGTCGCAGCTCTGCGCCACGGTGAGGGCGTTGCCAGAATTGCAGGCGAAGGCGAAAGCACTGTCGGCGAGTGTGAAGATCATGCCGCCATGGCAGGTCCTGTGGCCGTTCAGCATCTCGGGGCGGACCGTCATCCGAAGCCGGGCGAAGCCCGGACCAACCTGCTCCACACTCATGCCGAAGCCGCGCGTGGCCGGGTCGTTCTCGTACATCCAGTCGGCGACTTTTCTGGCCGTCTCCCGGGCGCCCTCGGCCGCGCTTCGGGGCAATTGCTCATCATTCATGAATTCCTGCCTTTCGGTCAATATGATACAATTTTCTCTGGACGATAGAACTATTTTGTATCATTTAAAGAATGCTGTTCGGCAACGTCCGAGTTAAGCGGGGAAACGCAATGGTGCAAAGCCAGATTACGGGTAATCCTTCGGAAGCCGACGAGGCCGCCCACTTCCAGTCCAAGGTCGATCGTGAAATCAAGATCGAACCGCGCGACTGGATGCCGGAGGGCTATCGCAAGACGCTGGTTCGCCAGATCTCACAGCATGCCCATTCCGAGATCGTCGGGATGCTGCCGGAAGGTTGCTGGGTGACGCGCGCGCCGTCGTTGCGCCGCAAGGTCCAGCTTCTGGCCAAGATCCAGGACGAGGGCGGACACGGTCTCTATCTCTACAGCGCCGCCGAGACGCTCGGCACCAGCCGCGCGGAGATGATCGACGCGCTGCATGAGGGGCGCGCGAAATATTCCAGCATCTTCAATTACCCGGTGCTGTCCTGGGCGGATATCGGCGCGATCGGCTGGCTGGTCGACGGAGCGGCGATCATCAACCAGATCGCGCTTTGCCGCTGCTCCTACGGGCCCTATGCCCGCGCCATGGAGCGGATCTGCCGGGAGGAGAGCTTCCACCAGCGCCAAGGCTACGAGATCATGATGTCGATGGCCTTCGGCACGAAGGACCAGAAGCGCATGGCGCAGAGCGCGCTGGACCGCTGGTGGTGGCAGTCGCTGATGATGTTCGGGCCGAGCGACCGGGATTCGGCGCATTCCTCGCAGTCCATGCAATGGAAGATCAAGCGGGTTTCGAACGACGATCTGCGTCAGCAGTTCGTCGATATGACGGTACCGCAGGCCGAGTATCTCGGCCTCAAGATGCCGGATCCGGACCTGAAGTGGAACGAGGAGCGCGGCCATTACGATTTCGGCGAGATCGACTGGGCCGAACTGAAACGCGTCGTCTCGGGTGACGGTCCCTGCAACAAGGAACGCATGGCCGCGCGTGTGAAGGCGCACGAGGACGGTGCCTGGGTCCGCGACGCGGCAGCCGCATATGGCGAGAAGCAGCGTCTGCGCAAGCAGGCGGCGCAGATCGCCGCCGAATAATTCTGTTGGGAGAGAGACTATGACTGCAGGGCACGACTGGCCGCTCTGGGAAGTCTTCATCCGGGCCCGCGAGGGGCTCAGCCACAAGCATGTCGGCTCGCTGCATGCGAGCGACGCCGAGATGGCGCTGCAGCATGCCCGCGACGTCTATACGCGGCGGCGAGAGGGGGAAAGCATCTGGGTGGTGCAATCCTCCGACATCATCGCCTCGGCGCCGGCGGACAAGGAAAGCCTGTTCGATCCGGCGGATTCGAAGATCTACCGTCACCCGACCTTTTACGATGTCCCGGACGAGGTCGAATGCCTCTGACCGGTCCCCTCTGGAGGCTGATCCATGATCGTTGAAGCGCAGCGCGAAGCCCTCTTCGAATATCTGCTCCGGCTTGGTGACAATGCCCTGATCCTCGGCCACCGCCTTTCCGAATGGTGCGGCAAGGGACCGGTGCTGGAAGAGGATATTGCGCTCTCTAATATCGCCCTCGATCTCGTCGGTCAGTCGACGCTCTGGCTGGAATTCGCGGCGACGGTGGAAGGCGGTGTGCGCGACGCCGATGCGCTCGCCTTCAAGCGCGACGTGCTGGACTGGCGGAACTTCCTGCTGGTCGAACAACCGAACGGTGATTTCGCCCATACCATCGTCCGACAGTTTCTGTTCGACTGCTTTCATGTCGAGCAGCTGCAGGCTCTGAGCAAATCGGCCAATCTTGAGATCGCCGGCATCGCGTCCAAGGCCCTGAAGGAAGCGCTCTACCACCGCCGCCACAGCGGCCAATGGGTGATCCGGCTCGGCGACGGGACGGAAGAGAGTCATGCAAGGGCGCAGACCGCGCTCGATGCGCTATGGGGCTATACCCGCGAGCTCTTCGATGGCGACGCTATCGACGAGATGATGATGCAGGCTGGTATCGCCCCCGATCCGGGCGATTTCGAGGAAAACTGGAAGCTTGCCGTCGGCGCTGTGCTCGCTGAGGCGACGCTGCAGGTTCCGGATGCAAGTTGGTCCATCGGAGGCGGAAAGAAGGGGATCCATTCCGAGCATCTGGGCTTCCTGCTCGCTGAGATGCAGTTCCTCCCGCGCGCCTATCCGGATGCGCAATGGTAGGGACGGGTCATGCAGGCACACGCCGCCAATTCCGCTGAAGAGGCCAGGCTCTGGACCGCGCTCGAGGAAGTCTCCGACCCGGAGATCCCGGTGCTGTCCGTCGTCGATCTCGGCGTGATACGGGAGGTCGAGGTCGACGGGAGTGCTGCCACGGTGACGATCACTCCGACTTATTCCGGCTGTCCGGCCATGTCCTATATCGAGATGATGGTGCGCGACGCGGTGCTGAAGGCCGGGTTCGCGGAGGTGAATGTGAGGACCGTTCTCGCGCCGGCATGGACCACCGACTGGCTGAGCGAGGCCGGCCGGGAAAAGCTGAAGGGGATCGGCATCGCGCCACCGGCCGAGGTCTCGACATCCAAGCAATCCCTGCTCGGCATCGATCCGGTGGTCGCCTGTCCGCGCTGCGGTTCGGAACATACCGAGATCATCAGCCAGTTCGGCTCGACAGCCTGCAAGGCGCTCTACCGCTGCACCGACTGCGCGGAACCTTTCGACTATTTCAAATGCATCTAGGAGGAAAGCGGTCATGGCACGCTTCACCACACTGACCGTACGCGAGGTTCGCCCGGAAAGCGCGGACAGCGTCTCCATCGCCTTCAATTTGCCGGAGGAAGCAAAGGCGGATTTCGCCTATCTTCCCGGCCAGTACCTGACCCTCCGTAAGGAAATCGACGGGCACGACGTCCGGCGTTCCTATTCGATCTGCAGCGGTCTCGGTGACGGCGAGATGCGGGTCGCCATCAAGCGCGTGGAGGGCGGCGCCTTTTCCGGTTTCGCGAATGACGAGCTGAAGGCGGGCGACAGCCTCGAGGCGATGCTGCCGGAAGGACGGTTCACCGCCGCGGTCGAGCCGGGCGCGGCGCATACCTACGTCGCTTTCGCGGCCGGCAGCGGGATCACGCCGATCCTGTCGATCGCAAAGTCCGTTCTGGAAGCCGAGCCCGAGAGCCGCTTCACGCTGTTCTACGGTAACCGGACGGTGCGCGACATCATGTTCCGCGATCTGCTTTCGGACTTGAAGAACCGCTTTCCCGCGCGCTTCAGCGTGCTCCATATCCTCAGCCGCGAACCGCAGGAAGTTGCGCTGCTGAACGGACGGATCGACCGGGAGAAATGCGAGACCTTCTTCCGCTCGATGCTGAACGTGCATGCCGTGGACCGGTTTTTCCTCTGCGGGCCCGAAGGTATGATCCAGGACGTGCGTGCCGTGCTCGGAGAGCATGGCGTCGATGCGGAGAAGGTCAGTTTCGAGCTTTTTACGCCGTCCAGCGACGCGGCGGCGAAAGCCGCCGCCGCGCGCCGGGCCAGGATGGCGCAGAAAGAGGGCGAGGTGCCGGCCGCCGGGTCCGAGGTTTCCGTGATCTTCGATGGGGTGCGCACCGATTTCACGTTGGAGCCGGACGGCATGTCCATTCTCGACGCGGCCCTTGAGGGGCGACCGGATATGCCCTACGCGTGCAAGGGTGGGATGTGTTGCACGTGTCGGGCAAAAGTGATCGAGGGCCGCGTGGAGATGGATCTCAACTACACGCTCGCCAAGGAAGAGGTTGAGAGGGGATTCGTGCTGGCCTGTCAGGCCCACCCCGCGAGCGATCGCGTGGTGCTGGATTTCGATGCCCGCTAGGGGCGGCCGCACCCCGAGGGGCGCGGCGTTCCGCTAGAGATCAGGCGGCCCAGAACGGCTTGTTCGCTTCGTAGTCGACATCGGACGGGGTGATTCCCATGTCGGCGAGGGCCCGGGCATCCATCTCGCGCAGCGCCTGGCGCTGCTTGATGCGGTCTTCCCAGGTGAACAGAAGTGCGACGAGGGTCTGCAGTACGCTGCCCTTGGCGCGCTTCAGCGCGAAGGTCCCGTTGGTTCCTGCAGTCATGACGGCGGCAGGAGCAACATTCAGGGTCTGATTCTTAAACATGAAAGCTCTCCTTAATCAAAACGTCACACACGCTCATTCGTGTCTGTCGATGTAATGGAATTTGGGCTATAAATTGTCATTCATCAAACGAGTTAATCTGCGAGATAGGTAAGTTGGGCTAATCCATGTTGAGCCGTCTTCCTCTCAACGGTCTTCGATGTTTCGAAGCGGCCGCTCGGCACATGAGCTTCAAGCAGGCCGCCGCCGAGCTGTTCGTCACGCCGGCTGCCGTCAGTCAGCAGATCAAGGCGCTAGAGACCGAACTCGGCTGCTCCCTGTTCCTGCGTCGTCCTCGGTCGCTTGAGCTGACCGCCGAGGGCGCACGGCTCGCGCCGGTCGTGCGCGATGCGTTCTCGCGTCTCCTTGCGGCCGTGAACGATCTCAAGGAGCAAGAGGAGGGGCGTCCGCTGACGGTGAGTGTGCTGCCGTCCTTCGCGGTCAAGTGGTTGATACCGAGGCTATCGCGCTTCCGCATGCGCTATCCGGAGATCGATGTCCGAATTGCGGCCGAGGACCGCAAGGCTGACTTCGTCACCGACGGTGTCGATGTGGCCCTTCGGCTCGGCGACGGGAACTATGAAGGTCTTCACGTCGAAAAGATCATGACCGAATGCATCTATCCGGTCTGCAGCCCCGAGGTCGCGGCGCGGCCGCCGGGGTTGCACAAGCCGGAGGATCTCAAGCATTACCCGCTGCTGCATGACGTCAAGAACTTCGCCGGCGAGAGCTGGGACCATTTTCTGCAGCATTTCGGCGTTGAGGGCGTCGACGTACGGCGCGGAGCCTTCTTCACACAGATGGACATGGTGCTGCAGGCCGCGATCGAGGGGCAGGGCGTTGCGCTCGCGCGCTCGCAACTGGTGACGGACGATCTACGTGCCGGACGTCTGATCCGGCCCTTCGGAGCGGAAACGCCGGCCCTGCTGGCCTACTATTTTGTTTGCCGGGAAGAGTCGCTCGGCTCCAACAAGGTGTCGGTTTTCCGGGACTGGGTCCTCGACGAGGTACGCCGGGACGGTTCGCCTGCCGAGCCCGCGTGATGGCCGAACGGGAGCAGTGGGCCACCCAAGTCGGCTTCGTGCTGGCGACGATCGGTTCCGCCGTCGGCATCGGCAATATCTGGCGCTTTCCTTATGTCGCCGGGGAGAATGGCGGCGGCGGATTCCTGCTCGTCTATCTCCTTTGCGTGCTTCTCATCGGGCTTCCCCTGGTGATTGCCGAACTCGCGGTCGGCCGGACGGCGCGGCTCGATACGGTTTCCGCCTTTCCGGCGCTCGCCCCGCGCAGTCCCCTCCGGCATTCAGGCTGGGTTGCCGCCATTGCCGGAACGGTGATCCTGAGCTTCTATGCGGTCGTCGCGGGTTGGACCTTCCGCTATTTCTTCGTCGCGCTCAGCGGTGCGCTCTGGGACGCCGAAGCGACGGGATTTGCTCCGTATTTTTCCGGCTTCACCGCGCGCGCGGCCGAGCCTTTGTTCTGGCAGGCCTGCTCTATCATGCTGGCTGTGATCGTGGTGGCACGAGGCGTTCAAGGCGGAATTGAGCATCTGAACCGATGGATGATGCCGGTGCTCGCCGGGATATTGGTCGGCCTCGCTCTGTACGGTTTTTTCCGGCCGGACGGAGGCGACGGCCTCGACTATCTGTTCCGGGTCGATCGTGACTCCTTCGGTCGCCCGAGCGTCTACCTTGCGGCGCTCGGCCAGGCGTTCTTCTCGATAGGGATCGGCATGGCGATCTTCGTAACCTACGGAAGCTACATGCGAAGCGAGGTGCCGATCCTGAGATCGGCCCTCTATATCGTGACGGGGGACACGGTGTTCGCCGTCCTCGCGGGCGTGGCCATTTTCCCGGCGGTATTTGCCTATGGACTCGACCCTTCCTCAGGCCCTGAGCTGGCCTTCGTCGCCTTGCCGCGCGTCTTCAGCGAGATCGAGGGAGGGACGGTGCTCGCGGCGGCATTCTTCTTTCTGCTCGCCGCCGCGGGGCTGACCTCGATGATCTCCGTCCTTGAGGTCAATGTGGCCATCTGCATGGACCGGTTCGGTCTCCGGCGGCGAACCGCGTCGCTGTTGATGGGGGTGCTGGTGCTCGGCGTGGGCCTCGCTCCGGGATTGAGCTTCAGCCTGCTGAAGGAGGTGCGGGTCGCCGGCGAGGATCTCTTCGGGCTGTTCGACCTTCTCGCGTCTTCCGTTCTTCTGCCCCTGAGCGGGATCTTCATCTCGCTCTTCGTCGGCTGGAGCCTGCAGCGCCGCGATGCCTTTCTCTTCGCCGGTCTGAACGGGGCTCTAGGTTGGCTCTGGATCTGGCTGCTTCGGATTGTCGTGCCGGTATCCGTCGCGCTGGTGCTGTTCGAAGGTCTCGGCGACTTCTAGCCGGCTCAGTCCGAAAAATCCGGTATCCCGGCGCCGATATCGAAATAGCGCCGGTTCGCGACCGACTGTATGGCGAGTTTCTCCGGTGCGGTCGGCTGCCGTTCACCCGTTTCATGACGGGTGCTGCAAAAATAGACGAACTTGCGGCCTTCCTTCAGGTCCTCGAGGGGGAGGGCGATGGTCTGGCGCAGCATGCAGTCGCCGCTTTGCGTCGATGACTGGAGAGTCACGCACATCCCTGCCGGATGTTCCCGGACCAGGAATATCGCCTCCGATGCCTTGGCCCGGCGCCCCGGCTCGACGAAATCGAGATAGTTCCGCCCGGTGCTTTCCTGGCCGTACTGGCTGACCACTCCGGTGCCAACAAGCCTTAGGCGGATCGTTTCCGGGTCGATCAGCTCGTGGATGACGATGAAGGGCAAGAGGTGCTTCACCTCGACAGGAGAGAACCTCGAGCGCTCCGGCATCAGTCTGTCTGCACGCAAGGACAGCCAGTAATCGAGGAAATCGTTTCCCTGAGGGCTCAGCTCGGACCTGATCGCGTCTGTGGAATGGCTCATCCGCTCTTCCTCAAGAATCCGATGCCTCCCCGCCGGAACCGAAAATCGCCGGTTGCTCGGCCACCATCTCCGGGTTCCTGTGCCCTTTGGATCCTTCGGTGAGTCGAGCAGCATTTTCGCCGATCGTCAAAATCATCTTTTTCGTCCGGCCAAAAAGTCGACTGGCGGAGGCGGCAGAGTTGATCCAGTCTGGCATTCCGCTCCGGTTCGGGGAGCGGAAGAGGAATGGCCCATGACAAGAGACGTTTCAGAGATTCGGGGCTATCACGCCCACGTCTATTTCGATGCCGGGACCGTCGACGCGGCGCGGCGCCTGCGCGATGAGATAGAGCGCAGGTTCGATATCGAGATGGGACGGTTTCATGAAAAGCCGGTCGGTCCGCACCCGCGCTTCAGCTATCAGGTCGCTTTCGCACCGGAGCTGTTCGGATCCCTTGTTCCCTGGCTCTCCCTCAACCGGGAGGGGCTCACGGTCTTCGTGCACGCCGATACCGGCGAAGATCTGCGGGATCATACAGACCACGTCCTCTGGCTCGGAGAGTCGGAAGCGCTGAAACTCAGCATCTTCGACCGCTGACCAGCATTCTTTCCACTCAGGGTACCAGCCACGACCCCTGACCCGTCACCGGATCGAAGCGGTAGCGTCGGTTTCCCTGCGGCGAAAGTTGCAGGACATCGACGCTGTCGGGTGCGAGACGGATCATGGCGAAATTCTCGTATCCGTCGGTCTCGCCTGGCCGCGCCGGGGCGGCGTCAGTGCTTTCGACAAATGCGCCCGGCGGTCCGGCACTCCGGTAGTTCGGCTTGTTGCCTTCGGGCAGGTCCCGCCAGGCGTTAGCCAGCGCTTTTTCGTCCCGTATGATCGCCGCCGTGCCCCTCATGCGAATCTGAAGCGCGGCGCCATGGTCGTAAAAGACCAGGCTTGCCGCTTTCGAGGCTCCAATTTCGCAGACCTTTGCGCTCCTCCGGTCCGTATGGAGCGTCACGCGCCAGCATTCGGCGTCGAAGGCGCGCAGGATCAGGATACGCGCATTGGCGCCACCCTCTGCGTCCGCCGTGGCGAGAACCGGGTAACGGCAGGCGGCGTCTCGTTCGGTAAGCGCATCGGAGAGCAGCGCCTGCGCCTTCGCCAGCAGAACGCCGGCGGCCGGGGGGATGTTGCCCGGCGCGCTATTCACTGGCGGCGGCCCCCTGGGTTGCCGCGCGCGCTTCCGCAGCAGCCCGGATCGCGAGCAGGAGGCTGAGAAGCGCGCCGCCCGATCCGATCATCAGGGCGTAGGCGAGCGCGCCGTATCCGGTGTCATCCTGAAAATAGCCGACCGCCACTGTGGCAAGGCCGCCGGCGCACATTTGAAGGAAACCCATGAGGCCTGACGCGGCGCCGGCGATGGCGGGGTTCACGCTGACGGCGCCCGCAATCGCGTTCGGCTGGCTCATGCCGTTGCCGAAAGCGACAAGCGCGAATGGCAGGAAGATCGCGGTCGCGCTGATCACGCCCATGGTCGAGACGGTCGTCAGCGTGAGCGCCCCAAGCAGCGAGACGCTGCAGCCGAGCAGGATCATGCGGTCGATCCCGAGGCGCCGCGACAGACGGGTCGCGGTGAAATTGCCGGACATGTAGGACAGGGACACGATGATGAAGAAGAACCCGTAGACCTGCGGCTCCAGCCCGAGGATGTTGATCGTCACGTACGGCGCCGAGGAGAGAAACGCGAAGAAGCAACCGATCGAGAAGGAGGTGTTGAGGGTGTAGCCGAGAAAGGCCTTCGATCCGAGCAACGTTCCGTAGCTTCGCAGCAGCGCCACGACGTCGATCTTGCTCTCGCGCTGAGGGTGGGTCTCGTGCAGGGATGGGATGGCATAGAGCAGGACCGCTCCGCCGACGGCGGCGACGACGTAGAAACCCGCATACCAGCCGAAGGCGCTGTCGAGGAAGCCTCCGATCGCCGGGCCGATCATCGGCGCGACCGCCATCGCCATGGTGATATAGGCGATCACCGGCGCGGCTTCCTCGCGTTCGTAAACGTCGCGCACGATCGCGCGTCCGAGAACCATGCCGGCGCATCCGCCGAGCGCCTGGAAGATCCGTCCGGCAATCAGCATGTCGATGGAGCCGGCGAAGGAACAGGCGAGACTGGAGAGCGCGAATATCGCAAGGCCGGCCAGCAAAGTGGGGCGGCGTCCGATCCGGTCCGAGATCGGCCCGTAAATGAGCTGTCCGATGGCGACGCCGGCGAGATAGAGCGTCAGGGTCAGCTGGACGGTCCCGTAGTCGGTCGCGAACAGATCGACGAGGCCGGGCATCGACGGGACGAAGAGATTGAGCGCCAGCGGACCGGTCGCGGTCGCGGCGATCAGCACGAGGATCGGCGGCGCCTTGGGCTTGGCTGTCACGGGTCACCTGTTTTTCTTGTTTTTCGACGCCGGGCGGGAGAGCGATGTCTGTCCAAAGGCGTTCCGAATAAATAAGCTCATTTCACGAGGATGCAATTCTCGCGGCGGTTTGGCAGGCACTCGTTCGTGAACGGCACGAGATTGACCGATCGCCCCGGTTGACTTACTTTCCAGTTTCCAGAACTCCGGACAGAATTTCCGGTAACTAGGGATAGAAATGGTCTCTGGCGTCGAAACAGGTCTCATCATCCGGGTGAACAGCGCGTTCGCCGGCGCGGCTTTTGGCCAGCGCGGGAGCGACGGGACTCCGTTCAATGCCATCACCGACCCTACGGCCGAAAACACATCCGTAACAGGAGTGGGTGGTGCTGCGGAATCTTCCGTCATCCGGCCTTTCGGCAATGGTGAGCCGAAGGAGGGCGACGACGAAGGACCGTTCTTTTCGCGGGGGCTCAACGGGCTCCTCGCGCCTCCGAGCATCGCCGCCATTCAGGAAGAACGCGATCCGGCCGGTGATAACGGCAGCGGCGACGTTTCCGGTTCCGAGAACGGAATTGCGCAGCCCTCGGCGCCGGCGGACGGCGCCGGACCGGATGCCGCATCTGCGGACGGAGAGGAAGAGACTGGGCCTGGAGAGCTGACAGAGGAAGAGGAAGAGCTGGTTCAGGATCTGAAGCAGCGCGATGCCGAAGTGCGCCGCCATGAGCAGGCCCACAAGGCGGTCGGCGGTCAGTATGCGGGTTCGATCTCCTATACCTATCAGGCGGGCCCGGACGGACGGCGTTACGCTGTCGGCGGCGAGGTGCCGATCGATGCGAGCCCGATACCGGGGGACCCGGAAGCGACGATCCGTAAGCTGGAACAGGTACGCAGCGCTGCCCTGGCGCCTGCGGAGCCGTCCGGCGCCGACCGCGCCGTGGCCTCGCAGGCCACGCAGGGCATCCAGCAGGCGCGCGCCGAACAGGCCCAGCAGAGTGCCGAAGAACTCAGGGACCTGACCGAGGGCGACGACGGGGCGGAGACCTCCTCCGAGACCGCAAGCGCGCCTGCGGCGCCGGAACCCGGTGCGGACGCGCCGCCGTCGGCAGGGATTGATGGGGGCAGCCCGTTTGTATCGGAGGGCGGTACGTCAGAGGGAACGAACGGCTCGCCGTTCTCGGTCGTGGCGAACCTGGGTGGGCAATCCTCGGAAGGGCCCTTCGGGATCGAGCGGTCCGGTCAGAGCGGATCCGGTAGCGCGGCCGACATCGAAGAAGCCGGGAATTCGCCGTTCAGCTTCACGCCATCCGTCGGTCGTGCAACGCTTGATGTATCAGTATAATCAAATAATTATTCGCTTTTATTCAAGCACTCTCTAAAGCTCTCCTCGGACTGATCCGGTGCTTCGCTGCAGGTGACGAACCTGTCCCGGCAGACATCGAAATCCTTGTCGCTGCCGACAAATCTCAGTTCATCGCAAAAATCGAGATAATGCCGGGCCACGGTTTCGAAGGTCTCGCTGCGGCGCTGCTCCGCGACTTCCGGTGCGCGGTTCAGCGGCGTGACATTCAGCATCTGCGCGATCGCCTCGTTGGCGCGCTTCAGCGGGATATCCGCCTGTTCCATCTCGCCGGTTTCGGTCCAGTAGCGGACGTGGAGTGTGTCGCCGAGCATGAAATCGCGCAGTGGCGGCGGGACGATACCTCTCTTGAGTGCACCCCAGATGATGAAATGGACACCCTTTTCGGTGATATCGTAGAGCGTCGGCTTGAAGCCAACCTCAAGTTCCTTCAGCGATTCCAGGTTGACCGGATCGCGGCCGTCTATCCAGTAGGTCGGGAGCCGCTTGCGGCTGATGTTCTTCTCGATGTGGCGCGGCATCCGGAACTCCGCCCAGAGCGAATTGTCGTCGCGCTTCTGGAAATGGAAGCGGTAGCCCTTGCGCGTCAGGATGCGGGCTTCGAGGACCGGTGCCTTGGTGATCGGGTCGGTCAGGACCTCGACATACCACTGGATTGTCTGAGCTTGTACGCGGGGCGCAAGGCTTGCCAGAAGAAACGCCGCAAACAACAGGATCGCCGCGGACCGAGGGCGGCTGAGAATGCCGCGTGGGCGAGAGGGCGATCGATCCATCGGCGGGCGCGATCCATTCATCGGGTTCAAACTGAGTTTTCTCACATACCATGCATTGACGGCAGCCGTCACGCGGCCGGCGGGTGCCGTGCGGCTTGCAAATTGGCGGTTCGGAAACTATTTTTTAAGATAATTGGTGCTAGGGAACAGGCATGAGCATTTCAGGCGCACTCAATATCGCGGTTTCGGGCATTGTGTCGGCGGGCAACCGTACCGGCAATGCCGCGAACAATCTCGCGAACCTCCGGAGCGTCGCGGCGCCGGCGGATGAAGTGCTGCGCCCCGGCCAGCCGATCCCCGAAACGAACGCCAATGGCGAGCGGATCTTCCGTCCGACCGAGGTCCAGTCGACCACCGCCGGTCCCGCGGGCGTGCGCAATCAGACCACGCTGGTCGATCCGGCCTCTTTCCCGATCTACGATCCGAGCGCGGCGGACGCGAATGCGGACGGCATTTCGTCGATCCCGAACGTGTCTATCGAGAACGAGACCGTGAACCTGATCGGGGCCCAGCGCCAGCTGGAAGCCAATGCGGCGGTGATCCGCACCGGTGACGATCTGCTCGAGGAAGCGATCGACATCCTCGCCTGAGACCAAGTTTAATCCGATATTTCGGCTTTCGCGTCTTTCAGCGCTTTCAGCACCGCGTCGAACGGCAGGCGCACGCAGTCGTGCCGCGTCTTGAAATCGCGCACCGGCGCGAAGCTCTCCAGTCCCTTCCAATCCAGCTTCACGCTGTCGCTACCCTCGAGATAGGCAAGTAGATGACGGCGCACCGCTTCCAGATCGTCCAGCCCGGCGCCCGGCGCGTTCTCGCGGATCAGCGCGGCCGAGGCTTCGCAAAGTGCGCAACCTTGAACGCGGTGTCCGACCGCGGCGATCTTGCCGCCTTTCAGCTTCAGGTCGATCGTGACCCGGTCGCCGCAGAGCGGATTGTCCACGCGGGCGCTGGCATCCGGCGCGTCGAGGCGCTGGTTGCCGCGGCCTTCCTTCGC
The DNA here is from genome assembly GCF_014904705.1 of Nisaea sediminum. Classification (NCBI taxonomy): domain Bacteria; kingdom Pseudomonadati; phylum Pseudomonadota; class Alphaproteobacteria; order Rhodospirillales; family Thalassobaculaceae; genus Nisaea; species Nisaea sediminum. The sequence continues at coordinate 667,641 of NZ_JACZCQ010000001.1, forward strand.
CAACCTGAGGATTTCCGCCTGGTAGAGCGCGTCGCTCATCTCACTTCACCTCTTCGAGCGTTCCGCCCGCTTCTTTGAGCATTTCCGGCGTGTCGATATCGAGATGCACGCCGGCCTCGGAGATCTCGACCTCGCAGACCAGATCGGCGAATTCGTCCAGCAGCATGCGCGCGCCGCGATCGCCTTCGAGCTCCTGCATCTCGCCGAAAAACCGGCTGTCCCAGAGAACCGGGTTGCCGCGCCGGCCGTCATGTATGGGAACGACGATGGCGCGGCCTTCCACAGGATCGTAGGCGGCGATCATCCGGTTCAGAACCTCCGTACTGACCTGCGGCATGTCGCCGAGGCAGACGAGCGCGGCCTCTATGCCTTCCGGCAGGGCAGATATACCTGTCCGGACGCTGGTGCTGATGCCTCCGGCGAAATTCGGATTGTGCACATAGGTGACGTCGAGACCGGCAAGCGCCGCCCGGATCCGGTCAGGCTCGTGCCCGGTGACGACAAGAACGCGGCCCGCCGTGGAAGCAAGCGCGGTTTCGACGACCCGGCACACCATCGTCTTGCCGTCCAGTATACTTAGTAGTTTGTTCGCGGCGCCCATGCGGGACGATTGCCCGGCCGCCAGAACGATGGCGGTAATGCCGGGGCGGCTTGTCTCCTTGCCCGGCTTCTCGATCTTCTTCGCGCTGGCGCGGGGCAGGGGACGGTGCGCGACGTCCTTCAGCAGCCCGCCGGCCCCCATGCGCATGACATCCTCGGGACGGATCTCCAGACCGGCGCAGATCCGCTGCAAAGCCCAGTCGAAGCCGTTGAGCTTCGGCGAGCGGGCGCAGCCGGGCATGCCGATGACGGGAATGGAGCCGATGCGGCCGATCAGCATCAGGTTGCCGGGATCGACCGGCATGCCGAAATGAAGGATCTCGCCGCCGACCTGCTCGATCGCGGCCGGGATCACGTCGCGGCGGTCGACGACCGCCGAGGCGCCCGAGATCAGGATCAGACCCGGTTTGGCCGCGACGGCGCGGCGGATCGCATCCGCGAGCGCGTTCTGCCCGTGCTCGCAGCGTGCTTCGGTGATCAGCCTGGAGCCGAGCGCCTCCAGCCGTTCCGAGGTCACGCGCAGTGTGCTGTCGAGCACGCTTTCCTTGGTGCCCGGGAGTTTCGACTGGATGAGGATCGTGTCGAGCGGCGCGTAGGGTTTGACCCGGAGCAGCGGTTCGCCCTGACTTGCCAGCGCCTCGGCGACCCTGACGAGGCCGTCGGGCACCGCGAAGGGGATGATCTTCAGCGTTCCGATCATCTGGCCGGCCGAAACCGCCTGGAAGGGCGGAACCAGTCCGAGGGTGATGGATTCATCGACCAGATTGAGCCCGTCGAGCCGGGCCGGGTCGTACAGCACCACTCCGTCGCGTTCGGCGAAAAGGTTCGAGCGGCCGGTGAAGGCCGCGCCGGCGCGCACGTCGGCGCCGCGGCAGGTCTCGGCCAGTCGGTCCGCCGCACGGTCTTCGGGGATGTCGCCGTCATCGAGGCGGGCGCAGACGATACGATCGATCCCGGCGGCCTTGAGAGCCTCCAGGTCGTCGTGATCGAGCACCCGACCCTTTTTCAGGCTGCGTCCGTCGAGCCGGCGGCTATGGGCGAGGATCGCGCCTTCCGCCTTTGCCACCGGCAGTTCGCCGAAATACATGGGAGGACCTCAGGCCGCGGCCTTGAGCGGCTCTGCCCCGTGCTTGACCGCGGTCATTTCAGCCAGCACGGAGATGGCGATCTCCGCGGGCGAGACCGCGCCGATATCGAGCCCGGCAGGTCCGTGCAAGCGGGCGAAATCCTTGTCGTTGAAACCTTCCTCGCGCAGCCGGTCCAGACGCCGGGCATGGGTGCGCTTGCTACCGAGACAGGCGATGTAGAAGGCCTCGCTGCGGAGCGCGACCTGCAGCGCCGGATCGTCCAGCTTCGGATCGTGGGTCAGGGTGACGATCGCCGTGCGGCTGTCGGGCTGTAGCGCTTCCAATGCCTCGTCCGGCCAGTCGTCACTGAGCTCGACGCCCGGGAAACGTTCTTCCGTCGCGAAGGAGGCGCGCGGATCGACGATAGTCACGGCATATCCGGCAAGTGCGGCCATCGGTGCCAGCAGCTGGCTGATATGAACCGCACCGACAATGATCATGCGCAGAGACGGGTTGTGCACATGGATGAAGTGGGTGCCGTCCGCATTGATCCCGCTGCGGTCGTCCCGCATCCGCGTCCGCGCCTCGGAAACCAGCGCGTCCGAAAGGCCAAGCGGGCCCTCGGCGCCGTCCTTGGTCACCAGAGCCTGTTCTCCGCCCTCCAGGCGCGTGACCATGGCCACGGGAGTCTTCGCCTCCCGGTAGGCCATCAGGGCATCGAACAGTTCGGCTTTCATCTTATTGTCCTTCGATCCGTTCCACGTAGACCTTCACTTCGCCGCCGCAGGCGAGCCCGACTTCCCAGGCCTGCTCGTCGCTGACGCCGAAATCGAGCATGCGCGGCTGGCCATCCTGGATAGACTGCATCGCCTCGCGTACCACGGCGCCCTCGATGCATCCACCGGAGACGGAGCCGATCATTGCACCGCTGTCGTCGATCGCGAGCTGGCTGCCCACGGGTCGGGGCGAGCTGCCCCATGTCTTGATAACCGTTGCCACCGCGATGCGGCGGCCGTCGCGGCGCCATTCGGCGATCCGTCCGAGAATGTCGTCCTGCTGCCTGGGATCGTACTTGTTCATACTGCCGGTCTCCCTTCCCATCCGCGGGGGAGCGCCTCAGGCTGTCTCCGCCGCTTCGATCTCGGCCAGTTTGCCGAGCCAGTCCCCCATGCCCCTGCGGCGTATTCCGGCCGGCTCTCCCAACAATTTCGCCAAATCATCCAGGCTGTCGAGAGAATGCACCGGACGGAACTCGTCCACATGCGGCAACAAGGCCCGCACCCCCAAGGATTTGGGGGCGAAGCCGTCGTAGCGCAACAGCGGGTTGAGCCAGATCAGCCTGCGGCACGACTTATGCAGTCGTTCCATTTCGGCACCGAGCCCTTTGCCGGCTTCCCGGTCGAGACCGTCCGTGATCAGCAGGACGACCGCTCCCTGGGTGAGCACCCGGCGGGACCAGTGACGGTTGAAATCGTGCAGACAATGGCCGATTCGCGTTCCGCCGGACCAATCCTCCACGGAGGCGCTGATCTTGTCCAGCGCTTCGTCCACGTCCTTGTGGCGCAGATAGCGCGTCACGTTGGTGAGGCGCGTGCCGAACAGGAAGGTATGGACCCGGTCCCGGTCGTTGGTCAGCGTGTGCATGAAATGCAGCAGCATGCGCGAATAGCGGGTCATCGAGCCTGAGATATCGCAGAGCGCGACCAGAGGCGGCGGACGCATCCGGCGCTTCTTCAGCTGCAGCGGAATGATGTCGCCGCCGGAGCGGAGCGCCTGGCGCAGCGTGTTGCGCAGATCGACCCTGCGGCCGTAGGGGCTGGGCGAGAAACGGCGGGTCGGGATGTCCGCGAGCGGCAGATGCATCTTATCGATCGCCCTGCGGGCGGCGCGGATTTCCTCCGCGCTCATCTTCTCGAAATCCATCCCCTGCAGCAGTTCCTCGTCGGAATAGGTCATCACCGCGTCGAGCTGGATCTCCTGTTCCTGCTCGCGGTCGGGCGCGTTTGCGTCCTGGCCCGGTTCCTGCTGCTGCGTCAGCGCCTCGGAGACCCGGCGATTGATCTTCTCGGCGTCCTCCTCGTCCGCGTCTCCGGCGAGCTTCATCTCCGGCAGCACCATCTGCATCATCTTTTCGAGGATGCGGGGATTGCGCCAGAAGATGTGGAATGCCTGGTCGAAGATCTCGCGCTGGTCGCGCCGGTTCACGAAGACGGCGTGCAGCGTCCAGTAGAAGACCTCCCGGTCGGTGATCCCGACGGTCCTGACCGCCTCGATGGCGTCCATGACCTTGCCGGGACCGACAGGCAGGCCGGCGGCCCGGAGGACGCGGGCAAAATGCAGGATGTTCTCGACCAGACGTCCGCCACCGCCCTCCGGCGTGGCCGGGAGCTCCGGCTTTTCGCCCGGGGGCGGGGTGCGGTCGTCGAGCGGGGTCATGATGCTCAGCCGGCCATCGCCAGTTCGCTGCGGACCTGGGTCAGAATGCGGTTGGCCTCGCTGCCCTGGATCTTCTGGATGTCGTCCTGGTACTTCAGCAGTACGCCGAGCGTGTTGTCGACGGCGCGCGGATCGAGCGCGAGATAGTCGAGCTGCACCAGCGCGTGGGTCCAGTCGATGGTCTCGGCGACACCCGGCTGCTTGAAGAGGTCCATCTTGCGGAGCTGGTGCACGAAGGCGACGACCTGCCGGCTGAGATCTTCCGGCGCCGTCGGTGCCTTTTTACGGAGGATCTCGAGCTCGCGCTCGGCGCTCGGGTAATCGACCCAGTAGTAGAAGCAGCGCCGCTTCAGCGCGTCGTGGATCTCGCGCGTCCGGTTCGAGGTGATGATGACGATCGGCGGCTCCTCGGCCTTGAAGGGGCCGATTTCCGGAATGGTGACCTGGTAGTCGGAGAGCACCTCAAGCAGGAAGGCCTCGAACGGCTCGTCTGTGCGGTCCAGTTCGTCGATCAGCAGCACCGGAGCGCCGCCTTCGGTCGGCTCCAGGGCCTGCAGGATCGGGCGCTTGATCAGGAACTCGTCGGAGAAGAGATCCGCCGCGAGCGCCTTGCGGTCCGCACCGCCGGCCGCCTCGGCCATCCGGATCTCCAACATCTGGCGGGAATAGTTCCATTCATAGACCGCCGAGGAAACGTCGAGCCCCTCGTAGCATTGCAGGCGGATCAGTTTGCGGCCGAGGGTTTCGGACAGGACCTTGGCGATCTCGGTCTTGCCGACGCCGGCCTCGCCTTCGAGGAACAGCGGCCGCTTGAGCTGAAGGGCAAGGTGCAGGGCGGTCGCGAGCGGCGTATCGGCGACATACTGGCCTTTGCCGAGCAGGGCGAGCGTGTCTTCGACGGTAGCGGGAAGCGAAGTCGGCATGGGGGCGTCCAGATTTCCAGCGGGATCAATGGTCAGATAGCACGCGGGCGGAGCGGTTTAAAGGGGAGCGAGCCGGATCAGGGAGCCTGGAAGACCACACCAGCGGCCAGCAGCGCGTCGATCTCCGCTCCGGCAAGGCCGCCCTCGGCGAGGATTTCCCGGCTATGTTCCCCCAGCCGCGGCGCGCCGAGCCGGTAGGAGGCGGGCGTGCTGCCGTAGCGGATCGGCTGACCGACCATCCGGATCTCTCCTTCGCTCCTATGCCGGAACAGCGGCCAGAAACCGATCTCGTCGAGATGCGGGTCTTGCAGCAGGTCCTCGGTCCCCATGACCGGCATGGCGGGTACGTCGATTTCGGCGAAGAGCGCGAGCCACTCAGCTGACGTGCGCGCCGGCGTCGCCTCCGCGACGATCTGGTAGAGCCGGCCGATATTGCGCGAGCGCTCCGCCGGATCGGTCACCCAGGATGCCGCTGCGATATCCTCGCGACCGATTGCGCGCAGGTAATCGCTCCATTGCCGGGCGGTATAGGGCAGCAGGGCGACATGCCCGTCCTTGGTCCGGTAGGGCTTGCGGTGCGGGGCGAGGACCCGGTCGTATCCCGTCTTGCTGTCGCCGTCGGGGAAGGTGGCGCCCTGGAGATGCTCCGGATGCAGGAAGGCGACGAGGCTTTCGAACATCGGCACTTCGATGAACTGGCCAATTCCGGAACGCTCCCGGGCCACCAGCGCCATGGAGATCGCGGAGAGGCACATGAGACCTGTCACCTTGTCCGCGATAACCGTGCGGCTGTAGGCCGGAGCTCCGTCGGCCCGGTTGTGATAGTCGGCGAGGCCGCAGGCGGCCTGGATGATGTCGTCATAGGCTGGGCGGCCCGCATAGGGACCCTGCTCGCTGAACCCGTAGGCGCCGCAATAGATCAGCTTCGGATTGATCACCTTCAGGTCCTCGTAACCGAGGCCGAGGCGGCGCATCGCGGCCGGTCGGACGGAGCTCACGAAGACGTCGGCGCTTCGTGCTAGCGACAACAGTGCGTCACGGGCACCGGTGTTTTTCAGGTCCATCGAAAGCGAGCGCTTGTTGCGGTTCACATTGAGGAAAACCGTGCCCATTCCAGGGTTTCTGAACGGTGTGACGTTGCGCGTGACATCGCCGTCGAGGGATTCGACCTTGATGACATCGGCGCCCATGTCGCCCATGATCTGGGTCGCGTAGGGTCCGAGCAGAACCGAGGTCAGATCCAGTACCCGGATCCCCGCAAGGGGACCGGTCGCAGCTTCACCCGCCATTTCGATCAGATATCCCGAGAAAAGAACCGTGACAGACGCACCGATCATAGAGACCGGCTACGAAAACCTGAACCCTGTCGAGGAGGCGGTCTCGCAGCGGCGCTCCGTCCGGGCCTTCCTGCCGGACCCGGTGCCGGATGAGACCATTGCCCGTATACTCTATCTCGCCGGCAGGGCGCCGAGCGGAACCAACATGCAGCCCTGGAAGGTGCATGTGGTGACCGGCGCGGCGCGCGAAAGACTGTGCACCGATATCGTTGAAGCGCACCACGAAGGCGCGAACCACAGCGGCGAGTACCAGTATTACCCGAAAGAGTTCTTCGAGCCTTTCAAGTCGCGCCGCCGCACGGTCGGCTGGGCGCTCTACGGCCTGCTCGAGATCACAAAGGGCGATTTCGAGAAGACCAAGGCGCAGCATGCGCGGAACTTCACCTTCTTCGACGCGCCGGTCGGGCTGATCTTCACCATCCATCGCGGCCTCGAGATCGGCAGCTGGCTCGATTTCGGCATGTTCATGGAAAACGTCATGGTGCTGGCCCGCAGCCACGGACTGGAGACCTGCCCGCAGGCCGCTTTCGCGACCTATCACAAGATCATCCGAGCCCATCTGGACCTCGCCGAGGAGGATGTGGTCGTTGCCGGCATGGCGCTCGGCAAGGCCGATTGGTCGAAGATCGAGAACACTCTTATTACGGAACGCATGGCGCTGGAGGATTACGTCCGGTTCCATCGCGGCTAAGATCATTTCAATTGAAACGATAAAATACCCGGAGGAAACGAGATGGACTTCCAGCTGACCGAAGAGCAGCGCAGCCTGCAGGAAACGGCGCGCGCTTTCGCGACCCAGGAGATGGCGGATGTCGCGCGCGAGCTGGAGGAAAAGGACGAGGCGCCGTCCCGCGAACATATACGGCGTTATGCCGAGATGGGCTTCCTCGGGATCAATGTGGCGGAGGAATATGGCGGGCTCGGTCTCGGCAACCTCGAGGCGCTGATCGTGCTCGAGGAGTTCGCCAAGGTCTCGCCGGCCATCGCGTTTCCGATTTTCGAGTCCTCCGTCGGCCCCTGCCGCGCGGTCGAACATTTCGCCTCGTCCGAGCTGGCGAAGAAGGTCTTGCCGCAGGTCTGTGCCGGCGAGCTGACGGTCGCCGTCGCGATGTCCGAGCCGGATGCCGGCTCGGCCCTGACCGATCTCAAGACCCGGGTGACGGAGGAGGGCGGCAATCTGATCCTGAACGGACAGAAGCGCTGGTGCTCCGGCGGCGGTCATGCCGAGGCCTATGTGGTCTATAGCAAGATGTCGGACGCACCGGGCGCCAAGGGGATCGGCGCAGTTTATGTCGAGAAAGGCATGAAGGGTGTCAGCTTCGGCGAACGCGAGCGGCTGATGGGCTTCCGCGGTATCCCGAGCGCCGACATCTTCTTCGACAATGTCGAAATCCCGAAAGAGAACGTGATCGTGCCGGCCGGCGGCTTCCGCCAGCTGATGGAGGCTTTCGATCTGGAGCGCTGCGGCAATGCCACCATGTGTCTCGGCATCGCATCGGCCGCCTTCGAGACGGCGCTCGCCTATACCCAGGAGCGCAAGGCGTTCGGCAAGGAACTGGTCGAATTCCAGGCGGTGCAGATGAAGCTCGCCGAAATGGCGATGCGGGTCGAGGCCTCGCGCCTGCTGATCTTTCGCGCGGCGAAGAATGCCGAGGACGGTCTGCCGTCGGTGCTGGATTCCAGCCTGGCGAAATGCTTCGCCAACGAGATCGTCCGCGACGTGACCGGTGCCGCGCTGCAGGTGATGGGCGCCTATGGCTATTCCAAGTCCTACGGCATGGAACAGCGTCTGCGCGACGGTTGGGGCTGGGGCATCGCAGGCGGGGCGATCGACATCCAGAAGGTGAATATCGCCGCGGCCCTGGTGGGGCGTCGGTTCAACCAGAGGGCCTGATCCAGGTCAATTCCTGCATGATTCTGTACTGTTAGATTTGCAAAGTGTGCGCTTTACTCTCGTCCAGGCGTGACACTTTGCGTGCAGGAGGAAGAGTGCCTTGAAGATCAGGACCCAAAAGGATTTCGAGCGCGCCCTGACGCTCGCGGTATCGTCGCTCCATCCGTTAATCGCCATTCACTCGTTCGAAGAAAACCGGGTGATCGACAGCATCGAACGCGTGGCGATCAAGGAGAAATGCGACATCATTTTCTGGTCCTGCACGCGGGGCATTCACATGAAGCGGATCGGCTCGCTGCTGAGCCAAGCCGACAAGGCACCGGACAACCTCGTCAAATCCGGCCAGAACGCGGACGTCATGACTGCGATCGAAGCCTTCGAGCGCAAACTTGAAAGAGAGCGCGAGAAGAAGAGTTCGGAACGCCGGAAAACCTTCCTCGTCCTGCTCGACGCGTCGCCCTTTCTCGTCGAGCGCCACAACAATCCGGCCCACCGCAGGCGGCTGCGCGATTTCGCCTTGCAGAGCCGGCTCTCGACCAAGAACGGTGCAATTCTCCTGGTCTCGTCCGACGGTGAACTCACTCCGGAACTCGAGAAGGAGATCCTGCGGCTCGAGTTTCCCCTTCCGACGAAAGACGAGATCAAGGGCTGGGTGGACGACATTCTAGAGCGGCTCAAGGCAACTTCCGCAGTCAAGGTCGACGAGGATGTGGACTTCCTGAAAGAGGCGGTTGTGAACGCGGCGAGCGGCCTCACAATGTACGAGATCCGCAATGCGCTCTCGGATGCCCTGATCGAGGACAAGCAATTGTCGCGGGAGGATGTCCGGGAGATCTACCGGCTCAAGCAGGATGTCGTGAAGAAGAGCGGGATCCTCGAATATATCGACACCAGCGAATGGTCGATGGACGATGTCGGGGGGCTCGATAACCTGAAAGAATGGCTCCGCAAGCGCGCCCTGGCCTCGACCGATAAGGGGCTCGCCTTCGGGATCACTCCGCCGAAAGGTGTTCTCCTCACGGGCGTTCCCGGCTGCGGCAAGTCGCTTGCGGCGAAATGCACATCGACCTCCTGGGGCATTCCGCTGATCAAGCTGGACATGGGACGTGTCTATGCCTCGCTCGTCGGCGCGTCGGAGCAGCATATCCGTGATGCTATCTCGATCTGCGAGGCAGTTGCGCCCTGCGTGCTCTGGATCGACGAGATTGAGAAGGGACTGCCGCGTAACCAAGGCCATGTCGGCGATAGCGGCGTTTCCCTGCGGGTGTTGGCGACATTCCTGACCTGGCTGCAGGAGAAGACGGCGCCGGTCTTCGTCATTGCCACGGCCAACGAGACGGTGCTGCTGCCGCCGGAAATCCTGCGCAAGGGGCGGTTCGACGAGATCTTCTTCATCGATCTCCCCAATGCGGAGGAGCGGAAGGAGATCTTCCGGATTCATATCGGCCGGGTCGGTCACGTGCCGGAAAGTTTCGATCTCGACGCCCTGACCGAAATTACCGGCACCGACGAGGCGACGGGAGAGGGCGGTTTCAGCGGCGCCGAAATCGAGGCGGTCGTGCGGGAAGCGCTGATCTCGGCTTTTTCAGAGGCGACGGATGCCAAAAAATTTCCGACCCTCGAGCAGCGACACCTCGAGGCTGCGATCCTTGAAACCAAACCTCTGTCGGTCACACGGGCGGAAGAGATCACCGGTCTGAGGCGCTGGTCCGACGGCCGCGCGGTCCCGGCGACCGGCTCGCTGGTCGAACCGCCATTGCCATTCCCTTTCGAGGAAAAGCTGAAAGATATTCTGAAGTCCGGCACCCCTTGACGGGGTCGGACGCCCCCTCAGACGAAGTCGCGGAAATAGGCGATCGTTTTCTCGAGGCCGGTGCGCAGGGGAACTTTCGGCTCCCAGCCGAGGAGGTTTCTGGCCTTGTCGATGTTCGGCTGGCGCTGCATCGGGTCGTCCTGCGGCAGCGGATGGTAGGAGATTCCGTTCTTCCCTCCGACCAGTTCGGTCACGCTTTCCGCCAGTTCCTTCACCGTCATCTCGGTCGGGTTTCCAAGATTGATCGGGCCGACCACGGAGTCCTCGCTGTCCATCAGCTTCATCAGGCCGTCGACCAGATCGTCGACAAAGCAGAAGGATCGCGTCTGGCTGCCGTCGCCGTAGAGCGTCAGGTCCTCGCCGCGCAGGGCCGAGAGGACGAAGTTTGAGACCACGCGGCCGTCGTTCGGGTGCATGCGCGGGCCGTAGGTGTTGAAGATCCGCGCGACCTTGATGCGCAGCCGGTGCTGGCGCAGATAGTCGAAGAACAGGGTCTCGGCGCAGCGCTTGCCTTCGTCGTAGCAGGCCCGGATGCCGGTTGTGTTGACGTTGCCCCAGTATTCCTCGGTCTGCGGATGCACCGTCGGGTCGCCATAGACCTCCGAGGTCGAGGCCTGCAGCACCTTCGCCTTCACCCGCTTGGCGAGCCCGAGGACGTTGATGGCGCCGATCACGCTGGTCTTTGTCGTCTGTACCGGATCGCGCTGGTAATGGATCGGCGAGGCCGGGCAGGCGAGATTGTAGATCTCGTCGACCTCGACATAGAGCGGGAAGGTGATGTCGTGCCGCATCAGCTCGAAATTCGAGTGATCGAGCAGGTGGGCCACGTTGCGCCGCATGCCGGTGTAAAAATTGTCGACGCAGAGAACGTCGTCGCCGCGCTCCAGCAGCCGCTCGCAGAGGTGAGAGCCGAGAAAGCCGGCACCTCCGGTAACCAGGACGCGTTTTGGAACTGTCTTCATGGGATGGCCGCCGATCCTTCAGTGCCAACATTCTCTCGAAATTCTGCATACCTCATCCGGAACCGGGTGCAAATGGGGCTGTGCGGAGAGGCGCGGCCGGCTTGAGCTGGAGTTGGCTGAGAGCGCTTTGCCGTAACCCCTTGAATCGGCGCGAATCGTTAAGTTTTCTCGCAAGGCGCTTGAATCGAAACCACAACAAGGAGTAGGCTCATCTCAAGTCGGCACAACATATTGCGTCTCTTTTCAACCGGGAGACGCGCCGGTTCAACCGGGAAGAGTGCCGGCATTATGTCAGACTTGGAGGGCAGAATGGCCGAAAGCGCAGTCAGCGCGTGGACCGAGGACCGTCTGGAACAGCTCAAGCAGCTCTGGGCCGACGGATTGTCGATCACGCAGATCGGGAACGAGCTCGGGGTTTCGCGGAATGCCGTCGTCGGCAAGGTGCACCGGATGGGGTTACCCAAGCGGCAGTCGCCGATCGTGCGCTCCGACAAGCCTGTCGAGCCGAAGAAGCGCAAGGTTTCGCCGCTCGCGGCGCAGGAATGGGACCGGAACAAGTGCTCCTGGCCCATCGGTGACCCGAAATCTCCGGATTTCAAGTTCTGCGGCGACAGCGTGGTGCAGGGCCGTCCCTATTGCACGACCCACTGTGCGGTTGCCTACACCAACATGCGGGATACCGCGGCCGCCTGATCGGGCCGGCTACTCTCGAACTCCGGAGGGGTGCCGCGGGAAGCCGCGGCGCCCCTCCGCCGTTTCCGGCGTCGCCCCGGATCCGCGCGCGACAGGCCATAGGGCGTGTATTGCCAAATCCGGCCCCCTCTCTATTGTTCGATTGGCGGAGGGCATCCGCCCCAATTCAGCACCCCCTCCTGCCGGTTCCCGGCGCATGACCTTCCGGAGCAACAGATGCGACTGAAAGACAGAACCGCCATCGTCACCGGTGCCGCGTCCGGTATCGGCAAGGCGATCGCGATCCGTTTCGCGGAAGAAGGCGCGAACGTGATCGTGGCCGATCGCACCGACGCGCCGCGCGAGGGTGGGGAGAAGACACTGGATCTCATCCTGGCCGCCGGGGGCAGCGCCGAATTCGCGGAAATGGATGTCGCCGACTGGGCGTCCGTCGACGCTACGGTCGGAGCGGTGGTTTCCACCTATGGAGCGCTCGACATCATGGTGAACAACGCGGCGATCGGCGTCGGCAAGCCTCTGCTGGAAACCAGCGAGGAAGATTGGGACCGGGTGATGAGCGTCAATGCGAAGGGTGTCTTTTTCGGCTGCAAGCGGGCCGTACAACAGATGCTGACGCAGCCGGCGCGTGATGGGGTGAGGGGCCGTATCGTCAACATCTCGTCGCAGCATGGCATGGTCCGGTCGCCGAACGACCTCGCCTACGGCACCGGAAAGGCTGCCGTCGTCTACATGACGCGGCAGATCGCGGGCGATTACGCCGCCGAGGGGATCGTCTGCAACGCAGTCGCTCCGGGCAAGATTCTCACCGGCAAGACCGGCCGGGCCGTCGATTCCGATATCCTTGCCTATTCCGAGGCCCGCACGCCCTGGCCGCGCCTCGGACGGCCGCTCGACGTGGCCAACGCGGTGCTGTTTCTCGCGAGCGATGAGGCGACCTATATTACCGGAGAGAACCTGATGGTCGACGGCGGCTGGATGGCCAACTGATCCGCCCGACCGAAAATCCGAAGCACCTGGAGCTGACATGACACGCGTCGAGAACGCCGCCGGACCTCAAGTGAAACGCCTTTCCGACTACGCCCCGCCGATCTTTCTGATCGACACGGTCGCGCTCGATTTCGATCTGCGCGACGGCGAAACAAAGGTAAGCAGCACGCTCGTCGGGCGGCGGAACCCGGCCTCGAAGGATCCGTCCGACGTGCTCGAACTGGACGGTCAGGAGTTGCGGGTTCTGTCCATCGTGCTCAACGGCGACGTTGTCTCGGAAGCGGATTACCGGATCGATGGCGACAAGCTCTATCTCTCGGGCGTTCCCGACAGCTTCTCGCTCGAAATCACCACCGCGATCGAGCCGGAGAAGAACACCGCGCTCGAAGGGCTCTATATGTCGGAAGGCATGTACTGCACCCAATGTGAGGCCGAGGGGTTCCGGCGGATCACCTATTTCCCGGACCGTCCCGACGTGATGGCGGTCTATACGACACGCCTCGAAGCGGATGCGGCGCGTTTTCCGGTTCTGCTTTCCAACGGCAATCTCGTCGAGGCCGGTTCGCTCGACGGCGGACGGCATTTCGCGGTCTGGAACGACCCGTTCCCGAAACCGTCCTACCTTTTCGCCGCTGTCGCGGGAGACCTCGCCTGCGTGAGCGACAGTTTCCGGACCATGTCCGGCCGCGATGTCGAGCTTCGGATCTATGTGGAGCACGGCAACGAACGTCTGACCGGCCATACGATGGACAGCCTGAAGCGCTCGATGAAGTGGGACGAGGAACGGTTCGGCCTCGAATACGATCTGGACCTCTTCATGATCGTCGCCGTCAGCCATTTCAACATGGGGGCGATGGAGAACAAGGGGCTGAACATCTTCAACAGCAAGTTCGTGCTGGCAGATCCCGAGACCGCGACGGATGCCGATTACGAGCGCCTTGAAGGCATCGTCGCGCATGAATATTTCCACAATTGGACCGGCAACCGGGTGACCTGCCGCGACTGGTTCCAGCTCAGCCTGAAGGAAGGCCTGACGGTCTTCCGCGACCAGGAATTCACGTCCGATACCCATTCCCGCGGCGTGAAGCGCGTCGCCGATGCGCGTCTGCTGCGTACCGTCCAGTTCCCCGAGGATGCGGGGCCGACCGCCCATCCGGTCCGTCCCGAGAGCTATCTCGAGATCAACAACTTCTACACGGTGACGATCTACGAGAAGGGCGCCGAGGTCATTCGGATGATCCACGAACTGCTTGGGTCGGATGCCTTCCGCAAGGGCATGGATCTCTATTTCGAGCGTCATGACGGTGAGGCGGTCCGCTGCGAGGATTTCGTCGCCGCGATGGAAGATGCGAGCGGCGTGGATCTCGGCCAGTTCCGGCTGTGGTACAGCCAGTCCGGGACGCCCGAACTGGAGGTCGACCTGGAGCATGACGTTGCCACCAGGACCGCGCGCCTCAAGGTGCGCCAGATTCTGCCGCCGACGCCGGGCCAGCCGAACAAAAAACCGATGCTGATCCCGCTTTCGATGGCTCTGCTCGGGGGGGATGGAAGGGCGCTGCCGCTGGAACTGCGTGGCGACAATAGCGCTGCGGCGCCGGCTGCGCGCGTTCTCTCCGTCAGCGCCGAAGAGCAGGAGTTTGTCTTCGAGAATGTCGCCGAGCGGTCGGTCCCGTCTTTGCTGCGCGGGTTCTCCGCCCCTGTAAGGCTGCGCACGAGCCGCAATGCCGCCGAGGACTGCTTTCTTTTCCGTCACGACGACGATCCGTTCGCGCGCTGGGATGCCGGGCAGAGCTACCTTACCCGGGCCATAATCGCTGCGGCGCAGAGCGGCGGCGGCGGCGAAGCGGTGCTCGACGACGATTTCCTCGATGCGGTCGGAGAAATTCTGAACGATCCCGCGATTGAGCCGGCTTTTGCCGCCGAACTCCTGACGCTGCCGGGCGAGACGGTCTTGGCCGACGCCATGCTTCCGGCGGATCCGGATGCCATTCACGCGGCGCGCGATGCGGCACGCCGGGAAATCGGGCTCCGTCACACGGCACTCTTCCGGACGATCTACGACCGGCTCTCGGGTGCCTATGCCCCGGACGATATGTCGACCGAAGCCATGGGTAGGCGCGCCCTGAAGGCGGTTGCGCTCGGCTATCTCGTGGCAAGCGGAGAGAGTGCCGCGCGCACGCTCGCCGCAGAACAGGCCGCCGGGGCCACGACGATGACGGAGTCCATGGCCGCGCTGCAGGCCTTGAACAATGTCGAGTGCCCCGAGCGCGAGGCGGCGATGGCCGCCTTCCATGACCGTTGGACCGGCACGCCCCTCGTGCTCGACAAGTGGTTCACGCTCTCTGCGACGAGTGCGTTGCCGGGCACGCTCGAAATCGTGAAGGAGCTACTGGAGCATCCGAAGTTCGATTTGGGCACGCCGAACAGGGTGCGCGCCGTCATCGGCGCTTTCGCGACCGGCAACCCGGTGCATTTCCATGCGGCGGACGGCTCCGGCTATAGCTTCCTCGCGGACCAGATCGTCCGGCTCGACGCACTCAATCCGCAGATCGCGGCACGGCTCGTGGCGCCGCTGACCCGATGGAAACGCTATGACGAAGCGCGCCAGCGCATGATGCGGGAATGTCTCGCGCGCATCCGGCGCCATCCGGGCCTGTCGCCCGACGTCACCGAACTCGTAGCCAAAGGCCTTGGGGAAGAAGGGTAATTTCATGAGCGATCCGATCGTCGTCATCAATCCGAACAGCACCGAAGCCGTCACCAAATCGATGAGCGACGCACTCGACGGGCTCCGTGTTCCGGGTGGCCCGGAGATCGAATGCCTGACCAATCCGGACGGCCCTCCAGGCGTCGAAAGCCAGGCGGATGCGGATCTGGCGGCTGTCCAGGTCCGCGAGATCGTCGCTCGCCGGGCGAACAGTGCCTCGGCCTTCGTCATTGCCTGTTATTCCGATCCTGGGATCCATGCCGCACGGGAGGCGACGGACAAGCCGGTATTCGGGATTGCCGAGTCCGGGATGCTCCGGGCCATGAGCATCCGCGAGAAGTTCGGCGTGATCGCCATTCTCGATCGTTCGATCCCGAGGCACATGCGTTACATCCGGGCCCTTGGGTTTGAGTCCCGGTTGGCCGGTGAACGAGCGCTCGGCCTCGGCGTCGTCGAACTCTCGGACGAGGACAGGGCATATGCGCGCCTCGTCGAGACGGGGAGGGATCTCAGGGACAAGGACGGGGCCCAGGCCGTGGTGCTCGGATGCGCCGGAATGGCGCGTTACCGCCAGGCACTCGAAGAAGAGCTCTCGATACCAGTTATTGATCCGACTCAGGCAGCGGTTAGCAATGCGTTAACCAATACGCTGATAAAATCCTCATGAAATCAATACAATTCGATTTAAATGAGAGCGCTATTGTAATCTTTAGTGCTTGATAAATTGGGAAAATGAACGCTCAATAACCCTCTGGTATAGATTTACTTGGGGCCATGCTGGAACTTTAACTCGATGGATGAAGCAGCACTTAAAGAAATAATCGTCCTCCATCGGGGCTACCTTGATGGTGTGCCAGGTTGCAAGCGTGCGGATTTACGAAACGCAAGTCTGAAAGGACTGCGCTCGCCTAACGCCAAGTTACATAACGCGCTGCTCTCCGGGGTCGACATGACGGGTGCCGCCTTCGTGCGCGGCGATTTTTCCGGTGCGGATCTGTTCGGCGCCGTGATGCGCCGGGCCAATCTCGCGGGCTCGAATTTTTTCCGCGCCGATCTCCGCGGCGCCAAGTTTACGGGGGCCCGTCTTGGCGGTTCCGACTTCCGAGAAGCCGATATGCGCCCGGGCGACATCCGCGATGCCGGAATGAAACGGACGCAAAGCGTCGACATGTCCGACGCGGTACTCGACAAGTCGAACTTCTCGCGGTCGAACCTGACCGAAGCCAACATGGAAGGCGCGTCGCTCCGGAACAGCAACATGTCCGAGGCGGAACTCGTCGCGGTCAACTTCTCCGGCGCGGATCTCGAAGGTGCCAATCTTGAACTGGCGCGCATGAAGAATGCGGTCATGGCTGGCACCAACCTGAAGGGGGCCAGTCTCAGGGGCGCGGACCTCGAAGGCGCTGTGTTGCGCAATGTCGATGTTTCAGTTTGCGACATGAAAGGTGCCCGGCTCGACAATTGTCGTGTGTTCCTCGGGATCCGTGATCTGGAAGACGGCCTCAAGATCAAAGTTCAGAAACACATGAAGTGGCTGGCGACCGACGGCAAGGAAGGCGAGCAGGCTGATTTCTCGGGTGCCAACATGGTCGGGCTCGATTTCCGCAACGCGGATCTGAGCGTCGCCAAATTCACCGGAGCAAATCTCGAGAAATGCAATTTCGGCAGCTCGTTTCTCACCATGGCGGACTTCACGGGTGCCAATCTGAAGAACACCAACTTCATGAATGCCGACATGCGCGGCGCCATCCTGATGAACGCCGACTTGTCGATGGCAAACATCGCGAGTGCCGATCTCGGATATGTGAACGTGCTCAGTACCCGCGGCGATCGGCGCGTCGTGCGCTTCCCGGCGACTCTCAATGGCGCGATTTTCGAGAAGACGATCTGTTCGAATACCAATTTCGACGGCGCGCGCCTGGACGGGGTATCGTTCGAGAGCTCTATTACGGATGGCGCCGTATTCGCTGCCGGCGATAGCGACTCCGACGAGGACGCGTTGGCTCTGGACGCAGTTCCGCAGCGAACCTGAAGACGGCTCTAGCTGAACGCCTTGAAGGTGATGATCGTGAAGGTGTCTTTCACGCCCTTGATCTTCTGAATTTTCTCGGTGACGAACCGGCCGATGTCCGTGTCGTCCTGCAGGTAGCATTTCATCATCAGATCATACTGGCCCGACGTCGAATGGACTTCGGAGATTTCCTCGAAATCCATGATCGCGGAATCTGCCACGTTGTAGGCCTCGCCCAATTCACACTTAACCTGAACGAAGATCGTCTGCATCGGAGGCCCGGAGCTGAGAACGGATAGGCCCTGATCGTTTCCGAAAAGAGCGGAGAAATCAAGCGGCGTGCAATATTGAGCGCCGCCGTGCTATTTGCGGAGGAGAAACGCCGGGACGTGATCGCCCAGCCCGACGACAGGTTCCAGATCGGCATCCTCGTCGCGCGTGCGGCGACGTTTCGCCGGGCGCGCTTCCTTGGCCGGAAACTCGGTCACGTTGTCTTTTTCCTTCGACGTCTGCGCCGGTGATTTTTCTTCGGAGCGCGGGCCGCGATCCCGGCCGCCACGATCCCGTCCACCGCGGGAACGGGAGCTCCGGCGTCCGTTCCGGTCGCGCTTCTCGTCCCGCTGTTCCTCGTCCGCGTCGCCATCGTGTCCGTCGACCGACAGATTGGCGATTTCATGGACCGGGATGTCCTTGCCGATCAGTTTGATGATCGCCTGGAGGTATTTCTCCTCCTCGGACGTGGTCAGGGTGAAGGCGCGGCCGTCGCGCCCGGCCCGGCCGGTGCGGCCGATGCGGTGCACGTAATCCTCGGCATGGGTCGGGACATCGAAATTAAAGACATGGCTGAGGCCGGCAATGTCCAGTCCGCGCGCCGCGACGTCGCTGGCGCAGAGCAGATCCGCGTCGCCGTCCTTAAAGCGCTGCAGAGTCTTCATCCGATCCGGCTGAGACATGTCGCCGTGGAGTTCGACGGCATTATATCCGTGGCGCTTCAATGAGCGGTGCACGACGCCGACATCGCGTTTGCGGTTGCAGAAGATGATCGCGTTGGTCGGTTTCTCGCTGTCGATCAGACTGCGCAACGCCGCGCGCTTGTCCTTGACCGCGACCTTGACCCGCGCCTGTTTCACGGTTTCCGCGGCCGAGGAGGCGGCAGCGACGGTGATTTCCTTCGGATTGATCAGGAAGGCGTCGGCGAGTTTGCGGATCTCCTTGGAGATCGTGGCCGAGAAGAACAGGGTCTGACGGATCCGGGGCAGCAGACTGACGATGCGCTCGACATCCGGGATGAAGCCCATATCGAGCATCCGGTCGGCTTCGTCGATCACCAGCACCTTGACGTCGGTCAGCAGGATGCGGCCGCGCTCGAAATGGTCGAGCAGGCGGCCCGGCGTGGCGATCAGCACGTCGACGCCGCGATCGAGCTTCTGTTCCTGTTCGGAGAAGGCGACGCCGCCGATCAGCAGCGCCATGTTGAGCTGGTTGTGCTTGCCGTACTTGACGAAATTTTCAGAAACCTGCGCCGCAAGTTCGCGGGTCGGGCAGAGGATCAGTGAGCGCGGCATACGCGCCTTCGCTCGGCCGGCCGCGAGAATATCGATCATCGGCAGGGTGAAGGATGCGGTCTTTCCGGTCCCCGTCTGCGCGCAGCCGAGAATGTCCCGTCCCATGAGGACGTGCGGAATTGCCTGTTCCTGGATCGGAGTAGGGGTGGTGTAACCGGCATCGGTTACCGCGGAAACGACCGCGTCGCTAAGTCCAAGGTCTGAAAACGTCAAGGTACCGCCTATTTTATCGCGTTGTCTGAAGAGGCACTGTTCATTGTATCCGTGCCTGGCGCGAAGATGACGCGGATATTAGGTGCAAGGCGCGCGCTGTCAACAAAGAGATGGCCGAAAACGCGCATTGCAGCCATGTTTTCGCTGCCACTGTAGTATCAAAACAATGTCCCGGTAATATTTGTGAAACTATTTCGGGACTTCGTTTTCCGAAAAAGTAGAGCGCCGCAGCCTCAAACGTCGAGGTCGGTGACGAACTTCGCATTTTCCTGAATAAATTGGAACCGAAGTTCCGGCTTGCGGCCCATCAGCGTTTCAACCGTCTCTTCCAGAACGCGGCGTGCCTCCGCATCGTCGCTGGCGGGATCTGAATTTTTCAGTGACGGCGGCACGGACACCCGCAGCAGGATGCGTTTTTCCGGATCCATCGTCGTTTCCTTTAGCTGCGCCGGCGGCATTTCGCCCAGACCCTTGAAGCGGGAGACCTCGATCTTCGCGCGACCGGTCAGTTCGGTCCGGATCAGCTCCTCGCGGTGCGCATCGTCGCGGGCATAGACCGACTTCGTGCCCTGGGTCAGGCGGTAGAGCGGCGGCAGGGCCAGATAGAGATGACCTTCCTCCACCAGTTTCGGCATCTCGCGGAAGAAGTAGGTCATCAGCAGAGAGGCGATATGGGCGCCGTCGACGTCGGCGTCGGTCATGATGATGACCTTGCCGTAGCGCAGGTTCTCCGAGCTGTAGCTGCTGCCCGAACCGCAGCCGAGTGCGAGCGAGATATCGGAAAGCTCCTGGTTCGCGCGCAGCTTCTCGGACGACGCGCTGGCCACGTTCAGGATCTTGCCGCGCAGCGGTAAGATCGCCTGAGTCTTGCGGTTGCGCGCCTGCTTGGCGGAGCCACCGGCGCTGTCGCCCTCGACCAGGAAGATTTCGGTCGTTTCGGTATCGGAGCTGGAGCAGTCCGCAAGCTTGCCCGGCAGGCGGAGTTTGCGGGTCGCCGTCTTGCGCGAGACTTCCTTCTGCTGGCGCCGTCGCTGACGGTCCTCGGCACGTTCGAGAATGCGCTCGAGCAGCTGGTTGGAGGTCTCGGGAGTGGCGGAGAGCCAATGGTCGAAACGGTCCTTCACCGACTGCTCGACCAGCTTGGTCGCGTGGGCGCTGACCAATCTTTCCTTGGTCTGTCCCTGAAACTGGGGGTCCCTCACGAAGACGGAGAGCATGATGCAGGCACCGCTCATGACATCCTCGGCGGTGATCTGTGCCGCCTTTTTCTGTCCGCCGACCATCTCGGCATAGGCGCGGATCCCGCGGAGCAGGGCGGTCCGGAGGCCGGCCTCGTGCGTTCCGCCGCTCGGTGTCGGGATGGTGTTGCAATAGGCGTGCATGAAGCCGTCGTCATTGTCATCCGGCCAGGTCACCGCCCATTCGACCCGCTCGCGCGTTTCGCTGTCGTCCTTGTCGCCGGCGAAGGCCTCGCCGATCAAAGCGCGGTCGCCGAGCGTGCTGGTGAGGAAGTCGGAAAGACCGCCCGGATAATGCAGAGTGGCCGCTGCCGGCGTGTCGTCGCCCTCGCCGATCAGGGCGGTGTCGCAGGACCAGCGGATTTCCACGCCCTTGAACAGATAGGCCTTGGAACGGGCCATCCGGTAGAGCTGCGCCGGCCGGAAACGGGCGCGCCCGAAGATCTCCGCGTCGGGATGGAAGCGGACCGCGGTGCCGCGCCGGTTCTGCACCGCACCGCGGCTCTCAAGCCCGCCTTGCGGAAAGCCGCGGCTGAAGCGCTGTGCGAAGAGCTGCTTGTCGCGTGCGACCTCGACTTCCATGTCGTCGGAAAGCGCGTTGACGACGGAGATGCCGACGCCATGCAGGCCGCCCGAGGTGCTGTAGACCTTATCTGAGAATTTCCCGCCGGCATGCAGTGTGGTCAGGATCACTTCCAGAGCCGACTTGTCCTTGAATTTGGGGTGCGGGTCCACCGGGATGCCGCGGCCATTGTCCCGGATCGTCACGGTCATGTCGGACGACAGGTCGATCTCGATCCTGCTGGCGAATCCGGCGACGGCTTCGTCCATCGAGTTGTCGAGCACTTCCGCGACCAGATGGTGCATCGCCCGTTCGTCCGTGCCGCCGATATACATGCCCGGCCGCCGCCGTACCGGCTCGAGGCCCTCGAGAACCTCGATATCCTTGGCGGAATAGTCGTCGTCGCTACGGGCAGCGTTGCTCTGGAACAGGTCCGACATGTGGCGAATAGGTCCTTGAAGGTCAGATAATGCATTTATCCTGTAGTCGCTCGGACAAATACTACAAGATATGGTCCGTGCTCGCCAAGCAATCAGGAGTGGTCATGGCGCAAGACGAGAGACAGCCGGTCGGGACTCTGCAGGTCCGTACCATCGCCATGCCCGCGGACACGAACCCGAGCGGCGATATCTTCGGCGGCTGGGTGCTCAGCCAGATGGATATAGCCGGGGGTACGGCCGCGGCGCAACGTGCAAAGGGACGGGTCGCCACGGTCGGCGTCGAGGCGATGACCTTCCACAAGCCGGTGAAAGTTGGCGACATCCTTTGCTGCTACGCCAGTTTCGAAAAGCAGGGGACGACCTCGCTGACCTACAAGATCGAGGCCTGGGCGATCCGCTCCGGGGAATATCATCTCGATGAAGTTCTCGTGACCGAGGGACATTTCACCTTCGTCGCCCTTGACGCGAATGGCCGGAAGCGGAAGCTGGAAAGCGCCTGAGGCCGGTTGCATCCGGCCTTTCAAAGGCGTACTTTGTGCGCACATGAGGGCGAGATGATCGCTGAGTTTACGTTGCGTCGGTGCGGTCCGTTCCGGATTGCCGCCTTAGTCCTGTTGCTGTTTCTGCTCCCTGGAGCGGGTGTCGTTCGCGCCGGCGAGGCGGATGTCGAAGATGTCCGTGTCGAGCGTGCCTCGGGCGGGACCTACACGTTCCATGTGACCGTGCGTCACGCCGATACCGGATGGGACCACTATGCCAATGCCTGGACGGTGCATGCACCGGACGGGACTTTGCTCGGCGAGCGGGTGCTTTATCACCCGCATGTCGACGAACAACCGTTCACACGGTCGCTCTCCGGCGTTTCCATTCCATCCGGAGTGACCCGGGTGTTGGTCAAGGCACGTGACAGTCAGCATGGCGAGGGCGGCCGGGATTTCGAAGTCGATCTTCCGTAATCTCTGCCGAAGCAGGTTCCCGGCTCTGCGCCGGGACGAAAGTACGGAGGAACGATGTTCACCATTGCCGTCGCGAATACCAAGGGCGGAGCCGGAAAGACGACGCTCGCGACGACCTTGGCCGCGCACTATGCCGCACGCGGCCTGGACACCGCGCTTGGAGATCTCGATACACAGCAGAGTTCGCTCTCCTGGCTGCGGCGCCGGCCGGCGGACTTGCCGAAGATCCGCGGAGTCGATCTCGAGGCGGAGGGTGCCAAGCCGCGTAAGAAAACCGAGATTCTTGTGGTGGACTGCGTCGCGGCCATGAGTAGGGACGTAGTGAAGGACGTCGTGAAACAGGCCGACGTGATCGTGATCCCTGTTCTTCCCTCCGCTTTCGACGAGGATGGCACCCGGCATTTCATGGATCAGCTCGCAGGCCTCAAACCGATCCGGAAGAACAAGCGCGCCGTGGCCTTTGTCGGGAACCGCGTCCGGCTGCGGACGAAGGCTGCGGATCGCCTCGAGGCGTTCCTTGAGGACCTTGGATTTCCGAAAGTCGCGACCTTGCGGGACACGCAACTCTTTGCCCAGGCGGCGGCGGAAGGAAAATCGATCATGGAACTGCCCAGCCGCCGGGCCTACGAGCATGTCATGGACCTGCAGCCATTGATCGACTTCATTGAGGAAACACGTCTCGGCGGCTGAACCGGACGCTGAACATTTTTGCACGTGTCCGCATCCGCGTTGTTCGTTGCCCGGTCTCTTGGGAATGCGGATTATCCGCCGGATTTCAGGAGTGACCGGGACGGGAACATGAACACCGGATCTGCACTGAAGACGGCGTTTCTTGTCGTCGTCTCCTGCGCCTTCTTCGCCGCGGCCAATGCCTGCGCGAAGGGCGTCCAGTTGCTGGAAGGCGGACCCGCCCTGCATCCGGTCCAGATTGCCTTCTCGCGCTTCCTGTTCGGGTTTCTCACCCTGTTGCCCTTCGTTTTCGGACGAGGCAGAAGTGTGTTCCGAACGCGTATTCCGGTGAAGCACGGCATACGGGTTGCGTTCGGTGCTGCCGGCGTCGCCGCGTCGTTCGCCGCTGTCGGCATGATGCCGCTTGCCGATGCCCTCGCCATCGCCTGGACGAGCCCGATCTTTGCGATGGGATTCGCTATTCTGGTGCTGAAAGAGAAACTCGTCCCGCTGCGCTGGCTGGGTGCGGCCGTCGGGCTCGCGGGCGTTGTCGTGATGACCCGGCCGGGGGCAGGCGTGCTTCAGCCGGGCGCCCTGATCGCACTTCTGTCCGCCGTTCTCGTCGGCGCAGAAGTGGTGACGATCCGCATCCTGGCGCAGACGGATCGACCGCTAACCATCCTGGCGATCAACAATCTGGCAGGCCTGATTATTTCGGGGCTGGCGGCTCTGCCATTTCTCCAGATACCGACATCGGAGCAAATGCCGTACCTCGTCGGAGTCGGCTCCATCATGGTCTGCGGCCAGCTGCTTTTTCTGAAGGCGGCCGCGGTCGGCGAGGCGAATTTCATCGCGCCGTTCTATTACAGCACGCTGCTCTATGCCGCGCTGTTCGGCTTGCTTTTCTTCGGCGAGGTGCCGGGGCTGCATCTCCTGACAGGCGGCGGAATGATCGTCGCGAGCGGTCTCGCGATCGCGCTTGTTCGTCCCCGGTCACCCTGACCCCAAAAAAAGAACGGGCCGCGCGAGGCGGCCCGAGTTTTGGGAGGAAGCCGCCCGCCGGCCATAAGCGCACCGGCGGGAGGACTTGCAGTCACCTGAGACGATGGGGCCGGCGAACCGGCCCCGGGCCGTCTTAGGAGGAATAGTACATCTGGAACTCGATCGGATGCGGGGTCTGTTCGAACTTGATGACTTCTTCCATCTTCAGCTCGATATAGGCATCGATCTGGTCGTCGGTGAAGACATCGCCCTGGGTCAGGAACGAACGGTCCGCATCGAGGCATTCCAGAGCCTCGCGGAGGCTGCCGGCGACCGTCGGAACTTCGGCGAGTTCCTCCGGCGGCAGGTCATAGAGGTCCTTGTCCATCGGGTCGCCCGGATGGATCTTGTTCTGGATACCGTCGAGACCGGCCATCAGCATGGCGGAGAAGATCAGGTACGGGTTGCCGGCGGCATCCGGGAACCGGACCTCGACGCGCTTGCCCTTCGGGCTGTTCACGAACGGGATACGGCAGGAGGCCGAACGGTTACGCGAGGAGTAGGCCAGCAGCACCGGCGCCTCGAAGCCCGGGACCAGACGCTTGTAGCTGTTGGTCGTGGAGTTCGCGAACGCGTTGATGGCCTTGGCGTGCTTGATGATGCCGCCGATATAGTAGAGGCACATCTCGGAGAGATCGGCATAGCCGTTACCCGCGAAGAGCGGCTTGCCGTCCTTCCAGATCGACTGGTGCACGTGCATGCCCGAGCCGTTGTCGCCGGCGATCGGCTTCGGCATGAAGGTCGCGGTCTTGCCATAGGCGTGCGCGACATTGTGCACGACGTACTTGTAGAGCTGCAGGGCGTCGGCGGTTTCCAGCAGGGTGCCGAACTTCATGCCGAGCTCGTGCTGGCCCGGGGCGACTTCGTGGTGGTGCTTTTCGATCGGCACGCCCATTTCGCCCATGACCGCCAGCATTTCGCTGCGCAGGTCCTGTTCGCTGTCAACCGGCGGGACCGGGAAGTAGCCGCCCTTGACGCCCGGACGGTGACCCATGTTGCCCTCTTCGTAGGCGCGGGCGGAGTTGGCCGGGAGTTCCGGGTGATCGAGTTCGTAGTACCCGACGTTGCTGCTGGTTTTGATCTTCACGTCCTCGAACACGAAGAACTCGGCTTCCGGGCCGAAGAAGGCGGTGTCGCCGATGCCGAGGCTGTTCAGGTAGTTGATCGCGGCCTTGGCGGTCGAACGCGGGTCGCGCTCGTAGGGCTGGCCGGTGATCGGATCCAGGATGTCGCAGAACAGCATCAGGGTCGGCTGCGCGAAGAACGGATCGACGCGAGCGGTCGAGAGGTCCGGCTTCAGGCCCATGTCGGACTCGTTGATCGCCTTCCAGCCGGCGATGGAGGAGCCGTCGAACATGAAGCCTTCGGTGAGGCTTTCCTCGTCGATCGTCTCAATGGCCTGGGTCACGTGCTGCATCTTGCCGCGCGGATCTGTGAAGCGCAGGTCAACGAACTTGCAATCATGTTCCTTGATCATGCTCATAACGGCATTCACATCAGACATAGTCTTCCTTCCTGACTACTTAAACGGGCCGTTGCCTTGTCGGCGCTTGGACAACCTGTGCCTGGTTGACCGAATGCCGCCGGCATCGCTTCCCTGTTTCGGCGGTGCCCTCTCCCCGGGCGGTCCAGCCATTTGTTTACCCGCCTGACGTCAGAGCGGGCGTTTCGTTCCTCCGGTAAAGGCGGAACGGGTTCATAGCCCTAATTAAAGGGCATCGCCCCCGGATTCTCCGGTTCGGATACGGATGACATCATCGACCCCGGAAACGAAGATCTTTCCGTCGCCGATGCGGCCGGTGCGGGCTGCGGACTGGATAGCGTCCACCGCACGCTCGACCAGGGAGTCCTCCATCACGACCTCGATTTTCACCTTCGGGAGAAAATCGACGACGTACTCGGCTCCTCGGTAAAGTTCGGTATGCCCCTTTTGGCGTCCGAACCCCTTGGCTTCGGTTACCGTGATTCCCTGGATGCCAACCTCATGCAGCGCTTCCTTCACTTCGTCGAGCTTGAAGGGCTTGATGATGGCTTCGACTTTTTTCATTGCTTCAGTGCTCTTCTGTTGATGTCCCGTCGCACGGGTCACGGAACCCGTAATAGCACACTCTGTGCCAAGCGTTTTCGATTCCGTAACTCATTGAAAAAACAACGCTAGTTGAACCGGGCTTCGAGTTTCAAGTTGTTCTCCTGCGTATTTTCTGAGCGCCTGCCTATTTTTTGGGCGCCAAGTTTTGTGCGTATCGGATTTCGTCCCGCCCGGCGACGTTCATCTCAGACCTTCACCACCAATCCGTCCTCGGCGGTTTCGAATTCCAGTGTCTTCTTCCGGGACAGCATATCGTCGTTCATATGCGTCAATATCAGACGCTTCGGTTCGATTTCCGGAAGCTTTTCCCGCAACGTTGCAAGATCCAGATGGAACGGGACCTTCTTGTCGTAGAAATAGGCTTCGGCAATCAAGAGGTCCGCTTCGCGTCCGATCGGAATTAGACTCTCGGTCCATTCGGTGTCGCCGGTATAGGCGATCACCTTGCCGGATGTGGAGACGCGATAGGCGAGGAAAGGGCCGTCGGGCGGGCCGTGCACAACCTGCTGCGCCAGAATTTCCAGATCGCCGACAGTCACGCTGTCTTCCGCTTCTATTTCGAACAGTTCCAGAGGGAATTTCTGACGTGTCCGGGAGGAGCCGGGAAAGGCGGTTTCCATTGCTCGTCCGATCCACTCCTGCAGCCCTTTCGGGCCGACAATGGTCAGTGGATCGGTCCGCTTCGAGAAGAATTGGGCATCCAGCATGAAGAAGGGGATGCCGCCGAAATGATCGCCGTGGAAATGGGTGATCAGGATCGTCTGGATCCGGTTGCGGTCGATCCCGAGTGCTTTCATCGCGATCAACGAACTCGCCCCGCAATCGATCAGAAACCGGGTCTTGGGTGTTTCGACATGAAAGCAGGTATTGAAACACCCGCCACTGCCGAACGCGTCGCCGCAGCCGACAAACGTGAGCAAGATGTCGCCAGCTGCGTCCATTCCAGGGTCCCTCAGGCGCAGGTCAGGCGAGGCAGGCTTTGATGCGCTTGATCGCTTCGATGATATTCTCCGTCGAATTCGCGTAGGAGAAGCGCAGATAGCCCTCGCCGTGGCCGCCGAAGCTGGTGCCTGCGATGACGGCGACGCCAGCCTGCTCGAGCAGCTTCTCCTGCAGCGCCTGCGCCTTCATGCCGGTGCCTTCGATGTTCGGGAATGCATAGAAAGCGCCGCCCGGCTCGATGCAACGGAAACCCGGCACCTGGTTCAGTTCGCGGACGATGACCTTGCGCCGCTCGTCGAACGCCTTGAGCATCTCTCCGACCGGGTCCTGCGGGCCGGTGAGGGCCTCAAGGCCGGCATATTGAGCGGCCGCGTTGACGCAGGAGTGAATGTTTACGCAGAGCTTCTCGGCGTGGGGGAAGACGTCCTTCGGCCAGACGCTGTAGCCGAGCCGCCACCCGGTCATGGCATAGGTCTTTGACCAGCCGTCGAGCAGGATCAGACGGTCTGCGATCTCGGGATATTGCAGGAGGCTGACATGCTCGCGGTCGTCGTAGAGCATCTCGCTGTAGATCTCGTCGCTCATGATCGCGACGTCGGGCCAGGCCTGCAGGCCGGCGACCAGTTTGTCGAACTCTTCCCGCGGGACGACGCCGCCGGTCGGGTTGGCCGGGCTGTTGACGATGATCAGCCGGGTCCGGCTGGTGATCCCGGCGAGCACTTCTTCGGCGGAGAATGCGAAGCCGTTCTCTTCGCGCAGCGGGATCGAGACCGCCTTCGCGCCGGAGAATTCGATCGCCGACTTGTAGATCGGGAAGCCGGGATCCGGGAACATGATTTCCGCGCCTTCCTCGCCGAAGATCATCATCGCGAGGAACATGGTGACCTTGCCGCCGGGAACCACCAGCACGCGCCCCGGATCGACCGCGACGCCGTGCCGCCGCTCGAGATTGGCGGCGACCGCTTCCCGCAGGGCCGGGATACCGTTGGCTGGGGTATAGCCGTGATGACCGTCATGCAGCGCCTTGACCGCGGCCTCGACGATATTGTCGGGCGTCCGGAAATCGGGCTGGCCGATGCCGAGATTGATGATGCTCTTGCCCTCAGCCGCGAGCTGGTTGGCGCGCGCCAGCACTGAGAAGGCCGTTTCCGTCCCGAGATGGTTGAGCCGTTCCGCCAGCTTCGTCATATCCCTGTTCCTTCCGAATTTATCGGCGAATTATTGTTTTCTCCGGCGACCTTATAACGGCGAGTCCGGACACTCACAATCTGCCGTTTCGCCGCGTGGAAGCGGGAAACCTTGCCAAGGGCTTGGCCTTGGGCTAATCGCCATCGCTCTCTTTTGCCTGGGCCCTTGCCGGAGTGACCCCGATGAAGCCTGCCAACAGTCTGCTTTCCTCTTACGGAACCACCGTATTCGAGGTCATGTCGCGGTTGGCGATCGAGCACGGATCGATCAACCTGGGGCAGGGTTTTCCGGACGATCTCGGCCCGGATCCGGTGCTGAAGAAGGCCTCCGACTTCCTCTTCGACCGCCCGAACCAGTATCCGCCGATGCTCGGTGTTCCCGAGCTCCGTCAGGCCGTCGCCAAGCATAACAAGCGGTTCTACGGGCTGGATGTGGACTGGCAGACGGAAGTCATGGTCAGCACGGGTGCGACAGAAGGTCTCGCGGCCTGTTTCTTCGGCCTGATCGAGCCCGGCGACGAGGTCGTGCTGATCGAGCCGACCTATGACTGCTATCTGCCGATTATCCGCCGTGCGGGCGGTATTCCGCGCGTCGTCACCCTGCGTCCTCCGGAATGGAAACTCGATGTCGCCGCGTTGAAGGCGGCGTTCAGCGAGAAAACCAAGCTGCTGGTGCTGAACTCGCCGATGAACCCGGCCTCGAAGGTCTTCACCGGGGAAGAGTTGAAAGCGATCGCCGAGACCGTGATCGCGCATGATTGCTACGCGGTCTGTGACGAGGTCTACGAGCACATGGCCTTTGACGGCCGCCGCCACCATCCGCTGATGGCGCTTCCGGGCATGCGCGAGCGTACCGTGCGGATTGGCTCGGCCGGCAAGACCTTCTCGCTGACGGGCTGGAAGGTCGGCTACCTGACCGCGCCGGCGGAACTGTTGCAGCCGATAGCCAAGGCGCATCAGTTCCTCGTCTTCACCACCGCGCCTAACCTGCAGCGCGCTGTCGCCTTCGGGCTCGAACAGGATGACAGTTATTTTAACGGGTTGCGCGACTCCATGCAGGCGAAGAGGGACCGGCTCGCGGAAGGCCTCAGCAAGATCAGCGGCATCGACTGCGTTGAATGCGAAGGCACTTACTTCCAGTTCGTCGACATTTCTGGGCTCGGCTTCGACGGCGACGATGTCGCCTTCTGCCGCCACATCACCACCGAGGCGGGGGTGACGGCCGTGCCGGTCAGCGCCTTCTTCCACGGTGAAGCGCCGAAGAACTTCATTCGTTTCTGTTTCGCCAAGAAGGACGTCATTCTGGACGACGCGGTCGCACGGCTCGCGGCCCATTTCGGCGGCTAGAAAATAGAGGTCAAATCGCTCGGTAAATCGGTTGACGGGCCAACCGTGTTACAGTAGGTAATCGGCCCTCGCGGTGACGCGAGCGAACATGTGGCGGGTGTAGCTCAGCTGGTTAGAGCGCCAGATTGTGGATCTGGAGGTCGTGGGTTCAAGACCCATCACTCGCCCCATTTTCTCCTCAGGATCATTTTCCGACAGAACGCGCGCCGGCAATGCCGAGGGCGAGCCATCCGGCCATGAAGCAGGCGCCTCCGAACGGTGCGAGCGCAGTCGTCGTTGCGCCGCCGCTGAAGGCGCTTGCATAGAGCGATCCGGAAAAGAACGCGGTTCCGGCAATGAAAAGCACAGCGGCGCCGAGCGGCAGCCGTGCTGGTGCACACCCGGCGAGCAGCAGTGACGCCGCCAGACCCGCGAGATGGACCAGGTGATAGAGCAGGGCGGCCTCGAAGCGGTCATGGGCGACCTGATCGAAACCCGCTGCATGCGCCCCGTAGGCCCCGAGCGCTACCGCCGAAAGACCGAGCAGGCCGAGGGTGAGCCAGAGAAATCTTGTCAGAATAAACATCTACAGGTCCGGTGCCGGTCGCGGTTGAGGCGGATAAGCGCATTCCAAGGGGCGAACTCTCGACATATCCTTCGGTGATGACAAGAGTTTGCGGCTGCGGCGAATTGCCGGGCCGGGACTGGATGGGGAGAGCTGACGTGGACGAGCTGGCGCTGCTCACCGTCTCTGAAATGGCAGAGGCGGACCGGGGAACGATCGAGGGCGGGGTACCCGGCATCGATCTGATGGAGGCGGCCGGCAAGTCCGTTGCGGATGCAATCATGGCCCGGTTTTCGCCCCGGCGGACTCTGGTCGCCTGCGGCCCGGGAAATAACGGCGGCGACGGTTTCGTCGTCGCGCGATTGCTGCGCGCGGCGGGCTGGGAGGTCGATCTCGCTCAGCTCGGTCGGCCGGCGGACCTCAAGGGCGACGCCGCCCAGGCGGGCGCCGCCTGGGACGGCGCCGTGGCGGATCTCGAAATCTCTCTTCTCGAAAAAGCCGAACTGCTTGTGGACGCTCTTTTCGGCGCCGGACTTGCGCGCGATATCGAAGGTGTCGCCCTGCGCTTTTTGACAGCAGCGAGGGACCGCGTCGCTGCCGGAAAGCTTGCGTCTGTCGCCGTCGACATGCCGAGCGGCGTAGACGGCGATACCGGCGCGGTCAGAGGCATCGCCGTGCCCGCCGCCCTGACGGTGACGTTTTTCCGAAAGAAGCCGGGCCATCTTCTTCAGCCGGGCCGGTCGCTCTCGAGGGAGCTTCTGGTGACCGATATCGGGATCGCGCCGCAGGTGCTGACGGCGATCGCGCCGAAATGCGTCGAGAACGCCCCGTCACTCTGGCAGGGCCGGTTCCCGATGCCAGATGCCGACAGCCACAAATACACCCGCGGCCATGCCGTCGTCAGCGGCGGGCCGATGACCGGGGCAGGGCGCCTCGCGGCGCGCGCGGCCCGAAGGGTTGGAGCGGGGCTGCTGAGTGTCGTCGCCGAGCCGGAGCAGTGCGGTCTTTTCGCCGCGGATGCCCCCGGTGCCATTGTGCTGTCTGCCGAGGGGCTGCCGGAATTCGAGGCGATGCTCTCTGACCCACGGAAGAATGCCGTTTTGGTCGGACCCGGGCATGGCGTGACAGGACGGACGCGGGCGTTTTCCGCCGCCGCGCTGAGAGCGGGAAAGGCGGTCGTCCTCGACGCCGACGCTTTGACTGTCTGGTCGGAGAACGCGGCAGGGCTGGCCCTTCTGATCAAGGGGCCGGTCGTGCTGACGCCGCATGAAGGTGAATTCCGGCGTCTCTTCCCGGCGCTGGAAGGCAGCAAGCTCGAAAGAGCAAGGGCTGCGGCGCTGCATACGGGTGCCGTGCTCGTGCTCAAGGGACCGGATACGGTGATCGCTGCTCCCGACGGGCGGGGCGCGATCAACGGAAACGCGCCGCCCTGGCTTGCGACGGGAGGCACGGGCGACGTTCTTGCCGGCACGATTCTCGGATTGCTGGCCCAGGGCATGCCACCGTTCGAGGCGGCTGCTGCGGCGGTCTGGATCAACGGTGCCGCAGCGGAGCGTTTCGGGCCCGGCCTGATCGCTGAGGATCTGCCGGAAAAGTTCCCCTCGATCCTGGCTTCACTCCTTTCTGCGACGAGATGACACCAAGGAGTCATCAAGAGATCATTGAAGGCATTGCAGAGCTGGGCCATCTTTAAGTCATGCCAAACGATCAACCGACCAGCTTTATCGACCGGACCCTCTCCAACCTGCGCCAGGCGTGGTCGGGATTGTCTGATTCTACCCGTTACATGATCACCGGGCTGCCGCGCCCGGAACTCCCCGAGGAGGATCTTGAGCGCGTCCACCAGCAGATGGAGGATTGCCTTACGGTCCGTTCGGACGAGGTTTCCGCGCGGGCGCGCGCCGCGGGTCTCGGACGGACCTATCTCGCCCTCGATCCCACGGGACAACTCCGTTTCCTGAAGCTTCTGGCAGAGAATTACAGTGTCGACCGCGAGGCGGTCGACCAGGCGATGGACGCGGTCCGCTCGGCAAAGGACGATGATGCGCGCCGAAAGGCCGAAGCGAAGCTCCGCCGGACGCTGGAACCGCGCTGGCGCCGCCTGTTGAAGCGCTTCACCACGCTTCCGGAAGGCGTGAAGTTCCTCGTCGATATGCGCGTCGTCATGCTGGAACATGCGCGCAGCGAGCCCGCGATCAGGGCGCTTTCGGACGATCTTCAGGACATGCTCTCGGCCTGGTTCGATGTCGGGCTGCTCGAGCTGAAGCAGATCACGTGGGAAAGCCCGGCGGCGATCCTTGAAAAGCTGATCGCCTACGAGGCCGTGCACGAGATCCGCTCCTGGGACGACCTGAAGAACCGCTTGGATTCCGACCGGCGGTGTTTCGCCTATTTCCACCCGGCGATGCCGGACGAGCCGCTGATTTTCGTCGAAGTGGCGCTGTTGCCGGAAATGGCGGCGAATGTGCACGACATTCTGGACGCGGATGCGCCGAAAGGCGACGTATCGGCCGCCACGACGGCGATCTTCTACTCGATCTCCAACGCGCAGAAGGGGCTGGTCGGGATCAGCTTCGGAAATTTCCTGATCAAGCGGGTGGTCGAGGTGCTGCAGCACGATTTCCCGAACCTGAAGAAATTCGCCACGCTCTCGCCGATTCCAGGGCTCTCGAGATGGAGCGCGAAGACCTTCGAGGAAGACGGTTTCGAGCTGACCAACGCGGAACGCAAGGCGCTCGCGCAGATCGTCGAAGGCGAGACCGATGGAGCGATGCTCAGCGAAGCACTCGGCCGGACGAAATGGTTCGAGGACGAGCATCTGGCGGCGGCGCTGAAGGGGCCCGTTACCAGGCTGGCGGCGCGGTATCTCTATGGCGATCGCCGTCCGGACGGCAAGGCGAAGGACCCGGTGGCCCATTTCCATCTCTCGAACGGGGCTCGCATGGAGCGTCTGAACTGGCTCGGCGACACCTCGAAGAAGGGGCTCGCGCAGGCCCACGGGATGATGATCAATTATCTCTACCGCCTGTCCGATATAGAGACCAACAGCGGGGCCTATTCCGCATCCGGGAAAATCGCTGTTTCTTCGTCGGTGAAACCGCTCGTTCGCGACTGAAACCCATAAGTGTTGACGCGCTCCCCCGGTTCGGATAGCCATGCCGGTCCAATACGACATGGCGCCTATATGGACGTCAGCGGTCCGCGGGTGTGGTGGAATTGGTAGACACGCCAGATTTAGGTTCTGGTGGCGAAAGCCGTGGGGGTTCAAGTCCCTTCACCCGCACCACCGGGCTGGCAATGGCGCGAGATCGTGGGCGTACGCAGACGAAGCAGATTGAGCAAAACCAATGCAGGTTACCGAAACTTCCTCCGAAGGCCTGAAGCGCGAATTCAAGGTCGTGATTCCCGCCGAGACGATCAATGGCGAGGTCGATGCGCGCCTGACGCAGCTCGCCCCGACCATCCGCATGCCGGGCTTCCGTCCGGGCAAGGTGCCGGTCGCGCTTCTCAAGAAGCGTTATGGCCCGTCCGTGATGGGCGAAGTCCTGG
Source organism: Nisaea sediminum (assembly GCF_014904705.1). Classification (NCBI taxonomy): domain Bacteria; kingdom Pseudomonadati; phylum Pseudomonadota; class Alphaproteobacteria; order Rhodospirillales; family Thalassobaculaceae; genus Nisaea; species Nisaea sediminum. The sequence goes on from NZ_JACZCQ010000001.1 coordinate 701,413, forward strand.
AAAAAACGGTCAACGAGACCTCCCAGAAGACTCTGGAAGAGCGTGAGCTGCGCGCCGCCACGCAACCGCAGATCGAAATCACCTCTTTCGAGGAAGGTGGCGATCTGGAGTTCAATCTCAGCGTCGACATCATGCCGGAGATCACCCCGGTCGATTTCTCGACCCTTGAGATCGAACGGCTGACTGCCGAGCCGAGCGACAAGGAGCTCGACGAGGCGATCGGCAAGCTGGCCTCGCAGCACAAGACCTCCGAGCCGCTGACGCGCAAGCGGAAGTCCAAGGAAGGCGATATCGTCGTCATCAACTTCAAGGGCACCGTCGACGGCGTCGCGTTCGACGGCGGAGCGGCCGAAGGGCATCATCTGGAACTCGGCTCCGGCAGCTTCATTCCGGGCTTCGAGGACCAGCTCGTCGGCGTGAATGCGGGCGACAAGGTCGACGTGAAAGTGACCTTCCCGGAGAATTACGGCCAGGAAACGCTCGCCGGCAAGGACGCGGTGTTCGAGACCGAGGTCACCGAGATCCGCGAGACCACCGACCCGGTGATCGACGACGAGTTCGCGAAGCTGTTCGGCATGGACGATCTCGACACGCTCAAGGAAGCGATCAAGGGCCAGCTGTCGCAGGAATACGCCGGTGCCGCGCGCGCGAAGTTGAAGCGGACGCTGCTCGACGCCCTCGAGAGCAGCCATGATTTCGGCGTGCCGGAAGGCATGGTCGATGCCGAATACCAGGCGATCTGCAACGCGGTGAAGCCGCAGGCGCACGATCACGACCATGATCACGACCACGACCATGACCATGACCATGACCATGATCACGACCATGATCATCACCACCACGAGCATGCGGTCGATGAAGGGCTGAGCGACGAGGAGAAGGCCGAATATCGCGGCATCGCCGAGCGCCGGGTCCGTCTCGGTCTGCTGCTGCAGGAAGTCGGCCGCTTGAACAACATTGCCATCACCGACGAGGAAGTGGCGCGGGCGATCTATCAGGAAGCCACGAAATACCCGGGGCAGGAACAGCAGGTGGTGCAGTTCTACCAGCAGAACGCGCAGGCCCAGGCCAACATCCGCGCGCCGCTGCTTGAGGACAAGATCGTCGACTTCATCGTCGAGATGGCCAAGGTCACCGACAAGACGGTGAGCGCGGAAGACCTCTTCAAGGAAGAGGAAGAGGACGAGAGCGCGGAGAAGAAGCCGGCCAAGAAAGCGGCTGCCAAGAAGCCTGCCGAGAAGAAGAAAGCGCCGGCAAAAAAGGCTCCCGCGAAGAAGACCGCCGCGAAGAAGGACTCCGACGACGCATAAGGGGGTGTTGTATGGGGCGAAAAGCCCCATATGATCTTCACTGACCTGAACGCGACGTAACCCAAGAAGGCCGACTGAAATGCATGATCCCGCAGAGATCTATATGAACTCCTTGGTCCCCATGGTGGTCGAGCAGACCAACCGCGGGGAGCGGGCCTATGATATCTACTCCCGCCTGCTGAAGGAGCGGATCATCTTTGTGGTCGGCCCGATCAACGACGCGATCTCCAGCGTCGTCTGCGCGCAGTTGCTGTTCCTCGAAGCCGAGAATCCGACCAAGGACATCTCGATGTACATCAACTCTCCGGGCGGAGTCGTTTCGTCCGGTCTCGCGATGTACGACACGATGGAATACATCCGCCCGGATGTCTCCACCGTGTGTATCGGACAGGCCGCGTCGATGGGCTCGCTGCTGCTTACCGCCGGCGCAAAGGGCAAACGCTATTGCCTGCCGCACGCGAAAGTGATGATTCACCAGCCGTCCGGCGGTTTCCAGGGACAGGCGACGGATATCGAGATTCACGCCCGCGAAATCCTGGCGACCCGTGCGCGCCTGAACGAAATCTACGTGAAGCATACCGGCCGCAAGTTGGATGAGATTGAAACCGCGATGGAACGCGACAATTTCATGGTGCCGGAAGATGCCAAGAAGTTCGGCCTGATCGACGAAGTCGTCTACAAGCGGCCGGTCGACAGCAAAGACGAGTCCGGCAAGAGCTAAGCATTCTGGAGTGTGGATCGGTCCCCGTCGATGACGGCTGACGGGGACGTCCTGCGGTCCGCATCCGCCAGAGGAGTGCCGCGTCGCCAGTTGCTATGTGATTTTTTCGCATTGTGCCGCTTCGCCGCCTTTGGCTAACATGACCAATCAGCCGTCCCGTAACGAATGTGGGTAAGATGAGCAAATCCGGCGGAAGCACGAACGGTGGTGATTCGAAGAACACCTTGTACTGCTCGTTCTGCGGCAAGAGCCAGCACGAGGTCCGCAAACTGATTGCAGGCCCCACGGTCTTCATCTGCGACGAGTGCGTCGAGCTCTGCATGGACATCATCCGTGAAGAGCATAAGACCACGCTGGTCAAATCGCGCGACGGGGTTCCGACGCCGCGCGATATCATGGAAGTGCTGAACGACTATGTGATCGGCCAGCCGTATGCGAAGCGGATTCTCTCCGTTGCTGTGCATAACCACTACAAGCGGCTCTCGCACTCCAGCAAGAACAACGATGTCGAGCTGGCGAAATCCAACATTCTGCTTGTCGGTCCGACCGGTTGCGGCAAGACGCTGCTGGCGCAGACCCTGGCGCGGATCATCGACGTCCCCTTCACCATGGCGGATGCGACGACCCTGACCGAGGCCGGCTATGTCGGCGAGGATGTCGAGAACATCATTCTGAAGCTGCTGCAGGCCGCCGACTACAATGTCGAGCGCGCGCAGCGCGGCATCGTCTATATCGACGAGGTCGACAAGATCAGCCGCAAGTCCGACAACCCGTCGATCACCCGCGACGTCTCGGGTGAGGGGGTGCAGCAGGCACTGCTAAAGATCATGGAAGGCACGGTCGCCTCGGTTCCGCCGCAGGGCGGCCGCAAGCACCCGCAGCAGGAATTCCTGCAGGTGGACACGACCAATATCTTGTTCATCTGCGGCGGTGCGTTTGCGGGGCTCGAAAAGATCATCTCGAATCGCTCGAAAGGCTCCTCCATCGGCTTCGGCGCCGACGTGAAATCGCCGGACGATCGCCGGACCGGCGAGATTCTGCGCGAAGTCGAGCCGGAGGATCTGCTGAAATTCGGCCTGATTCCGGAATTCGTCGGCCGTCTGCCGGTCGTCGCGACGCTTGAGGATCTCGATAACGACGCTCTGGTCGATATCCTGACCAAACCGAAGAACGCGCTGGTGAAGCAGTATCAGCGGCTGTTCGAGATGGAGAACGTCAATCTCGAGTTCCGCGAGGAGGCTCTGCAGGCGATCGCCCAGAAGGCGATCGAGCGCAAGACCGGCGCTCGCGGTCTGCGTTCGATCATGGAAGGTATCCTGCTCGACCCGATGTTCGATCTGCCCGGCATGGAAGATGTCGAGGAGATCATCATCAACGGCGAGGTCGTCGAGAACGGCGCGCTGCCGATCATGGTCCATGCGGACCGGCGCGGAGATGTCGGATCGAGTGCTTGAGCCGACCAGCCTTGAACCGGGCCGAAGCTAGCGCCACTTAACTGCAAGGGCTGGCCCGGACTCTTTCCCCATCCGGTCAGCCGCTCTGAAAAGGGGAGCGAGTTGAAAGACTGATGAAAGAGACAGGCACCGCGAGCTATCCCGTCCTTCCGCTGCGCGACATCGTTGTCTTTCCGCATATGATCGTGCCGCTCTTCGTCGGCCGCGACAAATCCGTGCGCGCCCTCGAAGACGTCATGAAGGATGACAAGCAGATCCTCCTGGTGACGCAGAAGAATGCGGCCGACGACGATCCCTCGCCGGATGAAATCTACACTGTCGGCACCATCGGTACCGTGCTGCAGCTGCTCAAGCTCCCCGACGGGACCGTGAAGGTCCTGGTCGAGGGTGTGCAGCGCGCGCGCATCACCGATTTCAAGGACAACGAGGACTTCTTCGAAGCCTATGCCGAGGTCATGACCGACGCGGACAGCGACGAACCCGAGAAGGAGGCGCTTGCCCGCGCCGTGGTCTCGCAGTTCGAGCAATACATCAAGCTCAACAAAAAGATCCCGCCGGAAGTCCTGGTTTCGGTGAACCAGATCGAGGATCCGGCGAAGCTGACCGACACGATCGCCTCCCACCTGGCGCTCAAGATCGCCGAGAAGCAGGAACTGCTCGAGAGCGAGACCGTGATCGACCGGCTGGAGCGGGTCTACGGCTTCATGGAAGGCGAGATCGGCGTTCTGCAGGTCGAGAAGCGCATCCGCAACCGCGTCAAGCGGCAGATGGAGAAGACCCAGCGCGAGTACTATCTGAACGAGCAGATGAAGGCCATTCAGAAGGAACTCGGCGAGACCGACGACAGCCGCGACGAACTGGTCGAGCTTGAGGAGCGGATCCGCAAGACGAAACTCAGCAAGGAAGCGCGCGAGAAGGCCGATGCGGAACTGAAGAAGCTCCGCAACATGAGCCAGATGTCGGCGGAAGCCACGGTCGTGCGCAATTATCTCGACTGGATGCTGTCGATTCCGTGGAAGAAGCGCTCGCGGATCAAGAAAGACATCAAGCTCGCGGAATCGGTTCTCGATCGGGATCACTACGGGCTTGAGAAGGTGAAGGAACGGATCCTCGAATATCTCGCCGTGCAGCAGCGCACAGGCAAGGTGAAGGGCCCGATTCTCTGCCTCGTCGGCCCTCCGGGTGTCGGCAAGACCTCGCTCGGCAAGTCGATCGCCGAGGCTACCGGCCGCAATTTCGTCCGCATCTCGCTTGGCGGCGTGCGCGACGAGGCGGAAATCCGGGGCCACCGGCGGACCTATATCGGCTCCCTGCCAGGCAAGGTGATCCAGGGGATGAAGAAGGCGAAATCTTCAAACCCGCTGTTCCTGCTCGACGAGATCGACAAGCTGGGGAACGACTACCGGGGCGATCCGTCTTCGGCGCTTCTCGAAGTGCTGGACCCGGAGCAGAACTCGACTTTCCAGGATCACTATCTCGAGGTCGATTACGATCTTTCCGACGTCATGTTCGTCACCACGGCGAACACCCTGCGGATGCCGCAGCCGCTGCTGGACCGTATGGAGGTTCTCAGGATCTCCGGTTACACTGAGGACGAGAAGATCGAGATCTGCAAACGCCATCTGATCAGCAAGCAGGTCGAGCAGCACGGCCTGAAAAAGGGCGAATGGTCGATCACCGACCACGGATTGCGTGACCTGATCCGCTATTATACCCGCGAGGCGGGAGTGCGGAATCTGGAGCGAGAACTCGCCAACCTGGCGCGCAAGGCGGTCAAGGAGATCCTCATGGAGGGTCTCAAGAAGGTCGAGGTCACGCCGGAGAATCTCGAGAAGTTCGCGGGCGTCCGGAAGTATCGCTACGGCGAGGTCGAGGAATCCGATCTGGTCGGCGTCACCACGGGTCTCGCCTGGACCGAGGTCGGCGGCGAGCTGCTGTCCATCGAATCCGTGACCGTTCCGGGCAAGGGCAAGGTGATTTCCACCGGCAAGCTCGGCGACGTGATGCGCGAATCGATCCAGGCGGCGGAAAGCTTCGTGAAATCCCGCTCCCTGATTTACGGGATCTCGCCGAAGAGCCTCGAGAACAAGGATATCCACGTCCACGTTCCGGAAGGCGCGACGCCGAAGGACGGCCCGTCGGCGGGCGTCGGCATGGTCACCTCGATCGTGTCGGTGCTGACCGGCATTCCGGTCCGGCGCGACGTCGCGATGACCGGAGAGGTGACGCTGCGCGGTCGCGTTCTGCCGATCGGCGGCCTCAAGGAGAAGCTTCTCGCGGCGCTCCGGGGCGGTCTCAAAGTCGTGCTCATCCCGAAGGACAACGAGAAGGACCTGACGGAGATTCCGGACAATGTGAAGGAAGGTCTCGAGATCATTCCGGTGTCCTCGGTCGACGAAGTGCTGGCGACGGCGCTGACAAAGCCGCTGGTTCCGATCGATCCGGAGGACATCGTCATCGAGCCCGTCGCGAAAGCTGACGACAAAGGTGAGAAGTCGCTGACGACTCACTGATATCTATACGAAAACCGCGCTTTCGCGCTTGATTTGCCTGTTGAAACCCCGGTCATCGTGCCGGGGTTTCTCTTCTTATATTCTTATGATTTATCTTGATTTTATTCGTAAACGATTGGTTAATAGTGAGAATCCCCGCAGATCTGCGGAAATCCGCCGGTTGCGTGATTGACGCCCGCATTTCCCGCGATTTACAGTGACGCACTGATTGGGCCGAAGATTCGGCCAATTTCTGGGTGATTTTTCTTCTTATAGGGGGGCTATAACGTGAATAAGAATGAGCTCGTCGCGGCAGTTGCCGAGTCTGCGGATCTGACCAAGGCCGATGCGGCTTCGGCCGTCGACGCTGTCCTCGACTCCATTACATCCGCGCTCAAGTCTGGCGGAGAGGTTCGGCTTGTCGGTTTCGGCACTTTCAGCGTGGCATCCCGTGCCGCGAGCGAAGGCCGCAATCCCCGGACCGGCGAGAAGATCAAGATCGCCGCGTCCAAGCAGCCGAAGTTCAAGGCTGGCAAAGGCCTCAAAGACGCACTGAATTGATCGAATAGATTTCTTTTCTTTTCGCGACACGCCGTCCCTGTTAGAAGGGGCGGCGTTTTCGTCAGGGCCTGTTCCTGGCATCGGTCGGGCGCTTAGCTCAGCTGGGAGAGCATCTCGTTTACACCGAGAGGGTCGGCGGTTCGATCCCGTCAGCGCCCACCATCCCGACCCGTAAATCTCCTTAGATATGCCGTCCCTGCATGATCGCGTAGCGATACATGGCCTGCAGGTCCGCGCGGGTCTTCGGGCTGACCCGATTCTCCGATATCTCCTTCGTGTAGTCGCGGATGTCGCGCTTGGTTTCGATCGAGACCCGCGGGCTCTGCATCAACGCGTCATACATCTGCTTCGGAGTCGCCTGTGTCGGGTCCAAGGGGCCGCTTTCCGCCGGCTCCGCCTTAAGGTCGTCCACCTGCGCGTTGCGGACTTTGAGGAACTTGCGCGGCAGCAGGAGATCGGTCCAGACGAGGCCATATTCGTTCAGGATGTTGCTGATAGCATCGACTGCGTTCAGGACTTCGCCATCATTGTCGCTGGCAAGCATCGCGACCAGTTTGCTGAGTCGCTGATAATCGCGTTCGGTCATCATGGGCGGACGGTTCCACTCGGTTAGAATTCGCCTTGGCCGACAGCATACGCGCGGCCCCAAGCACGGTTGAACAAAGAATTTTCTTCCGAAATTCGGGCGTTTCAGAGGGTTGGGAGAGGGCGGTCAAAAAAAGAGTCATTTTTCCGACCCATCGCGCTTGACACTCCATAGGGCCCAAAGTACATAAGCGCCTCCTCGTCGGGGGCGCCGCCAAACAAACGGCACCGCGGCCCGGATATGGGGGTGTAGCTCAGTTGGTTAGAGCGCCGGCCTGTCACGCCGGAGGCCGCGGGTTCGAGTCCCGTCACTCCCGCCACCTACCTCTTTTTAATCCCCGTTCTTGCACCATAACGGCGCGGTCTTTGACCGGCGCCGAAAAACGCGTTGCAAGCGCCGGAATTTAAAGGCTTCTTTCGGAAATCTAGTCACGACACAGGCTTTTCTTGGCCGTCCGATGGAACTATAGTGCGCCCGTTGACAAGGTGTCGGGCGCTCCGTCGGAGTCCCCAGAAAACGCCGGGAATGAGAGAGAGCTGACGATATGAGCGATATTCTCCGGGAATATTTGCCTATCCTGATATTTCTCGTGGTCGCGATCGGCCTGTGCCTCGCGATGGTGATCGGCTCGCTGCTGGTTGTGAAGCAGCGTCCGGACTCAGAGAAGGTATCTGCCTATGAGTGCGGCTTCGAGGCCTTCAACGATTCTCGCGGCCAGTTCGATGTCCGCTTCTATCTCGTTGCCATCCTCTTCATCATCTTCGATCTCGAAGTAGCCTTCCTTTTCCCATGGGCGATCTCGCTCGGCGGAATCGGACTGTTCGGCTTCTGGTCGATGATCGTCTTCCTCGGCGTGCTGACCATCGGCTTCGTCTACGAGTGGCGCAAAGGCGCCCTGGAATGGGAGTAAGAGCCACCATGCAGACCTCGCAGGATCTCCGCCCGATTCCTCCCGGCGCCGACCAGGATGCGATCCTGAAGGCAGTCGGGGACGAGCTGAACGAAAAGGGCTTCGTGGTCGCCCAGGCTGACAAGCTGTTCAACTGGGCCCGCAGTGGCTCGCTCTGGCCGATGACCTTCGGTCTCGCCTGCTGTGCCGTCGAGATGATGCACACCGCGGCCAGCCGCTACGACATGGACCGCTTCGGAATGGTGTTCCGGCCGAGCCCGCGTCAATCCGACGTCATGATCGTTGCCGGCACGCTGACCAACAAGATGGCACCGGCGCTGCGTAAGGTTTACGACCAGATGGCCGAGCCGCGCTGGGTGCTTTCCATGGGCTCCTGCGCCAATGGCGGCGGCTACTATCACTATTCCTATTCCGTGGTCCGCGGCTGCGACCGGATCGTTCCGGTCGATGTCTACGTCCCCGGGTGCCCGCCGACGGCCGAAGCGCTTCTCTACGGGCTCCTCCAGCTGCAGAAGAAGATCAAGCGCACTTCGACCATCGCCCGCTAAGGGACGCGAGTTAACGCCAGGCAAAGGCAGACGACAGCATGGCATCACCAACTGAAACGCAGAAAGAGCTGGCGGACTATCTGAGGAACCAGCTCTCGACCGAACTGGTCGAGGCCGGCTTCGTGCTTGACGAGCTGGTGCTTCGGACCCGTCCGCAGCATATCAGCAAGGTCCTGACCTTCCTTCGCGACGATTCGCAGTGCCAGTTTCGTATTCTGGTCGATATCTGCGGCACCGACTATCCCGAACGCGAGCTGCGTTTCGACGTGGTCTACAACCTGCTCAGCGTGCAGCAGAACAACCGGATCCGCGTCAAGGTCGCGACCGACGAGCAGACGCCTGTTCCATCCGCGACGGCGGTGTTCCCATCGGCCAACTGGTTCGAGCGGGAAACCTGGGACATGTATGGCGTGTTCTTCTCCGATCACCCCGATCTGCGCCGTCTCCTGACCGATTACGGTTTCGAAGGCCATCCGCTGCGCAAGGACTTTCCGCTAACGGGACATGTCGAGGTGCGCTACGACGACGAACAGAAGCGCGTGGTCTATGAGCCGGTGAAGCTCGTGCAGGACTTCCGCAGCTTCGACTTCCTGAGCCCGTGGGAAGGCGCCCGTTCGCTGCTTCCGGGTGACGAAAAGGCCGCCGATCAGGCCGAAGAGGGAGCCTCCTGATGGCTGAAGCGCAGATCAAGCCGCTTACGCTGAATTTCGGCCCGCAGCACCCGGCCGCCCACGGCGTGTTGCGCCTTGTGCTGGAGATGGACGGCGAGATCGTCGAGCGTGCCGATCCGCATATCGGCCTGTTGCATCGCGGCACCGAGAAGCTGATCGAGTACAAGACCTACCTGCAGGCGGTGCCGTATTTCGACCGGCTCGATTATGTCGCGCCGATGTCGCAGGAACATGCCTACGCGCTCGCGGTCGAGAAGCTGCTCGGGATCGAGGTCCCGAAGCGTGCCCAGTATATCCGGGTGATGTATGCCGAGATCTCGCGGATCCTGAACCACCTTCTGAATATCACGACCTTCGCCATCGACGTTGGCGCCATGACGCCGCTTCTCTGGGGCTTCGAAGAGCGCGAAAAGCTCATGGAGTTCTACGAGCGGGCCTGCGGCGCGCGCCTGCATGCGGCCTATTTCCGGCCGGGCGGGGTCGCGATGGATCTGCCGGCCGGCATCCTAGACGACATCCTGGCCTGGACCGAGACTTTCCCGGCGCTGATGGACGATATCGAGAGCCTGCTGACCGAAAACCGGATCTTCAAGCAGCGCACCGTCGATATCGGCGTCGTTTCGGCCGAGGAAGCGCAGGCGATCGGGTTCAGCGGTCCGTGCATCCGGGCTTCGGGGCTCGCATGGGACCTGCGCAAGTCGCAGCCTTACGACGCCTATAACGAGATGGACTTCAACATCCCGATCGGCAAGACCGGCGACTGCTATGCGCGCTATCTGGTGCGCATCAAGGAGATCAGGGAAAGCTTGAAGATCATCCGGCAAGCTGCTGAAAACATGCCGGAAGGTCCGGTCAAGACCGAGGACCGCAAGGTCGCACCGCCGAGCCGCGGAGAGATGAAGCATTCGATGGAAGCGCTGATCCATCACTTCAAGCTCTATACCGAGGGCTATCATGTTCCCGCGGGCGAGACCTACACCGCGGTTGAGGCGCCGAAGGGCGAGTTCGCCGTCTTCCTGGTGTCCGACGGCACCAACAAACCTTATCGCTGCAAGATCAGGGCGCCCGGATTCTCCTTCCTGGCGGCTATGGATTTCCTGTCCAAGGGGCACATGCTGGCCGACACCGTCGCCATCATCGGCTCGCTTGACATCGTGTTCGGGGAGATTGACCGGTGAGCGGTATCGACATCGCCGAAAATCAGCCGGAGAGTTTTGCCTTCACGCCCGAGAACGAGGCGAAGGCGGAAGCGATTATCTCCAAGTATCCGGAAGGCCGGCAGGCCAGCGCGGTGATGCCGCTGCTCGATCTGGCCCAGCGTCAGCATGACAACTGGATCCCGCTCGCCGCGATCGACGTCATCTCCGAGAAGCTGAAGATGCCGAAGATGCGGGTGCTTGAGGTCGCGACCTTCTACACGATGTACAACCTGAAGCCGGTCGGGAAGTACTTCCTGCAGGCCTGCACCACGACGCCGTGCTGGCTGCGCGGTTCCGATCAGGTCATGAAATGCATCAAGGACAAGCTGGGCCTGGAGAACCACCAGACCAGCGAGGACGGCATGTTCACGCTGCTTGAGGTCGAGTGCCTTGGCGCCTGCGCCAACGCGCCGATCCTGCAGGTGAACGACGATTTCTACGAGGACGCCGATTACGAGAGCACGGCCAAGCTGCTGGATGCCCTGAAGAAGGGCGAGGTTCCGGCACCGGGCTCGCTTTCCGGACGGAACGTCTCGGAGCCGGAGGCGGGTGCGAAGACGCTGCTGTCTTACAAGGACAACGGCGCGGCCCGGACTTACGATCCGAAGATCAGTGCCGGCGAAACGGGAGAGAAGTGATGTTGAGGGACGAGGACCGCATCTTCACGAACCTCTACGGTTGGCATGACTGGGGTCTTGAGGGCGCCCGCAAGCGCGGCGACTGGAGCACCACGAAGCAGATCCTGAGCCGCAGCCCGGAAGACATTGTCGAGGACGTGAAGGCGTCCGGCCTGCGCGGCCGCGGAGGCGCAGGCTTCCCGACCGGTGTTAAGTGGTCCTTCATGCCGAAGGAAGTGAAGGACAAGCCGCATTATCTGGTGGTCAATGCGGACGAGTCCGAGCCCGGCACCTGCAAGGACCGCGAGATCATCCGCAACGACCCGCACAAGCTCGTCGAAGGGTGTCTTATCGGCGGCTATGCGATGCGGGCGAAAGCGGCCTTCATCTACATCCGCGGCGAATTCTACAACGAGGCGATGCGCCTTCAGGCGGCAATCGACCAGGCCTACGAGGCCGGTCTGATCGGCAATAACGCGTGCGGTACAGGGTACGATTTCGACGTCATCCTGCATCGCGGCGCTGGCGCCTATATCTGCGGTGAAGAAACCGCGCTGCTCGAAAGCCTGGAGGGCAAGAAGGGCCAGCCGCGCCTCAAGCCGCCGTTCCCGGCGGGTGTTGGCCTCTATGGCTGCCCGACCACGGTGAACAATGTCGAGAGCATCGCCGTCGTTCCGGAAATCCTGCGCCGCGGCGCGAGCTGGTTCGCCGATCTCGGCACGCCGAAGAATTCAGGCACCAAGCTGTTCTGCATCTCCGGCCATGTCGAGAACCCGTGCAATGTCGAGGAAGAGATGGGCATTCCGCTCAAGGAACTCCTCGAGAAGCATTGTGGCGGCGTGATCGGCGGCTGGGACAACCTGCTGGCCGTCATCCCGGGCGGATCTTCCGTGCCGATGATGCCGAAATCGGTCTGCGACGACGTGATCATGGATTTCGATACCCTGCGCGGCGTCGGCTCCGGTCTCGGCACCGCCGCGGTCATCGTCATGAACAAGCAGACGGACATCGTCCGGGCCATTGCGCGTCTCTCCTATTTCTACAAGCACGAGAGCTGCGGCCAGTGCACGCCGTGCCGCGAGGGCACCGGCTGGATGTACCGGGTCATGGACCGTCTGGTGCGCGGCGAGGCCGAGGTCGAGGAGATCGACGCCCTCTACGAGGTCACCAAACAGGTCGAGGGCCATACGATCTGCGCCCTCGGCGATGCGGCGGCCTGGCCGATCCAGGGTCTGCTCCGGCATTTCCGGCCGGAGGTCGAGCGCCGGATCGCCGCCCGCAAGGCCGGACAGCCGATCATGGAGGCCGCGGAATGATGCGCGTGACGACGAAGTGCCTCGGGGGAGAGCGCAATGCCTAAATTGACGGTCAACGGGGTCGAGGTCGAAGTACCCGCCGGCGCGTCCGTGCTCCAGGCCTGCGAGGAAGCCGGCGTCGAAGTGCCGCGCTTCTGCTATCACGAGCGTCTGTCGATTGCCGGCAACTGCCGTATGTGCCTTGTGGAGATGGAACGTTCTCCGAAGCCTGTCGCATCCTGCGCGATGCCGGCCGGCGACGGCATGGTGATCCGCACCGACACCGATCTGGTGAAGAAGGCGCGGGAAGGGGTGATGGAGTTCCTGCTCATCAACCACCCGCTCGACTGCCCGATCTGCGACCAGGGCGGCGAATGCGACCTGCAGGATCAGGCAATGGCCTTCGGTCAGAACGACAGCCGCTACGACGAGAACAAGCGCGCGGTCGAAGACAAGTATATGGGCCCGCTGGTCAAGACCATCATGACCCGCTGCATCCACTGCACCCGCTGCGTCCGCTTCTCGACCGAAGTCGCCGGTGTGACCGACATGGGACTGCTCGGCCGCGGAGAGAACGCGGAGATCACGACCTATCTCGAGAAAGCCATCGACAGCGAGATGTCGGCCAACGTCATCGACCTCTGCCCGGTCGGTGCGCTGACTTCGAAGCCCTATGCCTTCGTTGCGCGCCCCTGGGAGCTGCGCAAGACCGAGAGCATCGACGTGATGGACGCGGTCGGTTCCAACATCCGTGTCGACGCGCGCGGCTCCGAGGTCATGCGGGTGCTGCCGCGCCTGCATGAGGACGTGAACGAGGAGTGGATCTCCGACAAGACGCGTTATGCCTGCGACGGGCTGAAGCGCCAGCGTCTCGACCGTCCCTATCTGCGCAAGAACGGTAAGCTTTCTCCGGTCTCCTGGGACGAGGCTTTCGCGGCCATCGCGGCGAAGCTGAAGGGCCTGAAGGGGGCGGAGATTGCCGCTGTCGCGGGCGATACCGTCGACGTCGAGTCCATGTATGCCTTGAAAGGGCTGATGACCGCGCTCGGCTCGCCGAACCTCGACTGCCGCCAGGACGGTGCCAAGCTCGATGCGACCACACGTGCCGGCTATCTCTTCAATTCGACCATTGCCGGGATCGAGGACGCGGACGCGATTCTGATCGTCGGCGCGAACCCGCGCTGGGACGCCGCCGTGCTGAACGCGCGGATCCGCAAGCGCTGGCTCGCAGGCGGCCTGAAGGTCGGCCTGATTGGCGCGCCGGTCGAGCTGACCTACGAATACGAGCATCTCGGCGCGGGTCCGCAGACCCTGACCGAGGTTGCCGACGGGAAAAACGCCTTCGCCTCCGTGCTGAAGGACGCCAAGCGGCCGATGATCATCCTCGGCATGGGCGCGCTTGCCCGTGAGGATGGCGCCGCCGTTCTCGCGACAGCGCGCAAGATCGCGGAGAGCACCGGCATGCTGGTCGCGGCCTCGAAGGACGCGGACGGCAACGAGACCCCGGCCTGGAACGGCTTCAACGTGCTGCACACCGCGGCCGCCCGCGTCGGCGGCCTCGATCTCGGCTTCCTGCCGGGCAAGGGCGGCGCGGATGTCTCGGGCATTCTCGAGGGCGCCTCGAAAGGCAAGATCAAGGCGGTCTACCTGCTCGGGGCCGACGAGATCGACACCCAGCGGTTGGGCGACGCCTTCGTGATCTACCAAGGCCATCACGGCGACCGCGGCGCGCATCGCGCCGACGTGATCCTGCCGGGCGCGGCCTATACGGAGAAGGACGCCCTCTACGTGAATACCGAGGGCCGGGTCCAGATGGGCCTCCGCGCCAGCTTCCCGCCTGGCGAAGCCCGCGAGGACTGGGCGATCCTGAGGGCGCTGTCGGGCCATCTCGGTCAGGCGCTGCCCTATGACAGCCTCGACCAGCTCCGCGCCAAGCTGCGCAGCGAGAACGAGATCTTCACCGAGATCGACGTCGCGCCGGTCGCCGAATGGGGACCGTTCGGAACCGAAGGCGCGATGAGCGATACCGGTTTCGGCACCACGGTCGAGAATTTCTATATGACCGATCCGATCAGCCGGGCCTCCAAGACCATGGCCGAATGTACCGAGGTGTTCGTCCTGCCGAAGCAGGGCCGGACCGGGACCGAGGGGTAAGAGTCCGATGGATATGAATGCGATCCTCGACACCTACGTGATCCCGACCGCGATTATCCTGGCGCAGATCCTCGCCATCGTGGTGCCGCTGCTTGTGGCCGTCGCGTATCTGACCTATTTCGAGCGCAAGGTGATCGGCGCGATGCAGATGCGGAAGGGCCCGAATGTGGTCGGCCCGTTCGGTCTGCTGCAGCCGCTCGCGGACGGCGTGAAGCTCTTTGCCAAGGAAACCATCCTGCCGGCCGGTGCGAACAAGCTGATGTTCGCGATGGCGCCGATGCTGACCTTCATCCTGGCGATGATCGCCTGGGCGGTGATCCCGTTCGACGAGGGCATGGTGCTGGCCGACATCAATGTCGGGGTGCTTTATCTCTTCGCGATCTCCTCGCTCGGCGTTTATGGCGTGATCATGGCCGGCTGGGCCTCGAACTCGAAATACGCCTTTCTCGGTGCGCTGCGTTCCGCCGCGCAGATGGTGTCCTACGAGGTCTCCATCGGCTTCGTGATGATCACCGTGCTGCTCTGCGTCGGCTCGCTGAACCTCTCGGCGATCGTCGAGGCGCAGAAGACGGTCTGGTTCGCCATTCCGCTGCTGCCGATGTTCGTGATCTTCTTCGTCTCGGCACTGGCGGAAACCAACCGCGCGCCGTTCGACCTTCCGGAAGGCGAGTCGGAACTGGTCGCGGGTTATTTCGTCGAGTATTCCTCAATGACCTTCGCCCTGTTCTTCCTCGGCGAATACGCGAACATGATCCTGATGAGCGGGATCACCTCGATCCTGTTCCTCGGCGGCTGGCTGCCGATCTTCGACATCGCGCCGTTCAACTGGATCCCGGGGCCGATCTGGCTCGCGCTGAAGATCTGTTTCGTCCTGTTCTTCTTCCTCTGGGTCCGGGCGACCTTCCCGCGCTACCGCTACGACCAGCTGATGCGCCTCGGGTGGAAGGTCTTCCTGCCGTTCTCGCTGCTCTGGGTCGTCATCACCGCCGGCGTGCTCGTCGCCTTCGGCTGGGTGCCGGATCCGGTGCTGGGATGAGGATTGACACGATAATGACGCCGAACGCGACCCACAAACGCACGACGGAGAGAGGCTGAGCCATGAGCATGCTGCAACAGAGTGCACGCGGGCTTCTGCTGACCGAGCTGCTGTCCGGGATGTATCTGACGCTGAAGTATTTCTTCAAGCCGAAGGTCACGATCAACTATCCCTTCGAGAAGGGGCCGATCAGCAGCCGCTTCCGCGGCGAGCACGCGCTGCGCCGCTATCCGAACGGCGAGGAGCGCTGCATCGCCTGCAAGCTCTGCGAGGCCATCTGCCCGGCTCAGGCGATCACCATCGAGGCCGAACCGCGCGAGGATGGCAGCCGCCGGACCACGCGCTACGACATCGACATGACGAAATGCATCTATTGCGGCTTCTGCCAGGAAGCCTGCCCGGTCGATGCGATCGTCGAGGGACCGAACTTCGAATTCGCCACGGAAACCCGCGAGGAGCTGTTCTACAACAAGGACAAGCTGCTCGCGAACGGGGACCGCTGGGAGCGCGAGATCGCGCACAATCTGACCGTCGAAGCGCCGTATCGTTGATGGCGCTCGGGGGGCGAGGGGAACATGAAGAAAGCCGGCGAAATGGCTGAGTTGACTCAGAAATCGCCCGCCGTCACGGCGGCGGGAGGGGGGCGCCGATGATCCAGGCACTCATTTTCTATGTTTTTGCCGCGATCACCATCGCCTCCGGCGTCATGGTGGTCTCTTCCCGGAACCCGGTCCATTCGGTCCTGTTCCTGATCCTGGCCTTCTTCAATGCCGCAGGGCTCTTCGTCCTGCTCGGTGCCGAGTTCATCGCCATGATCCTTGTCGTCGTCTATGTCGGCGCGGTCGCGGTGCTCTTCCTCTTCGTCGTCATGATGCTCGACATCAACTTCGTCGAGCTGC
Organism: Nisaea sediminum; assembly: GCF_014904705.1. Taxonomy (NCBI): domain Bacteria; kingdom Pseudomonadati; phylum Pseudomonadota; class Alphaproteobacteria; order Rhodospirillales; family Thalassobaculaceae; genus Nisaea; species Nisaea sediminum. The sequence goes on from NZ_JACZCQ010000001.1 coordinate 717,866, forward strand.
GGCAGGGTTTCATGAAGTATCTGCCGATCGGAATGCTGATCGGCCTGGTGATCTTCGTCGAGCTGTTCTTCGTTGTGACAAGCTGGGTCATTGCGCCTGATCTGATCACTGCGGCACCGGCACCCGATGCCGCGCAGGTGAGCAACACCCATGCACTCGGCGCTCTGCTCTACACCCGCTATGTCTATCTCTTCCAGGCGGCCGGCCTGATCCTGCTGATCGCCATGATCGGCGCCATCGTGCTGACGCTGCGCAGCCGCCCGGGTGTCAAGCGCCAGCGGATTTCCGCGCAGCTCGCCCGGACCACGGAAGAGACCGTCGAAGTCGTCGAAGTCCCCCGCGGGGGAGGAGCCTGATCATGCTGGAAATCGGTCTCGCCCATTACCTGACCGTCGCCGCCGTGCTCTTCACGCTCGGCATGTTCGGGATCTTCCTCAACCGGAAGAACGTGATCATCATCCTGATGTCGATCGAGCTGATCCTGCTCTCGGTGAACATCAACCTGGTCTCGTTCTCGGTCTTCCTGAACGATCTCGTCGGCCAGGTCTTTGCGCTCTTCGTGCTGACCGTCGCCGCCGCGGAGGCGGCCATCGGCCTCGCCATCCTGGTTGTGTACTTCCGCAACCGCGGCAGCATCGCTGTCGAAGACATCAACCTGATGAAAGGGTAAGGCCGGATGTACGCCGCAATCGTCTTCCTGCCGCTGCTCGGCAGTCTCGTCGCGGGCCTCGGAAACCGGGCCATCGGCGACCGCCCGGCCCAGCTGGTCACCTGCGGAGCCATGTTCGGCTCGCTCGCCCTTTCGATCATCGCCTTTTTCGACGTCGCGCTGGGCGGCAACCCGGTCACGATCGAGCTCTTCACCTGGATCGCGTCCGGCTCCATGGAAGCGGCCTGGTCGCTCAAGTTCGATACCCTGACGGCGGTCATGCTGATCGTGGTCACCGGCGTCTCGACCATGGTGCACGTCTATTCCGTCGGCTACATGAGCCACGACCATTCGAAGCCGCGCTTCATGTCGTATCTCAGCCTCTTCACCTTCGCGATGCTGATGCTGGTGACGGCCGACAACCTGGTGCAGCTCTTCTTCGGCTGGGAGGGCGTCGGTCTCGCTTCCTATCTGCTGATCGGGTTCTGGTTCCACAAGCCGTCCGCCAACGCCGCCGCGATGAAGGCCTTCATCGTCAACCGCGTCGGCGATTTCGGCTTCGCGCTCGGCATCTTCGGCACCTACCTGCTGTTCGATACCGTCGTGCTGGACGACATCTTCGCCGCCGTGCCGGAAAAAGCCGCCGTGACCATGGAGTTCCTCGGCTACGAGTGGCATGCCATGACGGTGCTCTGCCTGCTGCTCTTCATCGGCGCCATGGGCAAGTCGGCGCAGCTCGGCCTGCACACCTGGCTCCCGGACGCGATGGAAGGTCCGACCCCGGTCTCCGCCCTCATCCATGCCGCCACCATGGTGACGGCCGGCGTATTCATGGTCGCGCGCCTGTCGCCGATGATGGAATTCTCCGAGACCGCGCTGATGGTGATCACCATCGTCGGGGCGACCACGGCCTTCTTCGCCGCGACCGTCGGCCTCTGCCAGAACGACATCAAGCGGGTGATCGCCTATTCGACCTGTAGCCAGCTCGGCTACATGTTCTTCGCCTGCGGTGTGTCGGCCTATTCCGCCGCCATCTTCCACCTGATGACGCATGCCTTCTTCAAGGCGCTGTTGTTCCTCGGCGCGGGTTCCGTGATCCACGCCATGTCGGACGAGCAGGACATGCGCAACATGGGCGGCATCTGGAAGCACATCAAACTCACCTACATCATGATGTGGATCGGCAGCTGGGCGCTGGTCGGCCTCCCGCCCTTCGCCGGGTTCTTCTCCAAGGACCTGATCATTGAGGTGGCCTATGCGAAACACACCGGGGTCGGCGATTACGCCTTCTGGCTCGGTGTCGGCGCCGCCTTCATGACCGCCTTCTACAGCTGGCGCCTGCTAATCATGACCTTCCACGGCAAGCCGCGGGCGAGCCAGGAGGTGATGAGCCACATCCACGAATCTCCGAGCGTGATGACCATTCCGCTGATGGTGCTCGCGGCCGGCGCGGTGCTCTCCGGCTGGCTCGGCTACCAGTATTTCGGCGGCGAGATGCGTGCGGAGTTCTGGGGCGCGGCGCTCTTCGTTGCCGAGGGCAACGACACGATCGAGGCGGCGCATCACGTCCCGGCCTGGGTGAAGATCATCCCGATCGTCGTCACGGTCGGCGGCATCGGGCTCGCCTACCTGATGTACATGTTCATGCCCGGCCTGCCGGCCAAACTCGCCAGCAGCTTCCGTCCGGTCTACCTGTTCCTCCTGAACAAGTGGTACTTCGACGAGCTCTACGACTTCCTCTTCGTGCGTCCGGCAATGAAGATCGGCCGCATCTTCTGGAAGAACGGCGACGGGGCGATCATCGACGGCTTCGGGCCGGACGGCGTCAGCCTGGTGACGCGCCTCGCGGCGGTCCGGGCCGGCAAGATGCAGTCGGGCTACGTCTACCACTACGCCTTCGTGATGATGATCGGCGTCGTCGCCATCATCTCCTGGTACATGCTGACGAGCGGGAACTAAGACCATGAGCGATTGGCCGCTACTCTCACTGGTTACGTTCCTGCCGCTCGCGGGCGCGCTCTTCGTGGCGCTGACCCGCGGCGAGGAGGCACAGGTCGCGCGGAACGCACGCTACGTGGCGCTCTGGACCTCGCTGATCACCTTCGTCATCTCGCTGCTGATCTGGGCCGGGTTCGATCCGACCACGGCGGACTTCCAGTTCGTCGAGAAGCGCGACTGGCTGCCCGACTGGGGCATCGGCTATCACATGGGTGTCGACGGCATCTCCATGTGGTTCGTTCTGCTCTCGACCCTGCTGACGCCGATCTGCATCCTGGCGAGCTGGGAGGCGGTGCAGAAGCGCGTGAAGGAATACATGATCGCCTTCCTCGTGCTCGAGACCCTCATGGTCGGCATGTTCTGCGCGCTCGACATCCTCGTCTTCTACATCTTCTTCGAAGGCGTGCTGATCCCGATGTTCCTGATCATCGGCGTCTGGGGCGGCGCGCGTCGGGTCTATGCGGCGTTCAAGTTCTTCCTCTACACGCTGCTCGGCTCCGTTCTGATGCTGATCGCCATCCTGGCGATGTATCTGCAGGCCGGCACGACCGACATTCCGGCGCTGATGCAGGCCGGCTTCCCGGCCGAGCTGCAGACCTGGCTCTGGCTCGCCTTCTTCGCCTCCTTCGCGGTGAAGGTACCTATGTGGCCGGTTCATACCTGGCTGCCTGACGCGCACGTCGAGGCGCCGACCGCGGGCTCGGTGATTCTGGCCGGTGTGCTCCTGAAGATGGGCGGCTACGGTTTCCTCCGTTTCTCGATCCCGATGTTCCCGGAAGCGACCGAGTTCTTCACGCCGCTGGTCTATGCGCTCAGCATCGTCGCGGTGATCTACACCTCGCTGGTCGCGCTGGTGCAGGAGGACATGAAGAAGCTGATCGCCTATTCCTCGATCGCGCATATGGGCTTCGTGACCATTGGCATGTTCACCATGACGACGCAGGGTGTCGAAGGCTCGATCTTCCAGATGCTGAGTCACGGCATTGTGTCCGGCGCGCTCTTCCTTTGCGTCGGGGTGGTCTATGACCGGATGCATACCCGCGAGATCTCGGCCTATGGCGGTCTGGTCGAACGGATGCCGCGCTACGCGCTGGTCTTCATGATCTTCACCATGGGCTCGGTCGGCCTTCCGGCGACGAGCGGTTTCGTCGGCGAGTTCCTGATCCTGATGGGCGCCTTCGAGAAGAGCACCTGGCTCGCGGCGCTCGCCGCCACCGGACTCATCCTGGGCGCGGCCTACATGCTCTATCTCTACCGTCGGATCATCTTCGGCACGCTCGACAAGGAGGCGCTGAAGAAGATGCTCGACCTCTCGCCGCGCGAGATCGCCGTCTTCGCCCCGCTCATCATTCTGGTGTTCTGGATGGGGATCTATCCCTCGACTTTCCTCGACATGATGTCGGTGTCGGTCGATCACCTGATCAGCAATTACAAGGTTGCGCTCGGCGATGCGAGCGTGGCCGTGGCCGCCCGGTAAGGCAGGAGTTAGACCCATGGATGCGATCACAACGCTTCCCGTGATGAGCCCGGCGGCCGCCGAGATCTTCCTCGCGGCCGCGGCCATGGCGCTGCTCATGTTCGGCGTCTTCAAGGGCGGCAAGGCACAGGAGGCGACCTCCTGGCTCGCGGTTGCCGTCATGGTGATCGCCGGCGGCCTGGTCGTCACTTACGGCGGGGACACGACTCCCGCCTTCTTCGGCATGTTCTCCTCCGGACCTTTCGCCCAGTTCGCCAAGATCCTGATCCTCGCGGGCTCGATCCTCGCGATCATCATGTCGCGCAGCACCTTCCGCCGCGACAGTTTCGAGCGTTTCGAATTCCCCGTGCTGATCGTGCTCTCGACCGTCGGCATGCTGATGATGGTCTCGGCCAACGACATGATCGCGCTCTATGTCGGCCTCGAGACCCAGAGCCTCGCGCTCTATGTCATCGCTTCGATCCGGCGCGACACGCTCCGCTCAACCGAAGCCGGCCTGAAGTATTTCGTGCTCGGCGCGCTCTCCTCCGGGATGTTGCTCTACGGTTCCTCGATGGTGTACGGCTTCGCCGGCACCACCGAATTCGACGCGCTGGCCCGGGTCTTTACCGGTCTCGCCGGAACCGAACCCTCCGTCGGCCTGATTGTCGGCCTGGTCTTCGTGATCTGCGGTCTCGCCTTCAAGGTTTCCGCCGTGCCGTTCCACATGTGGACGCCGGACGTCTACGAGGGCGCCCCGACCCCGGTCACCGCGCTTTTCGCCGTGGCTCCGAAGGTGGCGGCTCTGGCGCTGTTCCTCCGCGTCCTGCTCGAGCCGTTCGGTGCGCTCGTCGGCGAGTGGCAGCAAATCATCTCGCTGATCGCGGTGCTCTCCATGGCACTCGGCGCGGTCGGAGCGTTGGTTCAGACCAACATCAAGCGCCTGATGGCCTACAGCTCGATCGGCCATATGGGCTATGCGTTGGTCGGTCTCGCCGCCGCGAACGAGGCGGGCGTCGCCGGGATCCTCGTCTATCTCGCGATCTATCTCTTCATGAATGTCGGGACCTTCGCCTGCATCCTCGCGATGCGCCGGCAGGGAAGGGCGGTCGAGGGTATCAATGATCTCGCCGGGCTCTCCAAGACCCATCCGGGCATGGCGGCGATGATCCTGATCTTCATGTTCTCGATGGCGGGCATCCCGCCGCTCGCTGGCTTCTTCGGCAAGTGGTTCGTCTTCATGGCTGCGGTCGAGTCCGGGCTGATCACCCTCGCGGTGCTCGGCGTGCTCGCCAGCGTGATCGGCGCCTTCTATTACCTGCGCATCGTCAAGATCATGTATTTCGACGAGGCGGAGGAGCCGCTCGACAGTGCCGTTCCGGGCGATCTGAAGGTAATCATGACGGTGATGGCCGCCGTGACGCTGCTGTTCTTCATCGTCCCGGCGCCGCTCGTGAGCAGCGCCAAGGCCGCCGCCTCCGCTTTGTTCGCCGGCTAATCCGAACGCCTGACAGGATGCTCTGACCCCGGAAGGATCGGGTCAATTGGACCAGAACCGCCAGAGTCACGGCTTCGCCATCCACCGCTTCGACGCCGTCACCAGTACCAGCGACGAGGCGGAACGGCTTGCCCGGGATGGGGCGCCGGACCGCACGCTGGTCTGGGCACGGAGCCAGACCGCCGGACGCGGCCGGCTCGGGCGGCCCTGGTCCTCTCCGGAAGGCAATCTCTACACCACGGCAATCCTCGATCCGGAGCTGCCCCTCGGCCGTCTGCAGGAACTCTCCTTCGTCGCGTCGCTGGCCGTGCACGATGCCGTCGCCGGACTGTTGCCCGGAGCCGATCTCAAACTTAAATGGCCGAACGACGTCCTTCTCGAAGGGGCAAAGCTCTCGGGCATCCTGACGGAGACACTGCCGCGGGACGGCCGCTATGTCGCGCTGCTCGGCGTGGGGATCAATCTCGGACACGCTCCAGGTGAAACGCGCTATCCGGCGACATCGATCCGGGAGCATCTTGCGGCGCCTCCGACGGTCGAGAATTTCCTGGAGCGCTATCTGGCGGCTCTGTCCGTCCGCTACGGGGAATGGCGGCGTGACGGTTTCGAGACCATCCGGGATGCCTGGATCGTGCGGGCACGATGGATCGGCCGGCAGGTGATCGTCGAAAACGGCCCCGAACGCAAATCCGGATGCTATGAAGGGATCGATGCCGACGGAACGATGCTCCTTCGTCTCGACGACGGCCGGCAGGAGAAAATCGCGGCGGGCGATGTGCGTCTGGCGGAGGAAAGCTGATGCTTCTGACGATCGATTGCGGCAACACCAACACGGTCTTCGCCGTCTTTGCAGGAAAGGAAAAGCAGGGCTCCTGGCGGACCTCGACGAACGTCGCGCGGACCGCGGACGAATATGCGGTCTGGCTGACGCAGCTGATGGCGCTCGAGAGCATGACCCTCAGCGACGTGACGGACGTGATCATCGCGACCGTTGTCCCGGAGGTCATGTTCAATCTCGAGACGCTGTGCCGGAAATATTTCAAGATCGAGCCGATGGTGGTCGGCAGGAAAGGCGTCGACCTCGGCCTCGACATCCGGATCGACCGTCCGGAACAGGTCGGGGCTGACCGGCTAGTGAACGCCGTCGCGGCGCATGCGGTCTATGACGGTGCGCTCATCGTGATCGATTTCGGCACCGCGACGACCTTCGACGTGGTGGAACCGGACGGCGGCTATGCCGGCGGCATCATCGCGCCGGGCATCAATCTCTCGCTCGATGCGCTCTACCGGGCCGCGGCGCAATTGCCACGGATCGCGATCCGGCCGCCCGAGATGCCGGAAGAGGGGACCAACAGCCCGGTCAAGGTCATCGGGAAATCGACCGTCAGCGCCATGCATTCCGGAATATTCTGGGGCTATATCGGGCTGATCGAAGGGCTCGTCTCGCGGATCAAGCAGGAATACGGAACCGACATGACGGTTATCGGCACCGGCGGGTTGGCGGCGATCTTCGCCAATTGCACGCCCGCCATTGAACATGTGGACGAGGAGATTACATTGCGCGGCCTGCTTCTGATACACGAACGGAACAAAGCGCGATGAGCGCCAAGAAGAAGGCCGACCTGAACATAGACGAGGACGATTTCATCTTCCTGCCGCTCGGCGGGAGCGACGAGATCGGCATGAACCTCAACCTCTACCACTATGGCGGTAAGTGGCTGATGGTCGATCTCGGGATCTCCTTCGGCGACGATACCATGCCGGGGATCGACATCATCCTTCCGGACCCGGAATTCATCGAGCAGCGGCGGCATGATCTGGTCGGGCTCGTGGTCACGCACGGGCACGAGGATCATATCGGGGCGATCCCCTATCTCTGGCCCAAGCTGCGCTGCCCGATCTATGCGACGCCGTTCACCGCCACGCTGGTGCGGCGGAAGCTGGCGGACGAGGGGATCCTGGAGCAGGTCGAACTGATCGAGATCGATCTCTCGGCGAATTTCGTGATCGGTCCGTTCGAGATCGAGCTCATCACCCTGACGCACTCGATCCCGGAGCCGAATGCTCTGGTAATCCGCTGTGGCGGCGGGACGGTGATGCATTCGGGCGACTGGAAGTTCGATCCGGAACCGGTCATCGGCGAGGTCAGCGACATCAAGGCGCTCCGTGCGCTCGGCGACGAGGGCGTGCTGGCGATGATCGGGGATTCGACCAACGTCCTCGATCCCGGCCGCTCAGGCTCCGAGGCGAGCCTGACGGACTCGCTCGCCGTGCTGTTCCGGAAATACGACAAGCACCGGATCGCCATCACCTGCTTCGCCTCCAATGTCGGCCGTCTGGCGACGATCTCGGCGGCGGCAAAGGCTGCGGGACGTAACGTTGCGCTGGTCGGGCGTTCCCTCTGGAAAATGTACGAGGCGGCGCTGCAGAACGGTTACCTGCGGGACATTCCCGAATTCGTCTCGGAGAAGGATGCGGGGTTCATCCCGCGCGACAAGCTGGTGCTGATCTGCACCGGCTCGCAGGGAGAGCCGCGCGCCGCTCTTGCGCGGATCGCCGACAATGCGCACCAGGAGATCGTTCTTGAGCGCGGTGACGTCGTGATCTTCTCCTCCCGTGAGATCCCGGGCAACGAAGCGGCGATCGGCCGGATCCAGAGCAAGCTCGTCTCCCGCGGCATCGAGGTCGTGACCGAACGCGAACATCATGTCCACGTCTCGGGTCATCCGGCGCGGGAGGAGCTGGTCGAGATGTACCAGTACATCCGGCCCAAAATCGCGGTTCCGGTTCACGGTACCCCGCGGCACCTCGAGGCCCATGCGCGGCTTGCCCGTCAGTGCCAGGTTCCGGAGGCTGTCGTGCCCGGGAACGGAAGCATGATCCGACTCAAGGAAGGCGCGGCGGAGATTGTCGGCTGGGTGCCGACGGGGGCCTTCACCATGGATGGCGGCCGGCTGAGGCCGCTTGAGTCGAGCGTGTTCGGCGACCGGAAGAAGATGCTCTTCAACGGGGCCGTCTCAGTCACGGTCCTGCTTGAAGGCAAGGGCCATCTGCACGGCGATCCGGTCGTGACCTTCAACGGGATCGCGGACGAGGGCGAAATTGCCGCATTGAGCGAGACCGCGAAGGACCTCATATGGGAAGCGGTCGAGGCGCTGGGGAAGAAGGCGCGAGGCAATGACGACGAGGTCGGTGAAGCGGTGCGGCGGGCTGTCCGTCGGGTCGTGAAAGCGGAATACGGCAAGCGCCCGGTGACCACGGTGCATGTGCTGAGAGTTTGAGAACAGAGAAGGGAAGGGTGCGATGATCGGCCGTTTGAACCATGTCGCGATTGCGGTGCCGGATCTCGATGCCGCCTGTTCGACCTATCGCGGTGCGCTTGGCGCCAAGGTCAGCGCACCGGAGGACTTGCCGGAGCACGGCGTGACGGTCGTCTTTGTCGAGCTTCCGAATACCAAGATCGAACTGTTGCATCCGTTCGGTGACGCGTCGCCGATTACGGCTTTTCTCGAGAAGAATCCGTCCGGCGGCATGCATCATGTCTGCTATGAGGTCGAGGATATACTCGCTGCGCGGGACCGTTTGAAGTCGGAAGGCGCTCGGGTGCTCGGAGACGGGGAGCCGAAGATCGGCGCACACGGCAAACCGGTGTTGTTCCTGCATCCGAAGGATTTCGCAGGCACTCTCGTCGAACTCGAGCAGGCCTGAGTACCACAGCATGCAGGACCCGGTTTCCGTCGTCGTCGTCTTTCTGCTGCTCTGGTGGTGGTTCTTTCTGATGGCCTTGCCGATCGGCGTGCGCGTCCCGGACGAAGCCGAGGAGGGACATGCGGCGAGTGCGCCGCGGCGCCCGCATCTTTGGAAGAAGGCAGCTGGTGCTACCGTGGCGGCGATCCTCGGCACGCTTCTGGTCGATTATGTCATCGGGGCGGATCTGTTCTCGTTTCGCGATGCGATCAAGAACTGGTAGCGGAAGCGTCTGAACCAAAGAAAAAACGGCAAGACCCCAGGGATCTTGCCGGCGAATTTTTTTTATGATTCGACCCTGACGACAAATCGGCAGGGTTCGCTTCCTCCCTAAACTCGGGCCAAATTCGCGGCTCGGACTTGTTTTTAATTATTAGGATGCGACCATATGACATGTTGTCCGGGGCGTCATCCATTTTTTTGCAGTAAGGTTAAATGATAACGATTCTCATACGGATTTTGTTATCAAAAGTCCGCTCCGGGGCGTCGGGAGACATGAAATGAACTTTTCCAAGAAATTGAAGCTCGTAGGCATCGCCGGATTGGCGACGCTTCTGGTCTCGCTTCCCGGAATCGCTCCGGCAGCGGAGGACGATCCTGCCGGAATAAAGGTCTCCAAGCGCGACTGTCAGCGGGTGATTGCCTACCAGCCCTCGGCCGACGTCGAGTACAAGCCTGGGGTCGATGCGCGGGGTAATGCGGTCGCGGGCGCCGATCTTCCGGGCTCGGTGATCATCGAGGCGCCGAAATCAATCACCATTCCCCTGACGCTCGAGCTGGCGGAGCTGTTCGCGCTGCCCGGCGGCACCTCGGCGGAGGCCGGAATTGGCACCGTGAAATACGATATCGGTTCCGGACGCCTTGAGTACAACGGCCAGCCGCTGACCGACCCGCAGATGGCCGCCATCGCTGCGGCCTGCGCCAAGATGAAGAAATAAAAACGGAGGCGGCCCCCTGGGGCCGCCCCCCCCGCGGTCCTTTTTTTGGGGCG